>JAPUDO010000011.1 GCA_027493055.1 Niabella sp. | reverse complement strand
CCCTACAGAAAAGATATAAAATATATAATAAAGATAGCTGACGTCTTTTATGCTGAAGTACAAAAACAGGTTGTAGAATATCATAATAAAAATGACCCCGCAGTACAACCCTATGAATAAAAAGTTATTGAACGATTTATCAATAATGAGTTTTTCACTTCCGATATAAATAGGAAGGTGTCCCTGCGAAACGGATTCTACACGAATAAAAACTGTTGATGTTTGACCCTGGGCTAAGTGTAAACGATACAAAAAGTTAGGAAGCTCATAAGAACGTTGGTAGAATGGATATCTAGTACCGGTAATCTGTACGTTTGAAATCTGATTATTCATGTACTCGAAAAAACCAACCTCTTCAAGTAACGGGTTCCTTAACTCCAGGAAAAGACTATCACTTCCACTTAAGTTATGCAAATACAACCTGATCCATACAGTTCCCCGACTTAATGCCTCTGATAAATTGGTCGTAGTTTCAAAACGGCGATTGACCACATCCTCAATTTTAAGGCTATCTGTTTCGTCAACCAAAACCTTATAGCTATGAATCTGCACTACATCACCTTTATATGTATTGATACTATCGTCAGCCGAAACTGTCAGATGCAGCCACGCCAGAAAAGAAAACAGGAAAAGTCTTTTAATCAGGAAAATAAAGCCCATTCTTTATATGCTAGTTGTTTTGTTTATTTGGATATTTTTAAATCAAAAATCACATCATAGGTACCTTTAGGCCCTGTTTCGGTTGATGTTCCGTTAATATTATTCCGGTAGAACAGTATTCTTTGCCGCTCATCTTCTGCAGCCAAACTAAGGTCATAAATATCATTCAGCTTCATTACCGTAGCAACAAAGTTATCTTTCGGATAAAAAAAAGTGCCTTCGTTACCCAGTGTTTTCACAATAGAAAAACCCATTCTATGTGTTATTTTCAAAGTACCTGGTGCACATAAAGCATATATGCTTTTTATATTCAGCTGGTCCCCAATCCCTACAGCGGTCATCGATAATATTCTGCTTCCAATTCCCATTCCGGCTATTTCTTTTGAGTTCCAAAGACCACATATTTCTCCTGTACCACCTTCTAACTGGCTATTGTTAATTTCCACTGTTACGTTTTTATCATATTTCATAATAGCATATTCCAGCGGAAGTTTGTGCATACCTCCGGCTAACTGGATTCTTGCCCCTCCATAAACCCGGCCCGACTCTGCATCTTCTGCTACTATTACTATACAAAACGGATCTTTAGTCCATTCTGTACTGTCAGAGGTGATTTTTATAATACCATAATATACTTCCAGTATATGTCTGTGCCCGGCAATAAACTTTTTGCAAGTTTCCTGATCATCTGGAGCTCTGAATGCTCTAATTCGAATCATACCGGGCTATTAATTTAATAAGTCAGTAAAATGCACGAAATGCCTACCAGAAGTTGTTAGTTTACCGAGGGCTATTCTCCGGCAAGTATCTGTAACCATAGCAGCGCCCAAAGTAACGGCAGAAGATAATTGCGGCCAGCCCGTAATAGTCTTTCTTATTTCCATCAGTGAATGCATCATTTCTTCCGAAACATTCTCCACCCCTATTATCTGTGTAACAAACCTTATTCTCTCTTCGGGCGTCAGGGTCTGCAGCTTTTCAATTAACTCAGGGGTTTCCATAGCTTCCAGCTCTGCTACCCTTCCATGTAATATTGGCCGGTTGGGCTCAAGGTCAAAACGTTCAATATCAAGCATTCCCTTATCATTGGTATCCATCACTACCGGAATACCCTTTTCCTTTGCTTTTACCCGCGACAATATTTTTACATCCAGGCCATCGCATTCTTCTACCAATACATCCAGTTTATCAGGCCCTTCCCCTAAAAATTCATCTATATTACTGTCCAGAATACCTTCTGTGAAGCAGGTAACTTCCAGGAATGGGTCTAATTCGGCAATTTTTTGAGCAGTTGTAATCACTTTTGCTGCCCCTAAATTATACAAATTTGTAAAACTCAGCCGGTTCATATTGCTCAGCTCTATATTATCAAAATCGGCCAGGTGCAGTGATCCGCATACTCTTTCGGTAGCAATGGTCAGCGCAATGGATTGCCCCACTGATAAACCTATGATCCCGATTTTCTTTTTCCTTAAAACAGCCAGTTCCTCAGGGGTAATCTTGTACAGGTTCCTGCTGGTCCTCACTTTTATGAAATCTTCCTCATCCAGTATATGAACCAGCTTACGGGACCAGGGATAGTACACCCAAACACCTATATGATCCAGACTCCCGTTTTTTTCCTGGGCTGCAATACTACTGTTGATGTCATCGGGGGACAGCTGTTTTTGAGGATTATTTATTTTTAACAGTTCAGCGAGTTGACTGTTAATAGTATCGTATATTTGTATTAAAGGGTCATGTGATAAAAGCTCTTTGAGCAGTTCATGCTCATTTTCTTTTCTCAATCTGTAAAAAACCGGTTTATACTCATTGCAGTATTCGGTGGGCCCCTTTAAACCTAAACGCATAGATTTATTTTTTTTTTTTGTATTTTATACAATTTTATTGGATATAAATATAGACAGAATTTTAACAATAATTGCTTTTTATGATTGAGGAAAATATTTATAAGAATATTCTATACGTAGATGATGAGATACATAACCTTAACTCATTCAGGGCAGTGTTCAGGAGATCGTACAACATTTTTACCGCTCTTTCAGCAGATGAGGGTAGAAAAATATTGAAGGAAAACGATATCCATCTTATTATTACGGACCAAAGAATGCCTGAAATGACAGGTATAGAGTTTCTGGAATCCATTATCAAAGATCACCCTCATGTTCCCCGGATTTTATTAACCGGCTACACAGATATCAATGCTGTAATAGACGCTATTAATAAAGGATCAGTGTACAAATACGTTCAAAAGCCCTGGTCCGAAGAGGAGCTTAGAGCCACTATTGAAGAGGCACTAAAGCTGTACACCAGCAGCAAAAATAAAGAAGTACTGACGGAAAAGTTAATGCTCACCAACGAACAATTAGAGTTTTTATTGAGACAAAACCTGCTATCGTAAGGTAATTTTCAGGTCAATTTCAAAAAAACTGTCCCACTATTCGCCCCGGCCGGTATTTTTTACCGGCTAACCCATCTTCCTATAACAGGCATTTGTGCAAACTCTTTCTTTTCAATCCTGAGAATAAACAGCAGGTAGAGCAGGAATAACAGCGTTGCAGCGCCATAATTCACCCAGGTTACAGGAAACTGTGCTTTAATATAATAATGACTTACATAAAATAATACCGCTATAACCATATACGCCATCAGCTTATTTTTGGCATAAGGAATGCGGTAATTTTTCTGCCCCCATATATAAGATACCACCATCATTATACCATAACAGGCAAAAGTGGCCCAGGCACAGGCTACATAGCTGTAATGCGGAATAAAGATGTAATTGATCAGTAAGGTAACCGCAGCGCCTATTAATGTAATGTAAGCCCCGGCAATGGTTTTATTACCCAGCTTATACCAGATGCTCAGGTTGTAATAAATACCCAGGAACATATTAGCCAGTAGTAGAATAGGCACCACTTTGAGACCAACCCACATTTCCTTATTCCGGATAAACTCCTTCCAGATATCCAGGTACAGCATCACAAACAAAAACATCAGGCATAAGGTAATTACAAAAAATTTCATCACTCTTGCATAAGTACGCGGTGCATTCTCTGTAGTTGATTGTTTAAAGAAAAACGGTTCGGCACCCATTCTGAATGCCTGAACACCTAAACTGATAAGGATGGCCAGCTTATAACATGCTGAATAAATACCTACCTGGGCTTCGGCATCACCACCGCCTGCAGCAGGTTTCCACCACTTTAAAAGCATAATTCTGTCAGCCGTTTCGTTGATCATACCACCCAGCCCTGCAATAATAAGCGGAAGGCTGTACACCATCATGGCCCGCCAAAGCGCTCTGTCAAATCTGAACCTGAATCCCCAGAATTCTTTAGACAGCACCAGGAAAACAATAAAGTTCTGTATCAGGTTGGCAAGTAAAATATACCCTACCGCCCAGTTTTCTTTATAGAGATGCCCCAAAATATTATTGGGATGTGTTTTTGCCAGGTCAGGGCCTATGCTGAGAAAAAAAATAGTGGCGCTTATATTTACTACAATTCCTAAAATTTTAGCAAAAGCAAATTTTACGGGGCGCCCGTCCTGCCTCAGTTTGGCAAATGGTATGGTAGTGAGCGCATCTAAAGCAATAATGGCTGCTGCCAGCACCAGGTATTCGGGATGATTGCCAAACTCTAATAAATGGGATAGCGGCCTGTTGAAAGCAATCAAAAGCAGGGTAAGTATTACAGTGGAATATATTAATGAGAGGCTGGTAGTGCTATAAACCTTCTCCTTATCGCTGCTTTGCGAAAACCTGAAAAAGCCGGTTTCCATTCCATAGGTGAAGATGATATTCATAAGAGGAATGAAAGCGTATAATACGCTCATCTGCCCGTACTCTCCGGTAGTAAATTTATAGGTAAGATAAGGTGTAAGCAGGTAATTGATAAACCTTGCTGCTATAGAACTTACGCCATACCAAATAGTTTGTCCTGCCAGTTTCTTAATTCCGCTCAATACTAAAAAATTATTCGTACAAATTTAAAGTACTTAAAATAAAACGCCGAGTTAATATAACTTTGCGGCAGGATCCATTCATCTAACTTAATACGTTTTTATGTTTAAACAACTGGCAATTTTTGCAGGACTGGGAATTATTACAATGAATGCCTCGGCGCAGGCGTTTGAAGGAAAGGTAAAGAACGGCAAAACCGAAGAGCCTGCATTAGTGATGGTATATAATTATCCGCAGCCAATTGTAGAGAATGCCTTTGTTGCAAAATTTACTGATAACCAGCTCACAGGAAGCTTAAATAAAGATTTCCGGCTTTACCCTAACGCTGTGATCCCTGAAATAAGTAAAAGCAAACTGGATTATTATTTCAAAATAGACCCCACAGCTAAGGAAAAAACCACTGTTTATATGGTAATGCATGGCGCGGGTGATATTGAAGGCGCCGAATTGTTAGGCAGCAGGGGAAAATCTTTTTTGGAAAACATGGCTGCTGAAGTAAAGCGAAGCCATAATATTACGAATATCAGGAAGCAGGAAACCCTCCTTGTAGAAGAAGAAGAAATCCTTGCCAGCCTTCAAAAAGAGCAAAAAGAGCTGGAGGAAAAGCTTGCTGCCAATAAAGCTAAACAGGAAGCCCAGCAAAAAATAGTTGATTCCCAGAAAATGATGCTGAATGATCTGAAAGCTGAGATCAATTAGTGTTAAGTCAGGTGTGAGTAGTGAATAGTGAGTAATTACAGATATACGCACAACTGATCATTCATTACTCACTTTAAATGCAACAATGCTTTAATTAGTTCACCACCTTTAAAACTCCGTTCAGATAGGTGAGATAGTATGATTTTTTGTTCTCATAGCGACTTATCTTACCATTCTGGTACACAGGCTTAATATCAAGATCAAAAAAAGTACGGTACTCCGTTCCCTCCAGTTTTTTATTGATGCCCTTTCCGTATTTATTAACAAGGTTGCCAAACCTACAGGTAAGATCGTAGGCCCTGAATACTAAATCGCTGGGACGCGCATACATTTTTTTATTGTAATAGCCGGTGATACTTCTGCTGGCGGCATCTGTTTTGGGATTATAAAACGGGATACTGTAAATAATCTCCACACCTTTATACTCTGGTTTTGCAATGTTTATATTTTCCCAGGTGGGCATGCCTATTACCGTTAAGGAAGCGTAATTTTTACTGCTTGCTGCAAACTGCTTCAGCACTTTGCTTCCAAAATCTGTATCAAGAGAACCTACCACAAATAAACCTGTCTCGGTAGGCTGTGTGGTAGTTCCCAGCGCATTCAAGGCTATTTCATCGTTCACCTCTCTGAATATAAATTTTACCGAGTCTTTGTAATGTTTACTGAGCGTTTCAAACACAGACCGGATATATTTTTCAGAGCTCTGCTTGCGGGTAATAACCGTTACCTGCCTGCCGGTATAATTGGCTTTCATGTAATTATACAGGCCTTCCAGCTGCGTTTGGATAGTGGGGTTGATCACTACAAAATAGGGATTATCCGTAGCATTGGCATCATTGGGAACGGTGGCATTGATTACCGTGATCTTTTTATCGGCTCCCAGCCGGGCCAGTGTAGTCAGGTCGGCCAGGGAACAGTGGGCAATGATCAGCTCTACCCCGTCTGCGGCGCATTTGCTGAACTGCTGCTCCAGCGTTTCTCTTTCTGATTTGGAATCGTATATATACACATCCAGCGGAAGGTTCTGCTTATTAAGAGAATCTATAGCAAGCGATGCCCCATGATAAAACTCCAGGCCACTGATGGTTTGTTTGGGAAAATTTTTTCCTGCATACTGGTAAGAGCCTGCATTATCAAAAGCCTCATCAATATAGAGCGGGGTAAAAATGGCCATTTTATGTCTTGCTCCCGATAGGGTACCCTGTGCCTGTACTAATGAGGAGAAGCATAAAAAGAAGATCAATAACAAATAAAAGGGTTTCATTATTCTCGGTATTTTAAGTCAATAGTCCATTGCCTGGCTGACGATGGACTATTCTTAGCAAATATTGTTCCTAATTAGTTACTGGTTCATAGCTAAAAAGCACAAAGCTGAAGGCTTGAGGCATAATGCTTTTAGCTTTCTGCTTCCAGCTTTTGGCGTTCAACCGCTATTCCCACTCAATGGTAGCCGGGGGTTTACTGCTGATATCGTACACCACGCGGTTAATACCTCTTACGTTATTGATTATTTCATTGCTCACATCAGCCAGAAAATCGTAAGGCAGGTGGGCCCAATCAGCCGTCATTCCATCTACACTGGTTACAGCACGCAGGGCAACGGTAAATTCGTACGTACGTTCATCGCCCATAACCCCCACACTTTTTACCGGTAATAAGATTGTGCCTGCCTGCCAAACCGTTGCATACAGGCCGGTTTCTTTTAAGGCGTTAGTATAAATATGGTCTGCTTCCTGGAGCAATTTTACCTTTTCTTCTGTAACTTCTCCTAAAATCCTGATGGCCAGGCCCGGACCGGGGAAGGGATGCCTGTCGATCAGGTTAGCCGGGATACCCAGCTCACGACCCACCTTCCGTACTTCGTCTTTAAACAAATACCGGAGCGGCTCTACCAGTTCCATTTTCATAGTGGCCGGCAGCCCGCCTACATTATGGTGCGATTTGATGGTAACCGAAGGGCCATGCACGGACACGCTCTCAATCACATCAGGATAAATAGTTCCCTGACCTAAAAGCTCAATATCTTTTAACAGGCTGGCTTCCTGCTGAAAGGTTTCAATAAACAGGCGGCCGATTATTTTACGTTTTGCTTCCGGTTCAGGATTGTTCTTCAGCTCGTTATAAAAAACCTGGCTGGCATTTACACCTTTGACATTCAGGCCTAACTGGCTATAAATTTCTAATACCTCTTCAAACTCATTTTTGCGCAATACGCCGTTATCTACAAAAATGCCATGCAGCCGGTCCCCGATGGCTTTATGTATGAGTGTAGCAGCAACCGTGCTATCTACCCCACCGCTCAGAGCCATAATTACATGGCGATCGCCAATCTGCTCTTTTAAAGCGTTCACGGTATCTGTAACAAAGTGCGCCGGTGTCCAGTCCTGGCTGCAGCCGCAAATATTTACCAGGAAGTTTTTCAGGATATGCTTGCCTTCTGTGCTGTGATATACTTCGGGATGAAACTGTAATCCGTATAGCGCATTTTCATCGTTTTTATTCCTGAAAGCCGCTACCGGTATGCTATCGGTTGTGGCCAGCACTTCAAATCCTTCGGGCAATTCCAGGATGCTGTCGCCGTGGCTCATCCATACCTGGCTTTTGGAACTTACGCCCTGCATTAATACATCGGTTTCATCTTGTACCAGCATGGAAGCGCGGCCATATTCCCTCTTGCTGCTCTTTTCTACACGGCCACCAAAGGTTTTTGCTGTAAGCTGCGCACCATAGCAAATACCCAGCACCGGCAGGTTTTTTACTAAGGCTTTTAGGTCAATAACAGGAGCATTCGGGTCGTTCACCGAAAATGGTGAGCCGGAAAGAATAATTCCTTTTAAATTGCTATTAATTTCGAAAGGCTTTGAATAAGGGATAATTTCGCAGTAAACACTGGCTTCTCTCACCGCACGGGCAATTAGCTGGGTATATTGAGAGCCGAAATCGAGAATAAGTATTCTTTCCGTCATAATGCGGCGAAGGTAATACAATTTGAAGTTAGTCCGGAAGTCAGAAAGTCCGGAAGTAATTGTTTAAAAAAATAAAACCGGGGTATGAAATATTTAAGTGTTTTTTTGATTGCAGTGATGGCTTTGAGCTCCTGCAATATTATTGACCAGAAACGTGTTAAAGGCAACGGACATGTTATTTCCAAAACATACAACCTGAAAGATTTTGCGCAAATAGACATTGGGGATAATATGGATGTTTACATTCAGCAGGGAACAGATTACAGTGTGAAAATAGAAACTGATGAAAACCTGTTTAAATACCTGGATGTAAATGTGCATGAGGGTAAAAAGCTGGAAGTGGACGTTATCAACAATACCTACCTTGATGCTACGGGCGAGGTAAAAGTATATATTACAGCGCCCTGGCTGGATAAGGTAGATATTTCTGGCGCAGCACAGCTGCAAACACGGGGAAAGTTTACCCAGGACAGGAAAATTAAATTTGATCTTTCGGGTGCTTCCAGCGGCAAAGTTTCAGTAAGGGCTCCTGTGGTGGAACTGGAAGCCAGCGGGGCAAGCACACTTACTGCTGATGGGGAAAGCCGCGATGTAAAGGCAGATGCTTCGGGAGCTTCTACTATTAATGCTTTTAACCTGATGGCGGAAAAGACTGATGCAGATGCTTCGGGGGCCAGTACCGTACGTGTATTTAGCAGCATTGCTTTAAAGGCTAAAGCTAACGGGGCCAGCACCATAAAATATAAAGGCAATCCCCAGGTAACATCTGAAGCCGGCGGGGCAGGCAGCGTGAGCAAGGGGGATTAGGGAGATGACGGTTGACAGATGACAGCTGACAGAGTTTAAAGGTTTAAAAGTTTGTTGGATACTGGTTGCTGGTACACGGCTCCAGGTTTCAGGCTGTGCCTGTACGATATTAGGTGTACGATGTACGAGATGAAAGCTAAAGGCTAAAAAGCAGAAGGCTGGATGCATCTTCAACGCTTCCGGCCCTTAGCTTTTACATAATACAGAAATTCTATACTTGAATAATCAATAACCAATGCTGTTTTGCCGAAGCTCAAAGCAGGCTTCTTTTTCGGACTTTCGGACTATCAAGAGGACAAATGCCGGCTGACAGGGTTTAATAGTTTGTTGGATACTGGTTGCCGGATGCTCGTACCCCGTACATCTGATATCGTACATGGTTCTGGCTTCAGACAGACAGAAGGTACGAGTACAGAATTTCTATATCATATATTTGATTAAGGTTAAAGTTGAAGACAGTTAGATATTAGTACTTAGACGTTAGTATTAAGACATTAGACAGTTTCAAGTTTGAGGTTCCAAGTTCCAGTATCCAACAATCAGTATCCAGCATCTGAACGATCAACCATACAGTACAGAAATTCTATACTCAGATAATAATCAACAATCCCCGCCTGACCGGACGTCCGCCCGTGCCGGTACGGACGGGGGCGGGAATGCTCAACTTTCAATATTCATTGGACATCCGTTTCGGAGACAATAACTGAACATTCCTGCCCAAATGATTGGTCAGGCGGGGATTATTGCGTATTGAAAATTGGGTATTATAAAAAATGTGAACCTATTTTAGACACACACACATAACTCTAACCAGCAACCCGATAACCAGCATCGCTGCAACCATCCTGTCATCTGTCATCCATCCTCTGGCTTACTTCCTGTCCGAATGGCCCAAACTCATTCCAGGATCTATTTTATCTCTTATCAATTGCTTTAGTTCCTTAACTTCTATAAAGCCTCCGCTTTCTTTCCGGTCGAAAATGATTGTATCATTGACAGATATCCTGTAAACACCGCTGACAGCTCCTGGCTTCAGGGATACGGATTCTACGTGATCGGAAAATGTGCTTAGAAATTCCTGCGCCATATAGGCTGCGCGCAACATCCAGTTGCACCTGGGGCAATATTCTATGGTGATAACGGGTTTCATGGTAAGGTTGAAAAGATTTAAGACATTAGATTTTAGTACTTAGTATTTAGACATTAGTACAGCGACAGTAAAATGTACGATATAAGGTGTACGATGTACGAGATGAAAGCTAAAGGCTAAAAGCAGAAGGCCGGAAGCAAAAAGCATTATGCATCTTCAACGTTTCCGGCCCTTAGCTTTCACATAATACAGAAATTCTATACTCAGTGTAATAAACAATCAATGCTCTTTTGCCAAAAGCTGGAAGCTAAAAGCTTTAAGCCTTATACCCCAAGCCTTCGGCTTACTTCCTGCTGTAATTAGGCGCTTCTCTTGTTACAATTACATCGTGCGGATGGCTTTCGTTCATACCGGCATTGGTAATGCGAACAAACTGTGCTTTTTTCAGCTCAGCGATGTTTTTAGCGCCGCAATAGCCCATACCGGCGCGTAAGCCTCCAACATATTGATAAATCACTTCTTTTAAAGAACCTTTATAGGCTACACGACCTTCTATTCCTTCGGGTACAAATTTCTTTACATCATCTTCTGGATCCTGGAAGTAGCGGTCGCTGCTGCCAGTAGCCATAGCGCCCAAGGAGCCCATACCCCGGTAGGCCTTAAACTTACGGCCTTCAAAAATGATGGTTTCGCCAGGGCTTTCTTCTGTTCCGGCAAATACGCTGCCCATCATTATACAGTCGGCACCGGCTGCCAGGGCTTTTACCATATCGCCCGTGTAGCGGATACCTCCGTCTGCAATCAGCGGGATACCTTTTTTGGAAAGGCTTTTTGCCGCTTCCATAATAGCGGAAAGCTGCGGCATGCCGGAACCGGCAACAATACGGGTGGTACAGATTGAGCCTGGTCCGATACCTACTTTTACCGCATCGGCGCCTGCTTCTGCCAGCGCCAGCGCACCGGCGGCCGTACCTACATTACCTGCTACTACGTTCAGCTTTTTAAAATTCTTTTTTACTTTTTTAAGGGTTTCGATCACCCCTTTGGTATGGCCGTGCGCGCTGTCTAATACCACCAGATCAACGCCTACAGCCGTAAGTGCGCTGATGCGATCCAGCACATCGGCAGTAATGCCAATACCGGCGCCTACCAGCAATCTTCCGAACGAATCTTTTATAGCGTTGGGGAAACTGGTTACCTGCAAAATATCGCGGTAGGTGATTAACCCCACCAGCTTACCCTGCTTGTCTACCACGGGTAGTTTCTCAATTTTATGTCTACGGAGGATGGTTTCTGCTTTTTTAAGGTCGGTTCCGGCAGGCGCTGTTACCAGGTTTTCGCTGGTCATTACTTCCCTCACCTTCCTGCTAGGATCATGCTCAAAACGCAGATCACGGTTGGTAAGAATACCTTTGAGTTTATGGCCGGCATCTATAATAGGAATACCGCCAATTTTATTCTCCTTCATCAGCCTCAGCGCATCTCCAATAGTTTCATCTTCTAAAAGCGTAAGGGGATCCAGTATCAGCCCGCTTTCGCTTCTTTTTACTTTACGTACATGGGCTGCCTGTTGCTCTATGCTCATGTTCTTATGTAAAATGCCCAGCCCACCCTCGCGTGCAATGGCTATAGCCAGCGCCGCTTCGGTTACCGTATCCATTGCTGCGGACAGAACAGGGGTATTTAAGCTGATATCTTTGGTGAGCCTGGTGCGGATATCTACGTCTCTGGGTAAAACCTCACTGTATGCCGGTACTAACAGTACATCGTCAAATGTTAAACCTTCTAATGAAATTTTGGGGGAATTTGCAGTTGCTGCATGAATATTTCTTGTTGCCATGTGCAAAATTAAGGGAATGGAAATAAACGGGGAATGGAAAATGCAGAATCTACAGGGCGAACGCATAAATTATTTTGCCATCCCGAATATTCGGGACACAGATAGAAATTAATGAATAATTGAAATATGATAGCACAGATATGCGCCTCTGGCGCATATCTGTGCATCTGTGGCATTAAAATCGACGGATAAACACGATGTTGAAATATTTATGCGTTTGCCCTGGCATTTCGTCACTTAAGATGTTGGTGATAGTCCTATAAGAAGAATTGTATTTTCTTACAGTAAGTATTTACGGGCCATTCGGAAGACGACTTTATACAAATAACTAAACCCTTTGGGGGCCATCGCGCATGGAAAATATGGAATGATCATTGCTGCCGCAATGAATAAGACAGTTTGGAGCCCGTTTGTCTGTATTTTGTCTATCTTTCACGCAGACTTTATATTTTAAAACATCTGACCTACATTTGCCGGGCAAAAAAACAAGAGCTTATCTCCAGAAAAATAAAACATGCAAACAGAATCAGATAACAGAAGGCCTAACGAAACCATACTTTTTATATTTGGTGGCAGCGGCGATTTAAACCAGCGTAAGCTTACGCCAGCATTGTTCAACCTGTCTATAGACGGTTTAATGCCTGATAAATTTGCCATTATTGGCACCGGCCGTACGGATTACAGCAATGAAAAATTCAGGGAGCACCTGCATGAAGGCATTGTAGAGTTTTCGCGCAGAAAAGGAAATACCAATGGGGTATGGGACGACTTCTCGGCTCATATCTCTTATTTAAGAATGGATGTGGACAAACCTGAAACCTATCAGCCTATAAAAAAGATCATAGAAGAATATGAAGCAGATTGGGGCGTAAAAGCCGATGTTATCTTTTACCTGGCAGTGGCGCCGCAGCTGGTTCCGGAAATTACCACTAACCTTCACGGGCTTGAACTGGACATAGCCAGGGATAAAATGCGTATTGTGGTGGAGAAGCCTTTTGGCCACGATCTTAAAAGCGCCCAGGAGCTGAATAAGCTGCTGACCAATATGTATGATGAATGCCAGATATACCGGATAGACCATTACCTGGGTAAAGACACAGTTCAGAATATACTGGCGCTGCGCTTTGCCAACGCTTTGTTTGAGCCGCTCTGGAACAGCAATTATATTGATCATGTTCAGATCACTGCCTCAGAAACAGTAGGTGTGGAAGGCCGTGGGGGCTATTATGAACGCTCCGGTGCGTTGCGCGATATGGTGCAGAACCATATTCTGCAGCTGCTTTGCATGGTGGCTATGGAAGCTCCTGTTTCGTTTGACGCAGATGAGATACGTAATAAAAAATCGGATGTATTAAATGCCATCCGCAAAATAAAAAAGGAGGATGTGCAGAAATATGCGGTTCGCGGACAATATTCGCAGGGCTGGATGCAGGGAGTGCAGGAAAAGGCGTACCGCGAAGAAAAAGGAGTGGATACTAACTCAGGAATAGAGACTTTTGCGGCCGTTAAGTTTTACGTGGATAACTGGCGCTGGCATGGCGTTCCGTTTTATGTGCGCACCGGGAAATTTTTAAAGGAAAAGACCACACTTATTACCATACAGTTTAAAGAGGGGCCCAAGTACGCCTTCCCGCCGGAAGCTTCTGAAACATGGCGGTCTAACAGGCTTACTATCAGCATTCAGCCTGAAATGGATATACGGCTGCGTTTCCAGGCAAAGCGGCCGGGACAAACCATGTCGCTCAGTCCTGTGAACATGGTATTCAGCTACCTGGATACTTTTCATGAGCCGCAGCCCGACTCTTACGAAACCTTATTACTGGACGCGATGATGGGTAATCCTACACAATATATGCGGAGCGACCAGGTGGAGATTGCCTGGAAGGTTATAGAACCTATCCTGGATACCTGGGAAAAGCGTCCGCCGGTTGATTTTCCTAATTATGCGCCGGGCAGCTGGGGACCGGAAGATGCGGAAGCGCTGATTGCCAGAGATGGCCGGAACTGGATCACACTGCCGCCGCAGAAAAGGGAGGGATGATATACAGGGAGGCACAAGTTCCGTGATCAAAGGCAACAATAAAGCCGGTTTTCTTTAGAATTAAAGGAAACCGGCTGATACAAAACATTAACAAGAGCGTAATAATAACACGCTCTTTTTTATTACATCTTAGCTTTACCAAGATTGTACAAAGCATAGATAAAAGCATCAGGCAGAACAGTATTATATACTCTTATTTCATCTATGCTTCCTGTCATTGCCACATAGTCTGTATTTGTGCTAACTGCTTTATCAGGTATGGTGTTATAATTTGCTCCAATTATAACCTCATTTGGTTCGTGGGATGTAAAAAGGTTATTTCCTGTTCCCCTGCTTGAGTATGCTCCAACCTGAACTCCATTGGCCCAAATGTAAAAAAATCCGGTTTCTGCATTGTAAGTTAAAACTAAATGTACCCAAACATCAGCTCCGATAGTAGGGGTTAAATAAGGAAAGTAATTAGGCATTCCCGGAGAATCTCTTAAAGTATTTACATTATCCTGAGTCCCTGTTCCGTTAACTGTAACAAAAAAGGGGTTAATCTTCAGTTCTGAAGTATTTGAAGCGGGGAATGACTGGGTATTTAAACGGAAATTCAGATTCCCGTTAAAAATTCCGGGTCGTGCAATCTGGAAGATCATAGTACGCTTGGATCCGTTATTTAAGATCTGTATCCATTCACTAATGGTAAAACTTTTAAGGCTGTCTTTCTTAAATGCCCCAAACTGCTTAGCGTAATACAGATACCCTTGATTCAGCTTTATAGCCTTTCCTCTTACTCCTGCATCAAAAAAAGAAACGTTTGCCGTTGCTGTTGGAGCTGTGCCGCTTTTCAGTTCATTATTTGTGCCATCAAAGGACCAGTATGCAACAAGATTATTCGGGAAAATTTCATCTGAGCTGGTGAAACCGTCTACCTTGCCTTCATAATCCTTTGGAGAAACAGGGGGAAGGTTATTGGGGTTACCATCTTTCTTGCACGAGCTTAACACTATTAATAAAAAGAATACTGTCCCTGTAAAAAGTTGATATATATTATTATTTTTCATACTTCGCTTGTTTTAATATCCGGGATTTTGGGTTAGTTTACTGTTCAGGTCTCTTTGGGCCTGTGGTATAGGCAAAAGCACATCTTTCGCATCAGAAAAGTTAGGTTTGCCAGAGGCATTCAAAACTTCTGCGGCCACACCCCATCTTACCAAATCAAAGAAGCGATCATGTTCCATTGCCAGTTCAATTCGTCTTTCATGCCAGATGGCTGCCCGTAGTGCATCCTGTGCTGTAGCGGTTACATCGGGTAACACCCCTGCGGCAGCGCCCTGCCTTGCCCTTGCCCTTACTGAGTTTAAGGCATTTCTGGCAGCTGTGATATTTGCTTCACCTCCAACCTCATTGGCCGCTTCAGCAAACATTAAAACAACATCAGCATAACGCAGTATCCTGACATTCATCCACCAGCATCCGCGCGTGATGGAGTTTCGTAAAGCGGGATTTCCCAGTACTTTCTGGTTATATCTTTCGTTGGGAACCTGGGTAGGATAAATCGGGTTTGTTTCACCAAAAATTGAAGTATTAGTAGTAGTTGCCGTACTTGCGAAGAATATTGTCCGGTTTTTTCTCGGGTCACCTGCTTCGTAAGCATTTACCAGGTAAATACTGGGCGAATTAAAGCCCCAGCCCAGGTTCCAGTTATTGGGTCCACGCACACCCTGGAAACTTGCGTACTGAATACCGTTAGCCTGGGTTACAGTTGCAGATGCCGTAGCCTGCACTTCAAAAACAGATTCTTTACTATTTTCTCCCTCTTCGCTGAAAATGGTGCTATATGGTGTAGAAAGATTGTATTGACCTGAGTTCATAACAACCTGAGCCTCTGCCATCGCCATTGCCCATTTCTTTTGGGTTAAATATACCTTTGCAAGCATACCATGTGCAGCACCGGAAGTAATGCGGCCCGGAAATTTTGTTTTATCCCATTCTACGGGCAGGTAAGATTTAGCAAAATTCAAATCCTCTTCAATGAATGCATAAATTTCTGCGGCTGTGCTACGTGCCAATACAGGTGTAGAGGCCACATCTGCATACACAGAGTCAACTTTAGGTACGCCACCAAACAGCCTGACTAACATAAAATAAGCATACCCCCTGATAAATTTCACTTCTGCTTTTGATTGTAATTTTACAGCCTCCGAAGCTACAATAACCTTGTTAGTATCAATATTAGCTATAGCACTGTTACATTTACTAATAAGTGTATAATATCCTCTCCACAATGCGTTACAACGTCCATTATCGGGTAGCACCGGAAAGTTATCCATTGCAATTTGATCCGCTATGTCAGAAGGAGTACTTCCTTTATCAGCATCATCACTTCTGATGCTTGTGGCGCCAACAAACCCATCCACATGTACATCGTAGCTCCGCAAATCATTATACGCTCCAAAAATAAATTGATCGTAAGGACCGGAGCCTCCCGGGTAGGGGTAATCATCCGCAGTATATGATCCCTGGCGATCAACATCTAAAAATTTTTTACAACCGGTAAAACCAAGACCCAATGCAAGCACCCAAAAGAACATGCCGAGGGAATAGTTTAGTTTCTTATATTTTTTCATGATAAACATATTTTATCGCTGATTTAATAATTATTTCTAAAAAGTGAGATTCACACCAAAAGTATATATGGCAGGGATGGGATAAGTGCCATTATCAGCGCCACCGCCTGTAATACTTGAAATAGGAGCTTCGGGTGAATACCCTGTTACCCTGGACCATGTTTTTATATTTTGACCACTTACATAGAGCCGCGCTTTTTTAATAAAAGTTCCCTGCAAAAGGCTGTTACTAAAAGTATAGCCTAACTGCAGCAACCTGATCCGGAAAAAATCACCGGGCTCTAAATAATAATTGCTAAACAAATAGTTATTGCTTCTTGAATTATCTAAGATGGGCTCAATATTGGTTGACCCTGGTCCCGTCCATGCGTTAAGCCTGTTTGTCTCATAGTTTACCGGGGCAAAATCTGCTTTTCGCCTTTGTGTATATATTTTGTTGCCGGCAACACCCTGCCCGTCTATCTGAAAATCGAGACCTTTATACCCCAGGGAAATGCTGGAACCAAAACTATAAGGAGGAAATGGCGTACCAAGATAGGTCCTGTCATCAGGAGTCAGCAATCCATCACCATTAACATCGGCATAAGCAATGTCGCCAGGCCTTGAAGTAGTAAAGGATGGCATATTTACCAGATCAGCGGTAGTCTGATAAATTCCAACCTGCTTATATCCGTAGAAATAACCGATAGATTTCCCGGTTTCTGTTTTGTTGGCACCTCCATTACCCAGAATCTGGAAATTTATGTTATCCCCGATAGAATTTACAACATTCTTATTGTAACTGAAGTTTGCATTAATTCCGTAAGTAAAGTCCTGGGTAATCTCGTCATTCCATCCCATTGATACTTCCACACCCCTGTTTGTTATTTTACCCAAATTAGTAAAGAAAAACCGGCTGTCATTAGGAATAGGCAGTTGTGTTAATATATCTGATGTTGTTCTATCATAAAAATTGATTTCGGCATTTAACCTGTTATCCAGGGCTTTTAGATCAACACCCAGATCAATACCCCGCACTACTTCCCATCTTAAATTAGGATCTGGTATATAAGCAGCCTGAATAGCAGTGTAAATATTATCACCAAATATGGCTGTAGAAGCATTGCTGATTCCGGGTTGCCATAAATTATTTGCAAAACCGTTGGCATTGCCCAGTTTACCCCAGGCGCCCCGCAGCTTTAAAAAGTCAATTCCTTTAGTACCTGAGAAAAAATCTTCGTCAGAGATCACCCAACCAAGACCAACACTACCAAATGTCCCCCACCTGTTTGCAGGTGCAAATTTTGAACTCCCGTCTCTCCTTACCGTAGCATTAATTAAATACCTGTTCTTAAAAGCATAATTAACACGGCCAAACGCACCTAATATCGCGTTTTTACTTCCTCCCCCGCTTAATGTTGTAGGATTATTCTGGTTGATAACATCAATAAACCAATAGTCAGAATCATTAGGTACATTAACAGTTGTATCTCTTCTGTTTCCGCTAAGTGATGTACTGGCTTCAGAAAGAGAAGTAATCCCCGCAACAGCAGTTAAACGATGTCCCCTGCCTAAGTTTTTATCATAGGTAAGCGTATAGTCCTGCTGGAACTTTCTATACTCTGCCTGACTTTGCGATACGGTTGTTTTCGCATTATTGTCAAATGTCGTATCAGGCGCACCTGTTTCATTAATATTTATATATGTGTATGGTAATGGAGAATAACTCCGGGTATTGTTAAACCCTAAGTCTGTATAAAATGTAGATTTAAAGGTCAGGTCATTAAATAACTTTATTTCCGCAAATACATTTCCTATAAACCGATAACCCCTGCTTATAGAAGTGCCCCTGCTCCTGTTTATTGCAGCTATTGGATTCCCTACCTGCACCCTTTGAAACGAAGGCATACTATAATATAAATCGTCGCCAGCCTGTACAGGAACAATGGGCGCCGGCCATATTCCGCTATTAAAGCTTATCGACGTTGGCTGTAAATTCCAATAGGTTCCGGTTACATCTCCTCCTATTTTAATGTTCTTAGTAATTCTTATTTCCTCATTTAGCCTTGCAACTACCCTGTCATACTCACCATATTTTGCAACACCCTCCTGATTATTATAACCCAAACTAAAAAAGGTATTAGACTTTTCACCACTATTGGAAACACTAATTGTATGATTTTGCATCATGGCATTTCTTAATATAAGGCTCTGCCAGTCCGTATTTGCAGTAAAGTTGTCGAATTTGAAAGGTTGGGCATTTAAGTTTGCTAGCTGTGCTGAGTATAGCTTTTTAAAGCCTTCGGCATCTACAACATCAATTTTATTTGTCACCCGCTGCATACCTATTGAGCTTTGCAGCTGAACAATAGTTTGTCCTCGCGCCGCTTTTTTTGATGTAATTGCTATTACACCGTTGGCGCCGCGTAAACCATAGATTGCTATAGAAGAAGGATCTCTTAAGATATCTATCGATTCAATATCTGCAGGGTTTAAAAAGTCAATATTATCATGAAGTATTCCATCTACAACATATAACGGAGCGGCACTATTCGTACTATTAACACCTCTGATCCTAACAGTAGGCGCTGCGCCCGGAGCGCCTGAATTACTAATCGTCAAACCAGCCACTTTACCCTGCAGAGAGCTTAGAGGGTTTAAATTTGGCGCCTTAGTCACTTCTTCGCCGCTTACGGATGCAATAGATCCGGTAAGGTCTCTTTTTTTCTGGGTACCATAACCAACCACCACAACGCTTTCAAGCTTATTATCTAAAGGGGCCAGGCTTATGTTAAGATCTTCCGTACCGGTTATGGCAACTTCCTGTGGGCTATATCCTACAAAAGTGATAATAAGTGTTTGTCCCACCCCGGCATCAATAGAAAATCTTCCGTTCTCATCAGTTGTAGTACCGGCGGTTCCTCCCTTTACATTTACTGATGCTCCTGAAAGAGCGGTTCCGTCAGCACCGCGAACCACACCTTTTGTGGGTGGCTGGTAAACTTCAGCCGGCCTGGCAACTCCGCTTTTTTGTGTTAAAATAATCGTTTTGTTCTCCATGATAAAGTCCAGGTCTGTTTCCCGCAATACAAGATCCAGGTAGTCCCTAAGCAACATATTAGTAACTTTCAGGGAGATCCGGTTGTCGTTTTTCCCTAACATCAGCTGGTTGTACACAACAAAATAGTCTGTTTGTTTTTCAACCTGTTCAAGCGCATTTCTTAAGGAAATTCCTTTGGCGTTAAATGTGATCTTCTGGGAGAGCCCCTCCGCGCTGACCTGTAAACAGAATACCAACATTAAGACTGCTGTTATCCTCATAATACGCATGTTTTTTTTAGTAAGAAGGGCTTTTCGTATGGCCGCGGCACCGCTTCTACAAATAATGAATAATTGCATACTTTTGAAAAGTTTTGGATAAATGAATAATTGCTTTTACTGTTATTTATTTAAAACATCTCCCGCCATGCCTGGCCGCATGGCGGTTTGTTTTTATAAACCTCTTTTATTTTACATATAGCGTTTTATTTTGTAAAGTGAATTTTACTCCCATTACCTGCAGGGCTTTTAATGCCTGCGACAGGCTGAGATCGGTCCCCATTCTACCACCAAATACTATATCCGAAGCTGCGGCATCCTGGTACACCACCTCAAAATCATACCACCGGGAAAGCTCGCGCAGCACCTCCTGAAGTGATGCATTATTAAAATCAAACACTCCGCGCTTCCAGGCTGCTACGTGTACCGAATCAATGTTTTTTACCAGCTTTAAACCCTGTATCTCATCACTTTTTACTGCCTGCTGGCCGGGTTTCAGCAACACCTGCTCCTTACCAGAGCTGAACCGCAATGAACCTTCCAGTAGCGTGGCGCTGACAAACGACTGATCCTCGTAAGCGCTAAAATTAAACTGCGTTCCCAGCACTTCCACTTCTGCATTTTTTGAAACTACCCTGAATGGTTTTTTCTTATTGGGCGCCACATCAAAATAGGCTTCGCCACTTACTTCTACCCTGCGCTCCGTGCCTGCAAACGGTACAGGGTATGAGATAGAGCTTCCTGCATTGAGCCATACTTTTGTTCCATCGGCCAATACCACCCTGAAACGGCGTCCTTTGGGCGTGGTCATTTTATTGTAAACCACCGGGGTATTTACATCTGTTTCCTGCAAATATTTTAACTGCTCCTGCTCTAAACGTACTACTACATCCTGCTGACGGGCAACAACACCCTGTGACATTGCATCGAGCACTAAAGTGCTTTTATCTCCTAATGTAAGAATGGCCCCGGCCCGGCCCGGTAACATATCGTTACTGCTTGAAACTTCTTCAGGGCCAGTTCCTGAACTAACCGTATTTACGGGTTGCCCCGGCTGCAATAAAAAAACATAGCCTGTGACAATAATGAGTATGGCTGCAGCTCCTGCCAAAGCTCTTCTGAACCACACTATTTTGGAGGATTTTTTTGTTACTATGGGTACAATTGGCGCTTCTTTTGCAGGCAGCAATGGTTCTGTTGCGCTTTCCTGCTCCCCGATATGTTTAGCTCTCAGCTCTTCCCAGGTATTCCACATATCTGCAGATAAAATTTCTTCAATACCAGGCGTTTCGAGCCATTTAAGAAGCGCTTCCTGTTCTTCTTCCGAGGCAGCGCCGCTCAACCATTTTTTGTAGAGTAATGAAATCTCTTCCGGCAAACAATCCATTTTACCCGTTTATAAGAGGAACAACGCCAAAAAAGAAAAGGGGGAGTGGTCAGCTGATTTTTTTTAAGATTTTTTTGCTCTGGATCCATTTTTATTACCCTTCGCAACATACCGAAATGATCATGCCTGCTAAAAGCAGGGATCCTGCGTGCTTTAATACATGGCTTTTAATACTGTGATTGGCTGCCTGCAAATGGCTTTTCACGGTTTCTTTTCCTATATGCAGCGTATTGGATATTTGTTCATAGGTAAGTCCTTTGACCTTACTCATTACCCACACTTCGCGCTGGCGCTCCGAAAGTGTCTGAACGGCATTTTCGAGCAGGGCAAGATGGACTTCTTTATCAGGATGGCTAACCGGCTGGCTGGCCTGGTAATCCTGGTACCAGTTTCTGTTACGAATTATTTCCCTGAGCTCTTTTTTCATAGCATTAATGGCCTTATTCCTGCAAAGCACAAATAAATACCGGTTAAAATCCTGTATTCCGGTGATCGCTGCACGGTTTTGCCATAATTGAAGGAAAACATCATCAACAATCTCTTCCAGCCAGTCTGAGCGCTGTACATGTTTTTTTATAAAAGAACGGACCAGCTGTTCGTAAATATGTACCAGTTGAGCAAATGCTCCTTCGTCGCCCATGGAAATGCGCGTAAGCAATTCTTTTTCATTATGATGACCATTTTCCAGCATCTCATGTAACACTTAAGCAATCGCTACTGCGAATATACCCCGAAGTATACCAGGATAACACTATTTCTACCCATAGGGTTTACTCCTGTTCTTTTTATTGGCCGGGAACCCGCCCAATAAAAGGCTCGCTAAAACAAATATAGAGGATATTTTTTGACGTAAAGATTTATAAGAGATAAAGGAGTGCATTCCAAATTGTCGCACAGAAAAAATCTCCTTATCAATTCATAGTCTACCTCACCCTTGCAAAACTTCCGAATTTTCTGAGCCCCTGCCACCCTCTTCTCAAGAAGAGGGTCCTCGGAGACTCCAACTGTTTGAGTCGCAATAGGGTGAGGGTGCGGGAAATGCAGTAAGAAGGGTTGCGGCTTTTTTTAGTAAGTATTTGTGTCCACAAAATAAGCTTCCGGACCGCGACAATTTGGAATGCACTCCTGGACAGGTCCTCCCCCGGCCTTCGGCCACCCCCTCCAAAGGGGGATATTCCGATTCCATTCAATACTTAATTTATTCTAAACTGAAAATGTTGGGCACCAGGCCTATAAGATTCTGTGTTCAATACCTTACAGGGCTATAGGTCAGAATTCTGAAAAACCCAGCTTCAACAAGCTGCTTTTTACTTCGGGGGCACTCAGCCCACTCCAACCTCCCCCGATCGGGGAGGCTATTGGAATCCTTCAAACCCTAATTTCTTCAATCCTTTTTGTATTTCATCACAACTCATAAGTAAATTCCACAAAAGTTGGGAGCGATGGTTTTCAATCATTACTATTACCGGCCCCTGGTCAATAGCTAAAAACGCATCATCGAACCAGGCTCCGTTATTTTTTATTACATCCAGACTAAATGCGTCAACAAAACCGTAGTCTTTAAACAGCTTATCGCCCAGCACATAATAATAAAACTGTAAAGCAGCCATAGACTCATTGGGCGTGTAAGGTATGGAGGAGATAGCTGCTGTTGGCGCTATAAATCCCCGGTCATTGGCCGGCGAGCTTGCCGTATAGCCACCCTTAATATTGCTTGCTGTTAATCCCCAAACCGAATCGCTGTAACCAAAATAGCCGTTAGGGTTGGCTTTGCAGAAGTTATAATTGATCAATGTATGGTTCCGGGTTTGTGTTTCATAATTTGCATAAGCATCGCTTAACCCATTGGGATTAATGCCCAAAAATGAATAGTGGGAGAAAAACAAAGGCCCCCCATAATCCTGCCCCAGCGGTAACGTATAGTTATAAAATGTTTTGCCGTTTTTCATAGCGCCATTCCGGGCCCAGCCCATGTCATATACTGTTTTGGGGATACTGTAGTTTTTTGAAGCCGCCGCTAAAACATACGTGATCAGGCATTCATTCCAGCCCTGGATCTTTAAATTAGCAGTCCAGGCTTTGTCCGGACTCCAATGCCAATACAAAACTTCCTGGTCATTTTGCCGGAACCAGCTCCACTCAACCCGGTCAATTATTGTATTAATATCATTCTGCAGCTTTACCTCATCTGCAGCGGCACCGTTAAAATACTGACGTGCGCACAGCAACCCCTGTATTAAAAAAGAAGTTTCTACCAGGTCGGCCCCGTTATCATTGGCGCTAAAGGGAATAACAGCACCTGACGCGCCATCTAACCAATGCGGGTAAACGCCATGAAAGGTTTGTGCCTTATCTTTTAAAAAGGATACAATAGTTTGTAAACGGTCCAGCACTTCTGCTTTTGTTTTAAAACCCCGGTGCGTAGCAACCAGCAAAGCCATGATACCAAAACCACTGCCACCGCTGGTAACTATATTGCTGCTATGCTTTGAACCTTCACGCGCCAGGCCGGAAACAGGATGCGCAAAATCCCAGAAGTATTTTAAGGTTCGTTTTTGAACGGTATCAAGCAATGCTTCATTGCTGATTGCGGGAAACTTGCGGGAAGAATCGATCTGCGTAACAAAAGTACCGGTAACTGCTGTTTGAAGGTTACCGCCTGAAGCGGATTGCAAGGTGGTTCCAACTGTTAGGTTGTATTTTGTAAGGTAGGAGAGGCTGGCCGCCGGCTGAATAGTTATTACTGAATCTCCGTTGGATAAAGAAGCTGCATGAGCGATGTTTGTGCCGTTATGATCAGTTAAAATAACAGCATTAAGTGTTGATGATTTTATGGGCTGGGTAAAGCTCACTTTAATTTGCGGAGTAACAGGAACATTCAACAGGGCCGTATTGAACGCAGCTCCATTTAAAATAATACTCTTTAAAGCAGGCTTATGCGGGGTTTCTACCGGTGGTGTAATAGTATCATCCTTACTACCACAGGAGAAAATAAACCATAATGAGACAAATACAAAAGCTGCTATTTTATTTTTTATTTGCATAGCACATTAAGCAATATAAAGGAAGAAGTTATTGTGGTTCCGGATTAAAAATTTGTGGTGCAAAATCAATGATACGATGACATATAATAAGGGTCGTCACATCGATCGGAGGGAGATGGCTCAACGAAATGCCTGTTATACAATTCAACTGCACGTTGAGATTTCTCTTCCGATAGTTATCAGAACTACGAAACGACAATAAAAATCTTATCCTCACATCATTGATTTTGCATCGCCACATCCTTTAGTCTGCCTGCTACATCAGATCACAATTGTCTGAATAGAATGAGGTAAGGCTGTTAATGAAGCAGCTTTGCCATCTATCCATAAAAAATAGGGCGTATGCTGGCTGCCCTGGTTCATGACTATCACAATAAGCTTGCCATCCTCATTTCTGAATGCGGTTGTCAGCAGCTGGCAGCGGGTAGCCGAAGCTATTATTCTCTTTGCACCAGGTTTAATAAATTTTGAAAAATGACCAATATAATAGTACGCATTAGTGTAGATCAGCTTACCGGTTTTAGTATCAGCATGTACCGGTGCAAAGCAGAAATTCTGAACATGGTTGGGGCCGCCTGTTTCATCCAGCAAAATGTTCCAGTCAGTAAATCCCACCATCCCGTTGTTGAAATCATTGATCATAGACCGGCCATATTCCTCACCTAATACCCAGGCATTATAGCGGGCCGGATTAAAGCTCTCTGCACAGCCTTCTGTAAAAAAGATATGTTTGTCAGGAAATGCTTCCTGTACACGTTTCAGGTTTTCATACATAGGCGTTCCGCCGCTCCAGTCTTCATACCAGTGAAAGCCTATACCCCAAATGTATTTGGCCACATCAGGATCTTTCATATAAGTTTGCGCACGCTGATATATCAAATCCCTGTTATGATCCCATACAATAATTTTTTTATCGCCCAATCCCTCTTTTTGCATGGTGGGTCCCAAATGGTTCTTCAAAAAGCCGGCTTCCTCTTCTGCAGTATAAATACAGCTTTCCCATTTTTGCGTAGCCATTGGCTCATTCTGAACCGAAATGCCCCATACCGGTACCTGTTCCTTTTCATATTCTTTAATGAACTTAGTGTAGTATAATGCCCAGCTATCATAAAACTCCGGCTTCAACTTTCCTCCCTGAAGCATATTATTATTATCTTTCATCCATGCGGGCGGGCTCCAGGGGCTTGCAAATAACGTGAGCGCACCACCTGCGGCTTTAATAGCTTCTTTAATAAAAGGCAGCTTATACTTCCTGTCATGATCAATATTAAAGGAGGCGAGCTCTTTATCACTGTCCTTTACATAAGTGTACGTATCGCTGCTGAAGTCGCAACTGTTAATATTTGTTCTTCCGATGGTATATCCTATTCCTTTTTCCTTATCAAAATGCGCGGTAAGAAATTCCTGCCTCACCTCTTCCGGCAGCTTATAAAAAGTTTCGGCAGAAGCATCTGTAAGGGCCGCGCCTATGCCCACAAAGGTTTGAAAGGTTTTATCCGGATCCACAAACACACAAACCTGCGACTCTAAAGGTTGCCCCATTGCTGTAAACGAAGCTGTATCAGATGTACTTAAACGAAGATCCGTACTGTCGGCTGTTGTATAAACCGTGATCTTTTTATTGTCTAATGAGATATTACCAGAAGCTGTTGTTTGGCCTTCTTTACTCTCGTTGGTAGCGCCCTGATTACAGGAGAGGGCTGCCGCTGCAAATATTAGACCCAGGATTTTTTTCATTCGTATATTTTTTATTGCTTGTGATTTTACCAGATATAAGTTCCTGCAGCCCCCGCTGCAAGATTGGCTGTGGCCCATGCGCCTTTGAACCTGATGTTAAAGCTGAAAGGATTATTGCCATCATTTAAAACAATCAGCACCTTTTTACCATCGGGTCTTTTGAAAGCCACGTTTGGTACAATGGAATGCTGGCTGCTATTGATACGTTGCGAGCCCGGGCTAACCCATTTTGATGCATGGGCAATAATATAGTACGCTACATTTTTTGTATATGCAGAACCACTAATAGTTAAAGCGCCTTTACATTGTGTGCACCCTCCTTCTGTATGCGGTCCAAACGAAGGATCGTTAGCCAGGTTCCACTCCAATGCTATTTTGCTCCAGTTGCGCATAGAGCCGATAATAACGTTTTTCAAATGCCATTTCAGATCGCCCCCAAAATCACCGGTGGAGGAGGTCCATTGTTCTGTGAAATACAGGTTCTTGTCCGGATATGCATTATGCACTGTAGATAAAGCGCTGATGTCCCCGGCATATAAATGAAAGGCCGACCCGTCAACATATTGCCTGGCATCTGCGTCATTTAAAATAGCGATCGGATAACCGGGTTTATCGCAATTATGATCCCAGGTAATAATTTTGGTTGAAATACCGGCTGCTTTAAAAGCAGGCCCCAGGCTG
The DNA here is from genome assembly GCA_027493055.1 of Niabella sp. GTDB lineage: Bacteria > Bacteroidota > Bacteroidia > Chitinophagales > Chitinophagaceae > Niabella. The sequence continues at coordinate 97,131 of JAPUDO010000011.1, read as the reverse complement.
GTTTTTATAAAACCGGCCTGTTCTGTTGCGGTCATTAACATACTGGGATTATTACCCCCATGCTCAGGCTCATTCTGAATGGTAACGGCATCTATAGTTATGCCGTTTGCTTTCATAGCGTCTATATACTTTACAAAATATTTTGCGTAAACGCCATAATATTCGGGTTTCAGGCTGCCCCCGATAGCGCTGCTATTGGTCTTCATCCAGACGGGCGCTGTCCAGGGTGTGGCTAAAATTTTTATAGACGGGTTGATAGCCAGTACCTGCTTCAGTAAGGGTATTACATCTTCCAGGTCTTTTGAGAGGCTGAACTTTGCAAGCTCTGTATCCGTTTCGCCTGCGGGCAGATCGTTATAAGTAAATACAGACGGGCTCAGATCAGAAGCGCCCATGCTTACCCTAAGGTAGCTGACGCCTATACCATCACTGCTAAATAGTTCTTTCAGCAAATTGCTGCGTTCTGACGCACCCATTTTTTGAATAAGATAGGCGCTGCTGCCCGTAAACGTGTATCCAAATCCATCAATAGTTTGAAACGTTTGTGCAGAATCCACATCTATCATAGGGAAACTATTGGATGCACTGGAAAAGGCAAGCGCTGATGCCTGTTTTTGAAACAGCGTAGATTGATTGCCGGTAGTAAGCCATACCTCAGCATTGTAATTTGAGGTTACAGGTGGCGGACCGGGTGGCGGGTTAGTGCCACCGCCATTGCCGTTTTTATTGCATTGGGCGGAGAGACTAACCAGCACTACTAATGCCAGGAAATAAGCAACATTAAATTTCATGTGCAAAATTTTATTTATTCGGTTCATACCTGTTATTGCTTTATAAACGCAATCATTTTTTTTGCTTCTTCAGGATATATTTTTATTACATGAGTACGCATGATAGCGGCCAATGCCTTTCCTGTACCCTGCTCTTTAAAGACAATTGACCTGGATTCTTTTTCCGGCATGTGGCAGCTAATACAATTACCGGTCAACATATCCTTATTAACACCTTTGAATGAGCAAAAATTATGCTGTTGTGTGTGACAGCTCATACATTTTTGAGAAAACGCTTTTATATTATTCGTTTCATCATTATGCGGACTATGGCATGAAATGCATGTCATTTCACTTCTTTCAAAGCACTTACTCATGCTCAGCAAGCCATATTGATTTCCGTGAACGTCAAGATCTTCAACGCTGGTTGCTACTAAATTATAGGCATAAAATTCAGATAGCTTATCTCCTGGTTTAAAAGAAAAAGCAGGTTTCAAATTGCTCATAACGCCCGAATGGCACAGAGCGCACAGATCAATACTTTGTTGCCTGGAGAAATTCCCGGCCTTAATGATATGCTTGTCCGATGAATCATTGTTACTCCTGTTTGCCCATTCAACATGCCCTGCCCCCGGGCCATGACATTTTTCGCAGTCTATACCATACATCACAGATGCAGGATCGAATTTTTCAACCAGCCCCTTTTGTTCTGTAACTTTTGCATAAGAAGTATGGCATTCCAAACATCTGGACGTTATTACCCTGTTTAGAAAGACCTTATCCGGGTAACCGGGACTGTTATACCATCCCTGTGCATTATTAAAATAGGTAAGAGGTAATTGTACTAAGGTATTACCCTCCCAGTGCGCAAAAGACTGAGCATGCCTGCCAAAGCCAAAGTAAACATCAGCTTTTTGTTTTACACTATCCATACTGGTATGCGCAACCTGGTATACGCCTTCATTTGTATACCTGCTTTCCACCCAATCCCCATCAGGGAATTTATAAGCGCCGTTGTATAACTTCCAGTTATTTTTAATAGAATCAATTTTTACAGGCCCTGATGTGTTAAAATGTGCAGAAGACATATGCTCTTTATAAACATTGCTATGGCATCCTTCACAGGATTGGGACCCTACATAACCAAGATTTATCAAAGCCTGGCTAGCAGTATTATTTTCATTATAGTCCGCACACCTTATCAACAGGTACGCCATAGCAATGATAACTCCAAACACAACGGGGAGTTTTACTTTTATAATATTCAGTTTATTTATAGCGCTCTCTTTTTATTAAATGAGAGTCATAAAAGACTCTCAGTCTTTGATCGCTGCCCTATTACAATTTTCCTGTATAAAGCCCCATAATTTCCGAAGCTGTAAGAACTTTATTGTACACTCTAAATTGATCCAATGCACCGGTATAAGATTTTACCCAATCATCCGTTGGACCTGTTAAACCAACATGCGCATTCCATCCACCTATTACAAAAAAACTGGATTTTGAAAAATTTAATTTACCTCTTGGTGCTCCGCCATTTTTTACATCTGTAGCACTGGCTGGAGCATCGGCAACTAATGCTCCATCAAAATAATAGGACATTTTTGAAGTTGCTTCATCGTAGCAAAGTACCAAATGATGCCAGTTACCGTCCAAAATTGGCTTTTTAAATTGGTTGCCATCAGGAAACTCCATCCATTGATCCATAACACCAACCTTTAACGTTGCCGCAGTAGTTGTAGCGTGCTCTATCATCATAAACAGTGCACTATGCGACCATCCGTATTGGTCATCCACTAAAGAGAAATAGAACTCCGTTCTTCCTGTTGCCGCCTCCGCACTTTGTTTTATCCACATTGAAATGGAAAAGCTGGTGGCTGACCCCAGATCATTCGCATTAACATATTTTATAGCGGTACCCGTTGCTCCCTTATAAGCTGTTCCCCGCACTCCATTGGAAAAACCAATATCGCTATTTACCGGAAAGGAAGGATATGTTGATATACTGTCAGCAAACCGGTAACTTAACTTTTTACTAACATCAGTACTCATAGAATCAAAAGGAACATAAAAACGCAAAGGAGTAGCTGGTGTAACAGGTATATCAGAAGGATACTCTCCCAAAACCGGGCGCTCCATTTTCTGACAGGCAGAAAACAGCAGGCAAAGCCCTATAATTAATATATATTGTTTTTTCATTTAACGTAAATTTTTAATATTGATGAATCAATAATTTTTACCATTCGGGATTTTGTATTAATACCCCTCCCGCTAAATCAATTGCTGCCTGTGGGATAGGATGGTAACGGCACTTATTTGAATAGCCTAATGGTCCTAATACGGAAACAGCGTCTCCCCATCTCACCAGGTCGTAAAACCGGTATCCTTCCATGGCAAATTCCCATCGCCGTTCGTTCTTAATGGCATTGCGCATCTGAACCTGGTTGCTAAAAGGAATGTATGGTACAATTGCTCTGCCTTGTCCCAGAAAACCACTGGCCCTGCTTCTAATCATTTCCAACATAGCAGCAGCAGTAGCGCCATCTCCTTTTTCATTGGCAGCTTCTGCCTTCATTAATATAACATCAGCATATCTTATTATCCTTCTGTTGATCCATCTGCCCACATTTCCTTTTGCCCATCCGGCAAATGTCCGCATTGCCGGATCTCCATATACCTTCTTATTCCAGTATTTTTGCGCTAACCCACCAGAACCGTTATAGTTGGTAAATGCCGGTATTGTAAGGCCATATCCGCCGTCAGTCTCCCCGCCATCATGTTGCCCTGAATACAGGATAGTGGCTCTTTTACGCGGATCGTCTGCGGGCCAGTCAGCTACCAGTTTATCCGTAGGCGTATTCCAGCCCCAGCCAAAGTCCCAGTAATCTGATGCTCCGTTTTGCCTGATATTTTGACAAACACCCCAGTTGGAGCCCTGGTCGTTTGCTCCCACGGTTGCTGCATTTGCCCCTACCATAGCCTGCATTTCAAATATGGATTCGGGCCCGTTTTTACCCTTGCCGTCTAAACCATCTTTCCAAACCTCGGTAAATTTGGGCAGGGAATATTTATTTAGTGCAATGACTTTATCACATCTGTTTATAACAGAATCCCACATTTGCCGGAACAAAAATGTTTGGGCGGCCAAAGCGTAAGCAGCGCCTACTGTTAATCTTCCCTGAAAACCGGCGCCATACTCTTCTGAGTTACGGGGAAGCAGGTTTTCCGCAGCATGAAGGTTTGAGTCTATAAATGCATATACTTCGGCCACTGTGGATTTCGGCCTGATTGCATCGGCAGGCTTTTCAACGCGAAAATTAATAATTGGCACTTCCCCATAAGTTTTTACCAGCTCAAAGTAGCTATACGCCATAAAAAAGCAGGCTTCTCCTACATTTCTTAATGAAGCAGCATCCGTAAGATTGCCCTGCTTTGCCAGGTGCAGCGAAGTGTTAGCCGCATTAATAAGTGTATAATGATCGTTCCAGTAAGTATCCGGAGCCCAGCCGCTTTTTGCGTATTGGAATTGGTCATACATTCCTGTTACTTCTGTACCATCACCTGCATCACTGCCTTTTTGGGCATCATCGTCCCTGATACTGTGAAAATCCAGCCACACCAATTCGGTAAGACCCGAGTAAGTCCTCATCAGCCGGTACATATTATAGGATTGTGATTCCAGCGCCCCTTGCTTTAAATCGGGCAATGTTGCTGTAAGCGGCTCTCTGTCGAGGAATTTTTTGCAACCTACAAAAGCCATTGCAAAAGCTAAAAATGCAAAATATTTTATATACGCTCTCATCGTTTACAGATTTTATAATTTAAAAATTCACATTTAAACCAAAGGTTGTGATTCTTGGGATTGCATTGCCTCCAAAATCAAAACCAAACGCCGTGGCATCACCGCCATATTCAGGTGAATATCCACTGTTATGCTTCCACGTTTTCAGGTTCTGTATATTGGCAAATATTCTTGCACTTTTAAATCCAATTTTAGATACCAGCGATTGTGGTAAAGAATAACCCAGCTGAAGGTTTCTTATACGTATATAGCTTCCATCTTCAATATTATAAGTAGAACCGTTATAATTAAACCTGTGTGCCTGTCCAAGAATGGGGGTCCAGTTAGAAGTACCCTCACCATGCCATCTTGCTGTTTGCATTTCGGCGTAGTTAACCCTTTGGAAGGGAGACTCAAGCGATGCCCAGGTTCTGAATACTTCATTACCATAAACTCCGTTAACATCCACTCCAAGGCTTATCCCTTTATAGTTAATGGAAAAACCACCTCCATAAGTAAAATCAGGTGTTGGATTTCCGATAATGGTTCTGTCATCAGGAGTAATAATGCCATCTCCGTTCACATCTTTAAATTTAAAATCCCCGGGGCCATAGGCGCCGCCAATGCCACTTGCATCAGGAGAGGTAATCACATCAGCCCAGCTTTGATAAATACCTTCAACCACATATCCGTAAAAATAGCCAATAGGGTATCCCACTTGTGTTACGGCTTGTGCAGCATTATTATTAGTAAATCCGCGTATTACTTTACCTGCCGGAAGGTCACTACTTAAAGACAGTACCTTATTTTTCAAAAAAGTAATGTTACCTGAAACATTCAACGTCAGGTCTGTGGCAATTTCTTTATTGTAGCCTGCAGAAATTTCAGTGCCCCAGTTTTTTAAGCTACCTGCATTTAATAATGCACTCTTCAGTCCTAATGCACTATTATCAATAAAGGTCATCAGGTCCTTTGTGGTTTTGCTAAAATAATTGATCTCGAAATTCAGGCTATTTCTAAATGCGGTACCTTCCAGGCCAATTTCGTGAGAGTGTACCTGCTCCCATTTTAAGTTGGGGTTAGGGAAATACAGCTCATCAGCCGCAGTATAAACATTTGTCCCGAATACCGCAGTTTGTCCGCTTGAAAGCAAAGGATATAACGGGTAATCCAATTGTGTTCCTGTATTTTGATTATATGCGCTCTGATTTCCCAAAACACCCACGGATCCTTTAAGTTTCAGGAAATTGATCTTATCTTTTATAGTAGCGAAAAAATCCTCTCTTGATATTTCCCAGGCAGCTCCTGTTGCCCAAAAGCTTTGAGAAGGTACAGACCTGTATAATCTTGAAGAAGCATCCCTGCGATAAGAGGCATTGAAATAGTATTTATTCTTATAGTTGTATAAAGCCCGTGCTAAACCTGAAACGGTTGTATATTCATTTTGACCAGATGAAGCCGTTGTTGACAATGGATCCTGGAAACCGTTGTTTATATACCAGAACCTTTCATTATCCGGAATAGGTTTTGCTCCTACCTTAGTGGATTGGCTTGCAGTACCTTGTCTGCCAAAATAGCCAAAATAATAAGTGGTGAATCCGGCTGTGGCGGTAAGATTATGATCACCAAATTTCTTTTTATAAGTTAATATATGATCCTGCTGGAATTTTCTGTAGGTATCATCGTTTTCCTGAACTTTTGTAAGAGGGCTATATACAACTGCTGAATCAAAAACAGGGCTATATGCATAATAGGCAGGAGTGTACTGACGCTTATTTACATTACTTATATCCGCATATACTGTGGAGCGCCAATTCAGGTCTTTCGTAATATTAAAGTCAAAGAAAAAACTACCTACTGTCCTGTATTCAAAGTTTTTTACTTTATTCCACTCATTCTCCAGTCTAAGCAAAGGATTTACCACTCCCGCAGTTTGAAGGCTGGGATCCAGCGAATAATACAGATCCAGATCAACAAAATCTGTAGGAGTTCCATAAAGATCCCTTACCCGCATTCTTTTTGTGCCTGAAGGAATTTGAGGAACAACTTTTCTTGCATCATCTAAAATGTTACCTACATCGTAAGGATTGTGCTGCCTTGACGCTATAAGGTTTACACCCACCTTAATGTTTTGGGTAACTTTAAACTCATCGGAAAAATTGATGTTGAACCTGCTTAACTGTTGGTGCTTGATAATACCTTCATCATAAATATATCCAACGCCCAGGTTCAGTTTATTTCTGTCTGTGCTTGCAGTGAGGCTTAAATTGCTTATGGACTGATGCCCGGTACGTGTAACTGCATCGATCCAGTCTGTATTTGCACCGCCAATAATATTAGGAATATCTGTAGTGCCAGAATACCTTAACTCTTCGGCATAAAGCTCAGCAAACTGTTGGGCATTAGCCAGCTTTATTTTATCAACCAGTTGTTTAGAACCATAAGAAGTATTAAAATTAACAGTTACCTGGCCGGACTTTGCACGCCTGGTGGTTATGGCAATAACACCTGTTGCACCTTTAACCCCAAATATGGCCAGGGAAGAAGGGTCTTTTAAAATTTCTATAGATTCTATATCATTGGGGTTCAGGTAATCTATATTATCCTGAAATATACCGTCTACAACATATAAAGGTTTTACCTGGCCAATACTACCCGTACCTCTTATTCTGATATCAGGCGCAGCACCCGGCGTACCATTATTTACTACACTTAAACCCGCTACTTTACCCTGTAATGATGCAACAGGATTAGTATTGGGTTTATCGGCAATTTCTTTACCCTCAATTTTTGCTATTGACCCCGTCAGGTCTCTTTTGGTAGCCGTACCATAACCAATCACTACCACCTGGTCCATCACCTGCTGCGATGGCTTCAGGGCAACGGTTATCTCTGTGCTTCCGTTGAGCGGATATTCCATGGGCTCATATCCTACAGAACTGATCTCAAGGGTTACATTGGCATTGGGAATACTCAAAGAAAATTTACCCGCGGCGTCACTTGTGGTACCAATGGTTGTTCCTTTTACCAGAACCGAGGCCCCGGCAAGCGGCAATCCTTTCTCATCAGTTACAGTACCCCTGATGATAACGTCTTTCTTACCCAGCGGGTCTTCTTTAATGATAAAGAGCCTGTTAGGCATGCCGGTATAAGTGAGCGCGGTACCATACAGCAGCATATCCAGCACATCTGTAATATTGGCGTCTTTTGCATTGATGGTTACCTTATCCTTTAAGGCAGTCAAATCATCATTATACAAAAAACGGTAATGGGTTTGCTGTTCAATAGACGCTAACACCTCTGCTATTTCCACCTTTTTAGTACGCAGGTTTACACGGTCCTGGCTAAAACTGCTGGCAGACAGGTTTAAGGTAAATAAAAGCAAAAAGGCAAGCGTCAGTTTCATAACAAGCAAAGACTTTAATTTTAATGGATAGATCATCCTTTTTAGCAAGCTTTCCATACAAACGGTTATTTAATTGATTGAATATTTAATCGGTTTTTTTAAAGGGCTGCCTTTTAGTTGGGCAGCGGTTTATCTGGCTGTACTGATAATAACTTCATGGGCATTTATTTTATAATGAAATGGAATGGCTGTTTGTAAGGCTTTCAGCGCCTCCTCCAGGGTTTCTTTCTCAAAAGAGCCTGTAAAATTCAGCTGTTTTGCGGCTTCATCTTCAAACACAAAGCTTACCTGGTAGCGGTAGGCCATTTTATTTGTTACCTGCTCCAGGCTTTCACCTTTAAAATCAATCCGGCCATATATCCACGCCGTTTCTGTCCGCAGCTCTTCTTTCACAGAACTGTCAACAGGCAGCAGCGCTATGGCTGCGGTATTATGGGTAACAGCTTCTTCCTCCCGGTGATTTAAAACAGTTTTCGGAATTACAATTTTTTGATTGGGATACAGCATGATGGGCTGAAAATGGCTGTCGTTATTTTTTGTAACCTTCACCAAACCCCTGTATAAAGTTGTTTGTATTTCTTTATCCTCTTCATAACCTTTAACATTAAAAGCTGTGCCCAGAACATTTATGTTCACATCATTTATATGTACAATAAAGGGACTGGCGGGATTTTTAACTACATCAAAGAATGCTTCCCCCACTAATCTTACCTCGCGGGTAGCGCCTTTAAAATCATTTTCGAAAAACAATTTTGATCCGGCATTCAGCCATACTTTACTTCCATCCGGTAAAATTGTGGCTTCGTGCATAGCGGTAGCCTTGGTTACCAGCGGTTTCATGGCTATTACAGCAGAGGGAGGCTGTTTAACGGAAAAAAACAAAAAATATCCTGCAATAATAAGCGCTGTAATGCTGGCTGCAACGGCCCACGTTCTGTTTGTGATCTTTCTTTCTTTTTTGAATTGTTGTTCGTTCTCCAGCAAGGCTGCCCGGGAAAGTATCTTATTGATCGTATCGGCTTCAGGTACTGCAAAATCATTTGCCGGGGCGCCTTCCCTGCTAACAAGCTGCAGGAACCAGTCATATTGCTGTTGCAGCTGAGGGTTTTGCTGCAGCAGCGCCTGAAATGAGCTGTACTCTTCTTCAGTAGCTTCCTTAAAAGCGCACCTGGCCATCAGTGCCCATATATCTGCTTCGTTCTCCATGTACAAACAATCCTTATACTAGTAAGGACTGCTAAAAGAAGACGATCTACTAAAAGAATCTTGAAATTTTTTTTTATCCGGTTATTTTGGTGGCTTTATCCGTTGTTTTTGTAATGCCTATAGCTTCACAAATACGCTTTACAGCAATGGCCATTTGTGCATCAATGGTATTTACTGATATATTTAATATAGCGGCTACTTCTTTATACTTCAAGCCATCTTCCCTGATCAGCTTGAAGATCATTTTACAGCGGGGTGGCAGGGTTTCTACCACATCATTTACACGGTTCAGCATTTCGGAAGTGATAAATATAGAATAAGGGTCCTGGTTTATTGCTTCCACAGAAGGATTAAGATCATCAAATGGTGCTGTTATCAGCTTGTGGGCCTTATCCGAAAGCCGGCTTAATGATTGGTTCTTTATAGCGGTATATAAATAAACAGATATATTTTCGATACCTGCCAATGTGCCTCTCTTATTCCATATCTTCACAAAAACATCTTCCACCACTTCTTCGGCCATTTCCCTGGAATGAAGTATAGAGCCGGAGAAAACAATAAGCCTCCTGGCATACATGGCATATAGCCGCGCAAAAGCGGTCTCATTGCTGTTATCAATCTGTTCGAGGAGCCCGGTTGCTTCTTTATTGAAGTCTTTTTCTAACATGCAAAATCGTTTCCATTTGGTACCTGAAAATACAACAATTTTTTAACATTATTGTTTAATGACGAACATTTATTCTCCCGGGGCTGCTAATAATTGGTAATCAAATATGCCGGACAATTTCATAGTATGTATATTTGCAAGAGTGGCTTGATTTTTGAGTACCCGAGCTCTCAAATATTAATTCAATATTGTGGCATTAGGACAATCTTTACAACAAAAATTTTTACAGAAGCTTTCACCCCAGCAAATTCAGCTCATGAAATTGCTGCAGGTACCTACTGCAAACCTGGAAGAAAGAATTAAAGAAGAACTGGAGGCTAACCCTGCACTGGAAGAGGAGGGTCAGCAAAAAGAGGAGGATGAATATGCTGATGAGTTTGCCGGTAATGAAGAGCCAGACCCTTATGAAGAACAGGATGGCAGCGTAGACGATTATGATAGCATTGATGTTACTGAATACCTGCATGATGATGATGGTGAGATAGCGGAGTATAAGACCCGCGATGACAATTATTCCGATGAGGATGAAGGCCGTCAGCTGCCTATTAGAACGGAAGCTACTTTTTACGATATGCTGGTAAGCCAGCTGGGCCTGCTTTCGCTGGATGATAAGCAAAAAAAGATCGCAGAGCATATTATCGGCAGCATAGATGAGGACGGGTATCTGCGCCGGGACACACCCGCTTTGGTTGATGATCTGGCCTTCAGGCAAAATATAGAAACATCTGTTGAAGAAGTCAATAATATTATTTCCCAGATACAGCAGTTTGACCCGCCCGGAGTAGGAGCAAGGGATTTGCCGGAATGCCTTCTATTACAGCTTAAAAGGCAAAAGCAGGAAGGAAAAGAGGTGGACACCGCTATTCTTGCTATAGAAAAATATTTTGATGAGTTTACCAAAAAGCATTATGAAAAAATACAGCGGGGGCTGGGACTTGAAGATGAAGCGCTGAAAGAGGTAATGCAGCAGATCATCCGGCTCAATCCTAAACCCGGCGGTAACATAGGCTCCGTAAATAAGGCAGAAAGCTATGTGGTGCCCGACTTTTTCATACTGAACAACAACGGCAAGCTGGAGCTTACATTAAATAGCCGCAATGCTCCCGAGCTGCGGATCAGCGAAGGGTATAAGGACATGATGAAGGAATACAGCCGTGGCAATAAAAAAGATAAACAGCAGAAGGAAGCGGTGCTCTTCATCAAACAAAAGATAGATGCCGCCAAATGGTTCATTGATGCTATTAAGCAGCGGCAGCACACTTTGCTTGATACAATGAGCGCTATTATGCACCACCAGGAAGAATTTTTTCTTACCGGCGATGAAACAGCCCTCAAACCTATGATCCTTAAAGATATTGCAGAAAAAACCAACCTGGATATCTCTACCGTAAGCCGGGTGGCTAACAGTAAATTTGTACAAACCGAGTTTGGTACTTACCGGCTGAAATTTTTCTTCAGCGAATCATTGAGCACTGATAGCGGTGAAGAAGTTTCTACCCGGGAAGTAAAAAAGATCCTGAGCGATATGATAGAATCTGAAAGCAAAAAGCATCCGCTAAGCGATGAAAAGCTTACAGAATTATTACAGGAAAAAGGCTACAATATTGCACGCCGCACGGTTGCCAAATACCGCGAACAGCTGAATATACCTGTTGCAAGGTTAAGAAAGGAGCTGGTGTAGCCGGAGGTTCGTGGTTAATAGTTTATAGATGCAGTTGCTGGTTACCGGTTTCTGGTTGCAAGTTCCATATTTAGTGTAATAGTACATCGCACACAGATTTAAACCTTTTCAACAACCTTCAACCATTTTCAACAACTTTTAAACTTTAAACGCACAAACCTGAAACCAGAAACTTGGAACCTGGAACTTTTCGCATAAGTTTGCGGCCATAATCAGGAATCAAAATTATAAATCGCAAATAAATTATGTCTGTTATTATAGTAGGCTCTATGGCCTTTGATGATATTGAAACCCCTTTTGGAAAATCAAACAAAATTATTGGCGGCGCCGGAACCTATATTGCTTATGCAGCAACCCATTTTGTTCAGCCGGTAAAGCAGGTTTCGGTAGTGGGCTATGACTTCCCCGAGGAAGAGCTGGAGGAGCTGCGTAAACGTGGCGTGCATACAGAAGCCGTTGAAGTGGTTAAGGACAGGAAGTCATTCTATTGGGCCGGTAAATATCATTTAGATATGAACACCCGCGATACGCTGGTAACGGAGCTGAATGTACTGGGCGATTTTAAGCCGGTTATACCTGAAAGCTACCAGGGCGCAGACTTTTTGATGCTGGGCAACCTGGCGCCGGCTGTGCAGTTAAGCGTTATCAGCCAGTTAAAGACCCGGCCCAGGCTGATTATTTTGGATACCATGAATTTCTGGATGGACGTGGCCCTGCCCGAACTGGAAGAGGCCATCAGTAAAATAGATGTGCTGCTGGTAAATGACAGCGAAGCCCGTCAGCTTACAGCCGAATACTCCTTAGTAAAAGCTGCCAAGAAGATCCTTGCAATGGGGCCCAAATACCTCATTATTAAAAAAGGAGAGCACGGCGCTTTACTTTTTCACCAGAATAAAGTGTTTGTAGCACCTGCATTACCCTTAGAAGACGTATTTGACCCAACAGGGGCCGGGGATAGTTTTGCAGGAGGATTTGTAGGCTACCTGGCTAAAACAGGCGATATCTCTTTTGAAAATATGAAAGCCGCCATCATTGCAGGTAGTGCATTGGCCAGCTTCTGTGTAGAAAAATTTGGCACCACACGGTTAAAAGAGATCGCAAAAGAAGATATTCATGACCGTTTACAGCAATTTAAAGAGCTTACCCACTACCAAACGGAACTATAAGAATTACAGGTATTTATAACAAGAACGGCTTTCACAATACAGCGAAGGCCGTTTTTGTTATCGGTAAAAGCGGTGAAAACTCCGGTAAAATGAAGCTTTACCATACAACGTTTGCACGGCATTTGGTATCATTAATACAAACAAATAAAAAATGAACAATATCCAGAAATCACCGTCATTATTGTTTTGTATGCTTATGGATGCTATAGGCATGTTATCCTTTGCCATCCCGGGTATAGGGGAATTCTCGGATGTGATCTGGGCACCTGTTTCAGCCATCATTTTTGCTAAAACATTTGGTGGCACCAAAGGAGTGCTGGGTGGTATTTTTAACTTTATAGAAGAGGCTATGCCCGGCATGGACTTTATTCCGTCCTTTACTATTATGTGGTTTCTCACCAACAAGGCTGGTGCATCGAGGCGTTCAGATATTATTCCTGTAAAGGCAAAATAGGGGATCGTTGATTAGTTCAACACAGCTCCCGGCAGCAGCAATGTATGCGGGAGTTTTTGGCATAACCAGACTGTAACACCTCCCTACTTTATTTTCTGATGACAATCATCCTTATTGCTGACACAAATTAGGCGGCCATTATCAAACCCTGAGTACTTTGCTCATTGTTTTTACAGGAAAATAATACGTTACAGATGAATAAAAAGTCTATCTTCTCCGGTGCATGGTGTCCTTCAGTAACACCATTTACTACAAACGGCAAATTAGATTTCAGGGCATTGGAAAAGCATTTATGCAGAATTACAGATGCCGGTACAGATGTAATCCTTATTATGGGAAGCATTGGCGAGTTTACTTCGCTTAACCAGAATGAAAAGTTACAACTGATACACGAAGCCAGGAATATGACCGATATACCTTTGGTAGCGAATGTATCTTCCACATGCATAGACGATCTGAAACAGTTGGCAGACAGGGCCTATACCGTTGGGTATGATGCAGTAATGTTTCTTCCTCATTACTACTTTGGCCAAACGTACAACCAAATGTTTGAATACTACCTGCAAATAGGAAGCGCCATAGAGGGCAAATGGCTGGCCTATAACTTTCCGGCCCGCACAGGATGTAGCCTGGATGCCAAACTGGTTGCGGCACTGGCCGCAGAAATGCCCAACTTTGTGGGAATAAAAGATACTGTAGATACTTTATCTCATACCCGTGCCATTATCCGGGAAGTGAAAGCCATAAGGCCAGATTTCCAGGTACTTTCCGGCTTTGATGAGTATTTTATACCCAATTTGCTCTCCGGAGGATCTGGTGTTATTTCGGGGCTTAATAATATTGTTCCCGAACTGTTTGTACAGGCTATAGACACCTTCAACGACGGCCATTTGGAAAAAGTAGCTGAAATACAGCAACTTATTGGCAAATATTCATCTATTTACACCATAGGAGAAGATTTTGTTACCACCATCAAAACAGTTGTATCACGCAAATTCGGGTATATGACCCCGGCTTCAAGGAGTTATGGAGCGTCTTTAAGCAGGCAGGCCTGTATGGAAACAGATGCGCTGTTTGGTACGCAATATGAGTTCAACAATGCCATCATTCCTACGGTAGTGTAATAATATAAAGAAGAGAGCTGCCATACAGCATTTAATACCGTTTTACTTAACGTTTCAGTGTAGTTGCGGGTGATAATTCCGCCAATATTGGTGTTATCACCAACATCTTAAATAAACAACATTGACACAGCATTACTAATGAATAAAAAAATTTTTTGTTGATTTAAATCATCGCTCTATTTTTGCAGCCCGATGACAATAAAGAAACATACAAAGATTAAGAAACATCCTTAGCGGAAGGTTGTGGTTTTTGTGTGCAGACATAAAATTTTTTAAACAGGCCTTCCGTACAAACGGAAGGTTTTTTTTGGCCTCACCCTTCTCTCTCCAAAGGAGAGGGTGAGAATAAAACTTTAAATATTAAAACAGAAAAAAATGAAAGTTGCAGTTGTGGGCGCTACCGGCCTTGTAGGCACCAAAATGTTACAGGTACTGGCCGAAAGAAATTTTCCTGTTACGGAGCTTATTCCCGTAGCATCTGAAAGAAGTGTGGGAAAAGAAGTGGAGTTTAAAGGTAAAAAATATAAAGTGGTAAGCATGGCCGATGCTATTACCGCCAAACCGGCTGTAGCTTTATTTTCGGCAGGAGGCAGTACGTCTACAGAGTGGGCACCTCAGTTTGCTGCTGCAGGAATTACAGTAGTAGATAACTCCTCTGCCTGGAGAATGGACCCCGCCAAACCTTTGGTGGTACCAGAGATTAATGCAGATGTTTTAACTACCAACGATAAAATTATAGCCAATCCCAATTGCTCTACCATACAAATGGTAGTAGCGCTGGCTCCCTTGCACAAGCAGTATAAAATAAAAAGGGTAGTGGTTTCCACTTATCAAAGTGTAACAGGGACCGGTGTAAAAGCGGTTGACCAGCTAATGGGGGAAAGGACCAAATCGGTAGAAGGAAAAGAAGCCGAATATCCTATGGCTTATAAATACCCTATTGACCTGAATGTGATTCCCCAGATTGATGTATTTACAGATAATGGTTACACCAAAGAAGAAATGAAAATGGTGAATGAAACCAAAAAGATCATGAGGGATGATAACATTAAAGTTACGGCTACCACAGTGCGCATACCTGTAATGGGCGGCCACAGTGAAAGCGTGAATATTGAATTTGAAAATGAGTTTGATCTGGCAGAAGTCAGGGACCTGCTGGAAAGCTCGCCGGGAATAGTAGTGGTGGATGACCTGGCCAGCCAGCAATATCCCATGCCCATGGATGCACATGAAAAAGATGAAGTATTTGTAGGGCGCATCCGCAGAGATGAAACCCAGCCTAAAACTTTAAATATGTGGGTGGTAAGCGATAACCTGCGCAAGGGTGCTGCTACCAATGCCGTACAGATTGCAGAATATCTTGTAGCAAATAATCTCGTGTAACCTACTATTTTATACGTAAGTAATATCAAGAGTATCCGTCCAAAAGGCGGATATTTTTGTTACAATATATATGTTAAAAACAGGGCGGGCATACAAATTTATTTCCTTAAATACCAGAGCAACATTGCGCAGCTACCGCAGCGCTTTTAACCGGGGAATTAACATCTTCTATAAATGGGTTACCGCTATGCGGTAAGATAAAGACTCCAACTCAGCCGCAGAGGAGCGACAATATACTAAACCTTCAAAAAACATTGAACAACTCTGCTGTTCTTTTAAAAACGGAATTAACATCTTTATATAAATGGGTTACCGTTATGCGGTAAGATAAAGACTCCAACTCAGCCGCAGAGGAGCGACAATATACTAAACCTTCAAAAAACATTGAACAACTCTGCTGTTCTTTTAAAAACGGAATTAACATCTTTATATAAATGGGTTACCGCTATGCGGTAAGATAAAGACTCCCATTCAGCCGCAGAGCGGCGATTATATTAATAAGCCTGAAAGTAAACATCCCTAAGAGCCGCATAGCAGCGATACGTTTAGATTTGCGTCCACCCTGATGCTAAAAAACACGCCAGGCAACTGCCTGCAAAAAAATCGTAAATTGCATATATGGATAACATATTGAATGAACCAGAGCCGACCTATCAAAAAGCTTTTTACACCGTGGCAGAATACCTTGACATGGAGAAAGCATCGGTTACAAAGCACGAATTTTTCAGGGGAGAAATTTTTGCTATGGCAGGAGCAGGTGCAAGGCATAATATTATTTCGAAAAATGTACAGGGGAGACTTTTTATAGCTTTGGATGGCAACTCCTGCCAACCTTATGGCAGCGATATGCGCATCCATATTCCTGAAAACACCTTATTCACCTATCCCGATATTTCGGTTATCTGCGGCGATATTACTCCTTCGCAGGAAGATGAAGATACTGCCATGCTGCCTGTTATACTCATTGAAATTTTATCCCCTTCAACAAAAAATTATGACCGCGGAGAGAAATTTAAGCTGTACAGGGACATCCCTTCCCTGAAAGAATATATCCTGGTTGATTCCGAATCAGTAAACATAGAAGTTTTCAGGCTAAATGCCCACGCACATTGGGAACTGGAAGAGTACAAAACACTTGAAGATGCTTTAATCATTAAAGCTATTGATGTCTCCATTTACCTCCGGGATATTTACAAGGGTACCCGGCTGCCGGTTTAAAAATTAAGCTCCAGGCTTTGAGGCCCTCCACGGCCAGGCTTCTTGCCCAAATGCTCGTAAGCCTTATGCGTAACTTCCCTGCCGCGTGGGGTACGCTGTAAAAAACCTTCCTGTATTAAAAACGGTTCATACACTTCTTCCAATGTACCGGCTTCCTCGCCAACAGCAGTAGCAATAGTAGTAATACCTACCGGGCCGCCTTTAAATTTTTCAATAATAGCAAGGAGAATGCGGTTGTCCATATCGTCCAGCCCGTATTCATCCACGTTCAATGCCTTCAGGGCGTGCTGGGTTATGCCCAGGTCAATCTCACCATCATTCAATACCTGTGCAAAATCCCTTACCCGGCGCAGCAGGCCGTTGGCAATACGTGGCGTAGCACGGCTGCGCTTGGCGATCTCTTTTGCAGCATCTACTGATATGGTAACTTCCAGGATACGGGCAGCCCGCAATACAATCTTCTGCAATACTTCCGCAGAATAATATTCCAGGCGCGATTTGATGGCAAACCTTGAAAGCAAAGGCGCTGTAAGCAGGCCGCTTCTTGTTGTTGCTCCTATTAAAGTAAACGGATTCAATGATAGCTGAATACTACGGGCATTGGGGCCACTGTCTATTAAAATATCGAGCCTGTAATCTTCCATTGCTGCATACAGGTATTCTTCCACCACCGTACTTAACCGGTGTATTTCATCAATGAACAATACATCATTAGGTTCCAGCGAGGTAAGCAGGCCGGCCAGATCTCCGGGCTTTTCAATCACAGGGCCGCTGGTTTCTTTTATGTTAACGCCCAGTTCATTGGCTACAATGCGCGACAGGGTGGTTTTCCCCAGACCGGGAGGGCCATGAAAAAGTACATGATCCAATGCTTCACCGCGGATTTTAGCGGCTTTAATAAAGATGGTAAGGTTTTCAATCAGCTGCGGTTGTCCTGCAAATTCCTTTATCTGCCCCGGGCGGATGGTATTCTCAAACTCACGTTCCGCAGCATTCAGGCCCTGCTTCTCTTTATTCAAATTTGGGTTGCTCATTATTATTACCAAAGATAACTATTGAATCTGTATCCCTGCCTTTCTCCTGATTCGTAAATCGTACACAAACAAAAAACCGCCTCATGAGACGGTTCTTTAAGTAAGCATTATTGTAATTTATTTTACGGCAACCTTTAAATCAACCCTCCTGTTTTGTGCCTGGCATTCGGGCGTGTCATTAGCAGGGCAAACGGGGAATTCAGGTCCGTAACCTTCTGCCTCCGCTACTTGCTTTTTTGCGGCACCGGCTTTTAATAATTCGCCTGCTACCACTTTAGCCCTTTCAAGCGATACTTTTTTATTCACAGCAGCATCGCCTGTATTATCGGTATAGCCGCCTAATTTAATGGCAGCATTAGGGAAATTTTTAAGAATAACAGCAATGTTTTTTACCTGCGCAGCAGAGGCTGCGGTAAGTACAGATTTGCCTGTTTCAAAATACACGCGGTCCAGCACCACCCAATTGGCAGATTTATTAACGGTATCCACGGTAAACGCCGCATCGCTCAGCATATTGTAGAGTTTGGCTTCTGTACTGTTTTCACCTACTAATAAAGTAGTACCATCTGCCAGCTTAATTTCTTTATCTGCGCCAACATTATAAATATAATTACCCGTAGTAGTATCAAGCGTGCCGGAAACGGTTACTGCTTCTAATGTAGCGCTGTCTGTATCCACAGGAGCTGTAGCCGTAGTATCGGCGCCGGTAGTACCTTCTCCTTTATTACATCCTTTACCCATGATCCATGAAAGCAAAAATGCGAGGGCTGCCAGTAATAATAAGGGTAGTAACCACTTCATACCGCCACCCGCTTTTTCTGCCTGTCCTTCAGCATAATTATAGGCCGATGCTGCTGTAGTCTTTACATCTTCCACAGTTTCCCTTGCCGCGCTACCAATAGCACCAAGACCTAACGCAGAAGCAACAGAACCTAAACCTGATGGAAGTGCGTTTAGCACACTGCTTTTTTGAGAGGACAGGAAACCTGAAAATCCGTTTGCTGTTAAATTATCATCCTGGGCCTTTTTACCAAGCAGCGCCATAATCAGCGGGGTTATCATGCTGATCAGCGAGCTGGAAGACGAAGACTTAATGCCTGAAAAGTTTGAAATAGTATCAATAATAGAGTTGGACTGTCCGCCAAAAAGACTATTAAACCACCCGGTACCTTTGGACAGCAGATCAGCATTACCAAATAAAGAGCTTAGGTTGCCCAATAAGCCCGAGTTATTAGCCTCTTTGGCAGCATCCAGCAACTGCTGCGCATTGGCTTCTGACCCGGTACCTTTAGCCACAACACCTCCCAGTATGGAAGGTATTAAACCAGAAACGGCTTTAGAAATACCACCTTCGTTTTCTCCAAGAAATGCGCCGGCTTTGGAGATCAGATCCTGTGAAATGTAATTTTTTACAAGATCTACAATGTTAATTGACATGGTTTGATTTTTTAATTGTTAAAATTGATTTTGAGCAGCACAGTTAAGGTTAATCAAAAAATGTTCCTAATATTCAAAAATAAACACCGTTCCATCTGCTGTGAGGGAACGGTATTGTTAAACAGAACGCCTTGTTTGCTCTTTTTACAGGGTTATATAGTACGCTTACACTACTATATTCACCATTTTATTTTTTACGTAGATGATCTTTTTTGGTGTTTTGCCTTCTACCCATTTTTGAATAATCTCATTGGCAAGCACTATTTTTTCTACTTCTTCCTGTGCCGCGTTTAAGGAAATGTTCATGGTGGTGCGCAGCTTGCCATTTACCGAAATGGGATATTCCTTACTGGTTTCAACCAGGTATTTTTCTTCCAGCCCGGGATAAGATGCATCCAGCACAGAAGCAGTATTTCCCAAAGCATGCCACAATTCCTCGGCTATATGCGGCGCATAAGGTGCTAACATAATAAGCAGGGATTGTAACACTTCTTTTTTGTGGCATTTCAGATCAGTAAGCTCGTTTACCAGGATCATAAAAGCGCTCACACCAGTATTAAAGCTGAAGCGCTCGGTATCGTCTTCAATTTTTTTAATGGCACGATGCAATACTTTCATTTCAGCATCGGTAGCCGCGTCTTCAGTAACCTGCCAAAGGTGCTCGCCGGCGTTAGTTTCTTTATAAAACAAGCGCCATAATTTTTTGAGGAAGCGGTGCACCCCTTCGATACCTTTGGTATCCCAGGGCTTGCTCATTTCCACCGGGCCGAGGAACATTTCGTACATACGGAAAGTATCGGCACCATATTTTGTAACGAGGTCATCGGGGTTAACGGTGTTGAACTTGGATTTGGACATTTTCTCTACCTCTGCTCCGCAGATATAAGCCCCTCCCAAACTCCCCCCCGAAGGGGAGGAGTAAACACTGCTATCCTCCAAAATAAATTCGGCATTGGCATATTCTCCGTTACGCCATTGTTTAAAGGCTTCTATATCCAGCACAACGCCATCCACAAAATTTACATCGGCATGAATTTTATCTAAAACAGCACCCTCGTAAGTACCTTCACTGCTGATTAACCCATGAGATACGAACTGATTGGTTCCGTTAATACGATATACAAACCTTGAAGCGCCCTGTATCATCCCCTGGTTTACCAGGCGTTTAAAAGGCTCATCAAAACCTATATAACCTAAGTCGTACAGGGCTTTGGTCCACATACGGCTGTACAGCAAATGGCCTACAGCGTGCTCGGTACCGCCAATGTATAAATCCACCTGGTTCCAGTAATCCGTTGCTTTGCGGCCGGCAAATTCCTGATCGTTATTCGGGTCCATATACCGTAAAAAGTACCAGGAAGAACCTGCATAGCCCGGCATTGTAGAAGCCTCTCCCCGGCCCCCTCCAAAGGAGGGGGAGGTAAGCCACTCCTCATTATTACTCAACGGCCCTTCTCCATCCTTCCCCGGCTTTATATCTTCCATTGGCGGAAGCTCAAGTGGCAAATCTTTTTCATCCAATGGGTATGGTACACCATTTACCCATTTTATGGGAAAAGGCTCCCCCCAGTAACGCTGGCGGCTGAACGCAGCATCGCGCATTTTATAATTGGTCTTTCTTTTACCAATACCTCTCTTTTCTATTTCGTTTATCACTATTTCCATGGCCTCACGCATGGGAACCCCATCTAAAAATCCCGAATTACTCAGCACTGCATCTTTCGTAGGATTGGCGTCCTGCCCGTTAAAATGCTCACCAATGATATTAGTAACAGGAATATTGAATTGCTGTGCAAACCGGTAATCGCGCTCATCGCCGCAAGGCACCGCCATAATAGCGCCGGTACCATATCCCGCCAATACGTATTCGCTGATCCAGATAGGGATCTGCCTGTCATCAAAAGGGTTAACAGCATAAGCACCGGTAAACGCGCCGGTAATGCGCTTTTCAGACATACGCTCTCTTTCACTGCGGCTGTTTACATAATCTATATAATCATCCACTTCTTTTTGCTGCTCCGCTGTGGTAATTTCTCTTACCAGCTCATGCTCGGGTGCAATTACCATAAAGTCCACGCCCATAATGGTATCAGGACGGGTGGTGTAAACCCTTAAATTGGGACTGTGGTTGGCTATCTGGAATTCCATTTCCGCGCCACTTGATTTACCGATCCAGTTGGTTTGCATTTCCTTCATGGCTTCACTAAAGTCAACGGTCTGCAAACCTTTTAACAACCTGTCAGCATACTCGGTGATGCGCAGGTACCACTGGCGTAATCGCTTTTTTATTACAGGATGGCCACCACGCTCGCTTACACCATTTACTACCTCATCATTGGCCAGTACAGTTCCTAATGCCTCGCACCAGTTTACTTCTCCGTAACCGCAATAAGCCAGGCGGTATTCCATTAAAATGTGCTGGCGGGTAGCTTCGTCAAACGATTTCCAGTCAGCAGCATTAAAAATTTGAAACTTGAAGTTTGAAATCTGAAATTTTTCATTGGGAAAAGGATGGCTCCTGTTTCCCTCCGCCTCAAATATTTTTACAAGCGCTTCAATGGGCTCGGCCTTCTGCGTTTTACGGTTGAACCAGCTTTTGAATAATTGTAAAAAGATCCATTGTGTCCATTTATAATATTTAGGATCGCTGGTACGCACTTCACGGTTCCAATCATAACAAAAACCAATATTATCCAGTTGTTTACGGAAGGTTTCAATATTTTTTTCGGTAGAAACAGCAGGATGTATGCCATGTTCAATAGCGTATTGCTCTGCGGGTAGTCCAAAAGCATCGTATCCCATAGGGTGCAGCACATTAAATCCCTTCAGGCGTTTGTAACGTGCATAAATATCGCTGGCTATATAGCCCAAAGGATGTCCTACGTGCAGGCCTGCCCCGCTTGGATAAGGGAACATATCCAGCACATAATATTTAGGTTTATCACTTTCATTCAATACCTGGTAAGCACCGGTTTCTTTCCACTGCTGCTGCCATTTTTTTTCTATCAAGTTAAAATTATAGTCCATACGCTTTACGTGGCCGCAAATGTAAGCATTGTAGGCGTGAATACCCTAAATTTGCGGGGCTACCATACAAGCAAATTGTACAATTATGGCTGAAAAAACAAAAGCGGTAAAACGGGGCAAAGCCTCTTACTTTATGTCGATATTAGGCGTAACCCTGGTGCTTTTTTTATTGGGGGTAATAGGATGGCTGGTAATTAATACCCGCACCCTGGGACAGCATTTTAAGGAGGAAGTGGAGGTTAACGTGTACCTGCGCGATCCCCTGGCAACGGCCGACAGTGCCGCCCTGGTACAATATATTGCGGCAAAACCATACATTAAGGAGTATATTTTTACTACTAAAGAGATGGCAAAAGCGAAATACCTGGCAGACGGTAACGAAAGCTGGGATGGGATCTTAACGGAAAACCCACTGCCTCAAAGCATTGATTTTAAGCTAAAATCGGACTACCTGAATGTAGATACGCTCAAAAATATTAAAGCCGACCTTGAACAGCAGACTTATGTTACAGAAGTGAAATACCCTGAACTGCTGGTAGGAGGACTGGACAGTAAAATAAAAATTGTGAACTGGGTGTTGCTGGGCATTTCTCTTTTACTGCTTTTGGCGGCTATTGGTCTTATTGACAATACCATTCGCCTGGCCATGTTCAGCAACCGGTTTATTATCAAAACCATGCAGATGGTAGGCGCCACCCGTGGTTTTATTGCCCGGCCATTGGGAATAAGGGCTATTATAAACGGCGCTATCAGTGGCGCAATTGCTATTGCAGGCGTATTGCTTATCATTCGTGGCGCCAGGAAAATGTTACCTGAGCTAGCGGCTATCCAGGATAATTCACAGCTAGCATTGCTTTTTGCCGGGATGATGGCGCTCGGCATCCTGATTACCCTGATAAGCACTCATACCAGCGTATTGAAGTACCTGAAAAAGAAGCTGGATGACCTGTATTAAGCAGCCCCTGCATAGTGTTGAATATGTATAGTTCGAAACTCTCCGAAGGAGCACCACAGGGAAGCTGCTATTATACGTTACCAGAAGCGAAACAGTTTCATTATTTTCGGTAGGCTATGGACAACGGACTATTGGCCATGGACATAGAAATGCGGGTCTCATTCAGCTACGAACGATACTTGTACCGGCAGAGGGAGCAAGATTGTGCATTATTTCACATCTTTGCCCGAAATAAAATGCTAATATTGCAGCATCAAAATTTTTACAATGTCAGAAAATAAAACCCCCGCCAGTTTGTTTGAAAAAAGCAATTATATGTGGATGCTGGTTGGTGTCATTATCATTGCACTGGGTATGTTTTTAATGGCTGGTGGCAGAAGCGAAGATCCTAACGTGTTTAAGCCTGATGAAGTTTACAGCACTACCCGGATAACCGTAGCCCCTATATTGATTTTTATAGGTCTGGCTATTGAATGCTTTGCCATTTTCAAAAAATCTAAATAAGTTTTCTTGTAAGGATATGTACAGGCGATGCAGCAGTATCGCCTTTTTTTATAAAATTGATGTATGAGTATTATTGAAGCTGTTATTATTGCCATTATTGAAGGTATAACCGAGTATCTGCCCGTTTCCTCTACCGGCCACATGATCATTGCCAGCTCATTTATGGGTATAGAAAAGGAGGAGTTTACCAAACTGTTTGAAGTGGCTATCCAGTTAGGAGCCATACTTGCCGTAGTGGTTTTATACTGGAAGAAGTTTATAGACCCCATCAAAACAGGGCGTTTGAAGTTTTATTTCAAGCTTTTGATTGGTGTAATTCCGGCTCTTTTACTGGGCTTTCTATTCTCTGACAAAATAGACGAAATGCTGGAAAGCCCTACAACGGTTGCCGTATCACTACTGGTGGGAGGCGTGGTTTTACTGTTTATTGATAAAGCATTTAATAACCCTGTTATACATTCGGAAAAAGAGATCACTTACGGTAAATCTTTTATGACCGGCCTGTGGCAGTGTATTGCCATGATACCCGGGGTTAGCCGCAGCGCAGCCTCTATTATAGGTGGTATGCAACAAGGATTAACCAGGGGCGCGGCAGCGGAATTCTCTTTCTTCCTGGCCGTACCTACAATGGCAGCAGCAACCTTATATTCCCTCTTCTTAAAAAAGTGGAATATGGGAGGTACCGAGCAGAAAGGATATGAGCTTATTGTACAATCTCAGGAAAATACCATTGCTTTTATCGTAGGCAATGTGGTAGCATTTGTAGTGGCTGTTATCGCCATCAAATTTTTTATTAATTATCTGAAAAAATATGGATTTAAGATCTTTGGCTGGTACAGGATCATTGTGGGGATTATATTGCTGATATTATTGTGGAAGGGAGCAATAGGATGATTTTACCCTGTTTATCCAGGAAAGCAAAGGAGCTTTGAAGTTTCAGAAAACTACTATCTAACCTGATATCCCTATTATCTTATCAATAAGAGGAGCCTGTCTCCGGACCCGGAAGACAATCTCCTCTTATTATTTCCTGTAACTCAATCTGCGTTATTTTATTATTGCCTGAAAAACTTTGCTGTATTTAAACGTTCCGTCTTTATCTATCTGTTTGATACGCAGAAAAAGTCTGCTGTTATTAGTTTCATTAAATTCCTGCCGGGTACACGAAGCCCCAAATACGGCTAAACCAAAAACAACCGCTAAAGCATAAGCCCATTTATTTTTACGATTTTTCAATAGAGTTATAAGAGCAATAGAAAGCACTGATATACCCAATAACCCTGTTGCGCTGCTTTCACCAGTCGTATAGTTATAGCTAAGTAAAGTATCAGAGTTGCCGTTTTTTGCTTTACTGTTTACTTTGCCAATACTCACAAATGCCTTGCCATCTTTAGACACTTCTATTTCAAAATAGCTGTTGTTGGTTTCTGTTAATGTAGACCAGTTCACTTTCAATTCTCCATTTACAATAACTGCAGTAAGGTCCCCAAAATCTACCGGTAATGCCTGCTCGCTGTAGATTGCAAAATTGGCATTGGCAATAGATAAAGTGGAGGTGGTTACAGCCCCAATGGTTATTACACCATTTGTTGCAGACGAAGTAGTGCCCCGCCCAGCTCCCACATGTACCCAATCTCCAGCAGGTAAAGCGGATGAAGGTTGCGCATCACCTGTATTGTATGATTGGTTGGTAAGGATAACCAGATAACCGCTTGCATTGTTGGCTATATTAGTAAACATATAATTTCCTGAGATAACCGGTACCGACAGGAGCACATTGCCGGTAATCCTGTCAACAAGTGTAGCATACAAACCCGAAGACGGCAGCTTTTGCCAATCATCCTCTTTGGTTACGCCTGTTTCGGTGTACCTGTTGTCCATCCCATCTCCCAGGCCGTCCCTGTCAAACCAAACATTGCCACTTATTACGCGGCATACTGTTAGAGCATCAAAATCCTGATTATCACCGCTTACATAAGCCCAGGTATCCAGCATTCTTTCATTACCAAAATACAGTGTTTGAGTACTGGCTGATGTACCAGACCATATATGTCCGTTCACAATACTGTTTTCTCCCGCACTTTTGTTAATTAAGGGGTTGGGTGGTACACCCCCGGTTAGTCCTGCATCGTTCCAATAAACAGTATTGCCGGCATAGTTGTTATAATCAGCGCTTAACCTTTGTATTTTAATACCGTTTGTATTTGCTTCCACATCAATAAAAGGAAAGTGAACTTCAGAAGTAGGTAGCGATACAGATATTTTAGCGCTCACAGAAGTTGCTCCGGGACTCGTTTGAACGCCCTTACCATTCTTGCCGTCCCAAAGCACTGAGTTTACTTTTCCTCCTATAGCATTCCCTGTAAGTACAACATCTATATCATCATCAAAACTGCCGTTGTTCCCCACATCCAATGCAATACGGTAAGTGCCGCTGGCGGTAGGAGTAAACTGAAACTGGCCGCCACAGGACGCAGTTAATCCTGATGACGTAAATACAGGAGTGGCTACCGATGCGGGCCTGAGCCATGTGTTAGTTGCTAAGGTGCCATTGCTAAAATATACCGAAGCGCTTACCGGCAAATCTGTGGCCGGTTTGTTGTAAAAAATTTTATTGGTAAAATCTACTGTTCCATTATCAGGTGTGCGCGGATCATAGAAACCGGCAATCATTGTACTTAAAGTTCCCGATGTATAAGAACTGCTTGCATAGGAAGGTGACCCATCAGGTAACCTTGAACCTTTATTATTACTGAAAAAGTTAAAGGAAGCGCCGTTCTGACCGTTATTATCTACTTCATAAACATAGCCGGCCGGGGTAAGCACATACACTTTTCCATAAAAGGAAGGCTCATTAAAAACACCATTGGGGCCACACAAAGCCAGTAAAGTAGTATAAGCCCTGCCTGCAACCAATGCACCGGTTGCTGCATTTCCTACTGACACATCCCAGGCTGCAATTAATGAAGAAGCCGCCGATGTTTCAGGCTGAAGCCAGTTAATATAGGGAAGATAATGAAACCCTGTTAAAGTGGTTCCCGTACCCATTGACAGAAACTGCACTTCCCAAACACCCGTCTCATTAGTCAAAACTGTAAATGGAGTATAGCCATTGCTAACCCCTGTCCTGTTTGGTCCGTTTTGTTCCTGGGACTTATCGGCTATCAGACCGGTGGTAGTGCTGTAGCCGGATGTAAATTCAGTTCCTGACGGTGAGCGTAATATAATAGTACCTGTACTGCTGCCAGCACCATAATTTTTACCCTGAACGCTACTGCCCATATAAATGGTTTCTCCTGCTTTTGCATATACCCATGTGCGGCCTGGTGTAGGGAAGGGATTGAAGGCTGCTCCGGCCTGACTGAATGGCCAGCTCAGAAGAAATGACCGGTAACCGGTATTGGCGCCGGTTAAATAAAGATCTTTGCTGCCTTCAGCAAAAGCTACAGAGCAGATGAAAACAAAAATAATTGTCAGCTTAATATGCATACACAGAGGTTGCTTTAGTTTGTTTATCAAGTATTTAATCATGAGTTTCTGACTTTAATTAGAGAATAATTTTAGTAAGAGTTCAAAAATATTTTTTTCAACTTATATAAATATTGCTTAATATCATACCCATTGTTGATTTAAGACAGTGTCTTTTAAGACAGACTTCCTGAATTTCTTATATTTTTACTGAATGATAAAAGGAACCACTCTAACTGCTTCAAAAAAGATCATCAACGGCTGGGCTATGTATGATTGGGCCAATAGCGTTTACAACCTTGTTATTACTACCACGTTTTTCCCCATCTATTTCCTGGCAGTAACCAATAACAACTCAGACCACACAGTAACGTTCCTGGGAAGAAAATTTGTCAATTCTTCTTTGTACGATTACATTTTAGCGGCATCGTACCTTATTATAGCCATTTTGTACCCTATCCTCACTTCTATTGCAGATACCCGCGGTAACAAAAAAAACTTTATGCGCTTTTTTTGTTATATGGGCGCCGCCGGGTGCAGCGCTTTATTCTTTTTTAAATCCGATACTTTAGGATTAGGCGTTATTGCTTTTATGCTGGCCGCTATGGGGTATGTGGGCAGCCTGGTATTTTATAATGCCTACTTACCTGAAATAGCAGCACCTGAGGACAGGGACAGGATCAGCGCCCGCGGTTACTCCTTTGGATACATCGGCAGCGTTTTGATGCAGATAGCAGGCTTTGTATTGGTGATAACGATGGCTGACCAGGGCCTGGCCACCCGGCTCACTTTTCTACTGGTAGGTATATGGTGGTTTTCATTTGCGCAAATCACATTTTCCCGCCTGCCGGCATCTTCTTCAAAGCAGGAAAAAAAGAAAAACGTAATAAAGGACGGTTTTAATGAAATGAAGAAAGTGTACCACCAGGTAAGAGAAATGCCGGTATTGAAACGTTTCTTACGGGGATTTTTCTTTTACAGCATGGGCGTACAAACGGTTATGCTGGCGGCTACTATATTTGGAAGCAAGCTGTTAAAGCTCCCTGATACTAACCTCATTATCACCGTTGTTATTATCCAGTTAGTAGCTATACTGGGTGCCTGGGGCATGTCGAGGCTTTCGGCACGTTTTGGTAATATTAAAGTACTGCTCGGTGTTATCATTTTCTGGATCATCATTTGCCTGCTGGCCTATTATACTGCTGTGGCAGCAGAGGGCGGCGCCAATGCCGAGTTTTTGTTTTATGGGCTGGCAGTACTGGTGGGGCTTGTAATGGGAGGTATTCAATCGCTTAGCCGCTCTACCTACGCCAAGCTAATGCCACCCACTAAAGACACGGCGTCTTTCTTCAGCTATTACGATCTTACTGAAAAGTTTGCTATAGTAATTGGAATCTTCACTTTTGGCCGTATTGAAGAAGTAACAGGCACTATGAAACATTCCATATTGTCCCTGATCGTATTTTTTACGATCGGCTTTTTCTGGCTGTATGCAGCATTGGTAAAACAGAAGAAGATGTTATAAATGCTTTTTTAGTAACTTTAAGTATGGATACGATTATTATAAAACCGAAGAATAAAGAAGAACTGGAGCTGATAAGTACACTTATGGAGCGCATGAACATTTCGGCTTCGGTACAAAAAGATGAAGTAAAAAAGCTTACAAAAGCTGAAAAAGAGTTTTTAGACAGCCTGCCCAAAAGATTACAGGAAGTCCAGGACCATCTGGACGGGAAAATAAAGTTGAAAGATGCAAGAGCATTGTTAGATGAAATATAAACTAAAAACAATTGAATCTTTTGACAGAGAACTAAAGGCACTCTCTAAAAAGCACAGCTCCCTTAAAGCTGATTATGCTGCATTATTAGATATACTGGAACAACACCCTCAAACAGGCACTGCTATTGGTAAAGATTGCTATAAAATAAGATTATCCATTAGGTCAAAGGGTAAAGGTAAAAGCGGCGGGGCGAGGATCATAACATGTGTAAAAATCATTCAATCCACAGTTTATTTATTGAGCATTTATGATAAAGCTGATTTAGAAAATATCTCTGATGCCCAGTTAAAGTCCCGGCTAAATGAAATCTCAAAAGCCTTATGAACCTCTATTCTGTTAATCACGGTCATTTTAAGTTAGACGGAGGCGCTATGTTTGGCGTAGTTCCCAAAAGCATCTGGAATGAGCTGAACCCCGCCGATGAAAACAATATGTGCAGCTGGGCACTTCGTTCCCTGCTGATAGAGGATGAGGGGCGACTGATCCTTGTTGATACCGGCATGGGCAATAAGCAAAGTGAAAAATTTTTTGGCTATTATTATCTGCATGGCAATGATGATCTGGACAAAGGCCTTGCGGCTCACGGCTTTCACAGGGATGATATCACTGATGTGTTCCTTACTCATTTACATTTTGATCATTGCGGCGGCGCTATAAAACGGGAAGGAGAAAAACTGGTTCCGGCTTTTAAATATGCCACTTACTGGAGCAACGAAGCCCACTGGGAATGGGCTACTGTACCCAACCCCAGGGAAAAAGCCTCTTTTCTAAAAGAAAATATTTTACCTATACAGGAAAGCGGGCAGCTGCAGTTTATTACAAACAGAAGCCGGCAGGCAGGCCAGTTAGACAACACTTCTTTTACAGCAAACATGCAGATACGTTTTGCTGATGGACATACAGATGCCATGATGCTGCCACAGCTTTATTATAAAGGAAAAACCATTGTATATATGGCCGACCTGCTACCCTCTGCAGGGCACTTGCCACTTCCTTATGTAATGGCCTACGATACCCGCCCCCTGATCACAATGACGGAAAAAGAGCTTTTTTTAAAGGAAGCTGCAGAAAATAATTATATACTGTTCTTTGAGCATGACCCCGTAAATGAATGCTGCACCTTAACACAAACAGAAAGAGGCATCAGAGCCGGTAACATGTTTAAGCTGTCAGAAATATAAAAGCCGCTTCCTTGTGAAACGGCTTTCATAATAATATCCTGGAAACAAGTCTATTTTACAGTAAAACTTACTTTATTATCACCCCAAAGTATAGTTACAATACCATCTTTACCGGCAGTAATATTTAATTTTTCAGCAAAAGATTCCGCCTTTACTGATTTTACATTAATGCGTAAAACATCCTCCGCTTCTTTATATTTAAAAGCGCCAAACTGATCCCAGTTTGAATTGAAAATAATAGTCCAGATATCACCGTCCACCAAAGTAAACAGCGCATATTTACCCGCAGGCAGCGCTTTGCCTTCAATGGTTACATCCTTACTTACTTCAAAAACAGTAGCTTTATTAGCGCCGGTGCGCCAAACCTGCCCTGGCAGCGGCTCCAGATCTTTTCCAATTGTCCTTCCTTTTACCGAAGGCTGGCTATAGTTAATGGTAACAACAGCACCGCCGGCTATTTCAGCTTTAGTAGATGCCGGAGGGCTTTTAGGAGCTGCCTTTTCCTGTGCATTTACAAAAATGATAACCATAAAACTTAGCGCTAACAGTAAAAATTTCTTCATTTTAGATGTTTTTAATTAATATCAATCCGGTTACAATTTGCAAATAACCTGCCAATTACAAACGGAAAAATATTGCTTTTTAGTATGCTCCTTTCAAAAATATTTATTTAGAAGCAGTTATGCTAAAACTGATATTCACTTCAGGCCTGATGAACTTATCGCCTAAAGACTGGTCATTGCCATACACAAGGCCCCAGTCCGTACGGTTGATATTGAAATTAGCCCTTGCAGTAACAGTACCCGGAGTTACTGTAATAACGGCAGGGAAAGAAACATTTTTAGTTACTCCTTTCAAAGTAAGATTTCCTTTAACGGTATTGGTAGCGCCGTCCAGAATGATCTTATTAGTACTATCCGCCACATATTCTTCAACAGCAGTTATTTCAAACGTGGCAGTAGGGTGATTAGCGGCGTCAAAAAAGTCGGGAGATAACAAATGGCCTGTTAATTTTGCAGCACCCGAAGTATCTTTATCTATTATTTTCAGGCTGTTGATGTTAAAAACCAGTTTTCCGCCCGTAACAATAGCGTCATTTTTTACAAAAATTTCCCCTTCGGCTACATTAAAAGTACCATGATGCTCACCTACCGGCTTGGTGCCAATAAACTGCGCTGCCTGGGTTGTATCTACCTTATAGGTTTCTCCCTCCGCAGCCGCCACCAGTTGCTGTTCTTCAGTGGCAGCTTTATCAGCCTCAGGCGCTGAGTTGCACGAGACAAAAATAACAGATGCCGCAAATGATAATGATAATATTCTCTTCATAAATTGATTCATTTTAAGTAGTGTAAAGATGTAGTTTAGAACAAAGCTTTCAGGAAAAAGTTCAAAAAAGCGCTCGCAAAATTCGAACCGGAACAACCGGTGCCTGACAAATTATTACCTTTGCCAGGTAAAAACTGTACCTTCTGATGAAAAAAACTGTTTTTTTACCAAAACTGCTTGTAGTAGTCCTTTTTATATTAGTTCCGTTAACCGAAGCCATGGCACAAAACAAAGTGTATGTGTACTATATGAATGAGCATATGGACATTGTTCCCAGGGAAAAAGCGCTCATTATAGGTAAAGGAATGCGCAGGGATTCGGTATTCCAGATGCAATATTATACTGCAAAGGGCAACCGGCTTTTTATGATTGAAAGTTATAAGGATTCAACATTAGCAGTAGCGCATGGCACCAGGGAAATGTATCATGCTAGCGGAAAAAAGTCTGAAAGTGTAGAGGTTTTTAATAATCAATTAAAAGGTGTTTCTCAAAAATGGGACTCAGCAGGTCATTTAACCGATTCAGCTATTTACGATAATGACAAACTGTGCTATGAGAAAAAAATGCGTTATACTCAAACAGGTTACCTGTTTAATACCAAGATAACGGACAATATCAACGAAACGATGGTTGATACGGACGATGATTCGACCGGGCATAAACTGCGTGAAATTAGTTTCATTGCTGACCGCGGAACATGGAAAGAATTTAAAGAAGATGGAACCATAGCATCTGTTGACAGTGTTTTTTACACGCGATGAAGAAAATGCGAGGTTCCCCGGTAAAGATGGCTGGCGGCTTTTTCTTGAGAAAAACCTCGATGGCAGTGTTCCCATCCGAAATGGAGCAACCGGCGGGCAGGCTACTGTGATAGTACAGTTTATAGTGGAAAAGGACGGCACGCTCACCCATATGAAGGCATTAACCAATAACGGTTACGGTACCGAAGAAGAGGTTCTCAGGATGCTTAAAAAATCGCCCAGGTGGATACCGGCTAAAAAATATGGCAGGGCTGTTAAAGCCTACAGAAAACAGCCGGTAACATTTCAGATACGTCGCAACTAAACCTTCTCCATCTCCGCCTTCACAAACCCCATCAATCCTTTAATGTGTGCTGTTTTCAAAGGTCCAATTAATTATTCTCTATTTTTAGCCCCAATTAAATAAACTTTGTCCTGTAAAAAACATATTGCACGGGTTTTTGCGGTATTATTTTCTCTAGTATCGGAAAATAGCTTTTCCCAGCCAATTCTTAATTATCATGAACTGGCTAACGGTAACGTCCGAACATTCAGAGAGAAGAAAATACAATCACTAACGCTTCTGAAAGCCGATCATCCCGTTAAAACCATCAAATATGATTCATTAAAGAATACCTTGACAATTTTGAACAGGGAACAGGACACTTTATACACAATGTATTATAACTCCTGTGATTCCCTGTACAGCGTCAGTAAAAGCGACAGGTCTTTTTATATTCATTATCCGTTTGCTGCAACAGACATTGCATTTAAAGAAATGAAATATGGAGACGCTATTACAGATACATTGGAACGCATCTCTATCCCTTACCCCGAAAATTCTGGTATCAAACAGAAAGAAAACTACGTATTTTCAAAAGCTTCAAACGATACATTAGCACAGCTTTTAACTACAACAGTTCTGAACAAAAATGATGATCAATGGAGTTACCAGCTTACTACAAAGAAGGGATATACACATAAAAAGTATTTCAATGGTATCAATGTTTCTCAAAGCCTGAATGGAGCTATGACAATATATGACTCCGTAATATCCGGAGGCCATGCAGGCATAATCCAATATCAACACCAGTGCGTTTTAGATTCCGTTTTTACAAAAATCATTAAAGATACTACTCATGAAACCCTTACTGTAGCCGGGAGAAAGATTTACGAAAAAACATTATTAGGAACCCGCTCTTTGAACGAAGTGTATTTTGTGAATAATGCTGATACCTTAAAAAAAGTATCGCACAGGTATTATCCCACCCCAGGAGGAGAGCTTCTGTTATGGCAAACAACAGAAACAAACTTCATTGACAATAAAACTAAAAAAATATATCCTAACAGGAAAACCTATAATCTGAGGAATGGTGTTCTTATTAAAAGAAAGAAAGGCCCTCGTCTTAATCTTCGGCATTGTGGCGGCTTTACTCTCATCGCTACTCATATCCTGGAAAATTTCTGGATGCCCTCTTCATCAATTTTATTCCCGGTTAATACGCCCCTTTTTGACGAGGGAAGAATGGTACTTCTTTTAGATTATTACAAACAGCTTCCAGAGGGTGAGTTTGATATTCAAAACTGGAATTTTGCATATAGCTGGGATAGCGCTTCAAAATATGACAGGGCAATAGACGTCTCGGGCAAAAAGTTATTATTGCCTCCTTATAGTAATAGCAGTAGTTTACAATCTGACGGGCTAAAGCTGGAAATTGAAACAGCTAAAGGGGTATTTTACCAGTCTCTGACTCATCATGAGACAGTGTATGACCCCATCCCCTTTTATCTTATCTACTTTGAAACAAAGCGTACAAATAAGAGATGACCTGTTACACACGCTCCATCTCCGCCTTCACAAACTCCATCAATCCTTTGATATGCGCCGGAGAAAGATCGAACTTTAAACCTGCTGCCTCAAATAATTGCGGTAACGGGCGCGTGCCTCCGAGGCTTAATGCATTGGTATAATTGCTTAACGCCTGTTCTTTATTCTGCTGAAACTGCTGCCACAGGCCAATGGCGCCTAACTGGGCAATGCCGTATTCAATATAATAAAAAGGCACTTCAAATAAATGCAGCTGCCGCTGCCAGCTATAGTTACGGTACGCTTCCAGATCGCTTACATCAAGTGTTTCAGGCGTAAACTCATTTAAAATGCGGGTCCAGTTCTTCAACCTTTCCTCATGCGTATGCACTGGATTTTCATATATCCATTGCTGAAATTTATCGATAGTGGCAATCCACGGGAAAACAGTGATCACGCGTTCCAACTGAAGCTCCCTGGCCCGTTTTAATTCCTCTTCCTTCTCAAAAAACACGCCCCATTCATTCATGCTAAAAAGCTCCATGCTCATACTGGCCACTTCTGCAAACTCGGTAGGGTAATCTTTAAACCCTGTAAGCTTTAGCGGGTGCGACAGGAAAGAATGTATGGCGTGGCCGCCCTCATGCACCATGGTTATTACATCATTAAGCGTACCGGCAGCATTCATAAAAATGAAAGGCGCACCGGTTTCTGCCAGCGGGCAATTATAGCCGCCGGGAGCTTTACCTTTACGGCTTTCCAGGTCAAATCTTTTCAGCTCATCCATTTTTTGCAGGCAATTACCAAAAAACGGGTTTAACCTGTTAAAGCAATCTGTTGTTTTCTGCAGTAACTCACTGCCTGTTTGAAATGGCTTCAGCGGCGCTGTACCAACAGGTTCTGCATCTACATCCCAGGGCCTGAAGCTATCCACGCCCAGCCTGGCTTTTTTCTTTTTATAGATGCTGTCCACGATAGGTAAAACATATTGTTTTACCGCTTCATGAAACTGCACACAATCCTCTTTGGTATAGTCAAACCTCCCTAACTCTGCAAACCTGTAATCGCGGTAGTTGTCAAAGCCGGCGTTTAAAGCCACCTGGTTCCTTTTGTGCAAAAGACTGTCATAAAGTTTATTCAGCGCCTCTTTATCCTGCAATCTCCGGTCCCATATTTTCCTGTAAACAAACTCCCTCAGGGTCCTGTCAGGATCTTCTAAAAACCGGGCCGCCTGTTGCAGTGTGTACTCCTTCCCGTTTACCTCAACGCTCATTTTCCCGTTTATGACACCAAACTGCTGGGCTTCTACAGCCAGCTCAGATTGCAGCGGAATATTTTCTTCCCTGAAAAGATCAATATTCTTCTTTACGTTTCTTAAATAGGTGAAATAAGCAGGGCCTTCCAGGTTCTCCGTAAAAGGGCAATCCACCAGTTTCCTGTTAAGCAGATCGGAGCAGGCCTGTATCTTTGGCTGAATTTCCAGCATAAAGTAATTAAACGACTCGGCCAATTGCTGATTTTCTGTATCACAGGTCATTTTGATCTGCCGCCAGCAGGCATCTTCGCTTACGGCTGCTTCCAGCTCGCTTACGTCCTGCAGCCACTGCTCCAGCTGCTCAAATGAAGCAATATCCCTTTTCAGCAATTCTGTAAAAAAAGGCTCTAGCGCGGGCCAATCTGTAATTACAAAATCTGCGGGTAAAAAATGCCTCGGTACCGGTTTTATATCTGCGTTCATGGCTGCCTGATTATAGTCCGTAAGTCAGTAAGTCCAAAAGTCCGTAAGTTAGGAGTTTTATAAATATTGTCTTCCCGACTTACGGACTTTCCTGACTTTTCTGACTATTATCAAATATTATTCAGCTTTTTTCTTAGCGGCTGCTTTCTTTTTAGCGGCTGCTTTTTTGGGTGCAGCTTTTGGCGTTTCCTCTTCCACTGCTGCCTCTGCAGATTTTTCAGCCGCCTTTTTCTTTTTAGGTTTTTCTTCTGCTGATACTTCTTCTTTTGGCGCTTCGGTAACTGCTGCAGCAGCTTCCGGTGCTTCTTCAGCCACTTCCTCTTCCGGTTCAGAAAGCTTTAACTCTATGTCATTTTTCTTTAAGATCTCGAACCATTTTACAATCTTCTTCATATCGCTGTTGTAAACGCGGTCAAAATCCATTTCGGGGTAAACTTTCTGAAAATAAGCTTTTACAGCTTTATCATCTTTGGCGTCCGGCAATCCGGAGCCGTCCTTGTCCATAGCATTAAACACTTCAATCAGGTTCACATTATCGCCGGTAGTATAAATTTCAATACTTTCCAAATGCGAAAACTGGTGAATGCGGGTTGATGCAAATTTTGTTGATTTGTCCTGTAAAGAACGCACAATAGCACCGTCCTTTTTACTGCTTATCAATTCATACAGGCCCGGTAAACCCGTAACCGCAACTAACTTATAATATTCCATACAAAAATATTGAGTGGCGCAAGATAAATATTCTAAGCCATTTAATCTGCTAAATTTTCCCCATGAATATTTATTATTGTTTTTAGCCATGGGAAACTTCCCTATCCCGAAAGCATCCGGGATTCATTCATTCTTTGTGTATTTTATGAATGAAAAATTGCCTATCGGTTTAAATATTTATGCGTAAACAACCTGTACCGCTCCGGTAAAAAGAAACGTTAATGCCTGAGCTATCAACTTGATTTTTATCAAGTGATGCCGAAGGATTCCGTTTTTTTGAGCGTCCAACAAGGCGAACAAGAAGTTTTTTATGAAATGAAGCATAAAATTTTCAAGCACACTATGTTCATAGCGATGATAGATTTTTATGCGGCAATTCTCCCGATACGTCGGGATGACTAAAATCAATAACAATATACACATGAAAGTAACCGGATTTTTATCGCTGTTTTTGCTCTTTACAATCGCTGTTCAGGCGCAAACCATTAAAGGCACCTTAATGGACCCTGTAGAAGGGATTGTGGTAAAAGGCGTCACCGTTCAGCTATTAAATCCATCTGACAGCGCTGCTATCCGGTCTGCTGTTTCCGATTCATCCGGCTCTTTTTTGTTTACTAATGTTTCCCGCGGAAATTATATACTAAGAGCCACCTCTATAGGATTTGAAACGCTTTTAAAGCCTGTGGCGCTTAACGATTCTACACCGTCTCTGGACCTGGACGATGTATATATTCCTAAAAAAACCACTACCCTGGAAGGTGTAGTGATCCTGGCTTCTGCCCCTGCAGTATCTCAAAAAGGAGATACCACCCAGTTCAGTGCCAGCCAGTATAAAGTAAACCCCGATGCCACGGTAGAAGACCTGATCAAGAAAATGCCGGGTATAACCGTAGCCAGGGATGGTACCGTAACCGGGCAGGGCGAACAAATAAAGAAAGTAACGGTAGACGGTAAGGACTTTTTTGGAGATGATGCTACTACGGCCATAAGAAACCTTCCTGCCGAGGTGGTGGATAAGATCCAGGTATTTGACAGGTTAAGCGAACAGGCCCAGCTTACAGGGTTTGATGACGGTAATGCGGTAAAAGCTATAAATATTGTTACCCGTGGCGGTGGCGGTATGCGCAACAGCCAGTTTGGTCGCATATATGCCGGATATGGTACTGATAACCGCTACCAGGCGGGTGGCAATACCAGCTTTTTTAATGGCAACAGGCGCATATCGCTGGTTGGGAATTTTAATAATATTAACCAGCAAAACTTTGGCCAGCAAGACCTGTTAGGTATTATGGGTGGCGGCGGACGCAGTTATGGCGGCGGCTTTGGTGGTGGCAGCATGTTCTATGGCCAGCAATCAGGTATCAGCACAACCAATGCTTTTGGAATTAATTACTCTGACAAATGGAGTGAAAAACTAAATGTTACCGGAAGCTATTTCTTTAACAACAGTAAAAATGAAAATGAAACAGACAGGTTCTCACCAACAATGACAACCGATGAAAAGGTGCTTAATCTTACCACAAAAAGCACCTCCACTTCCACCAACTATAACCACAGGTTGAATATGAGGTTTGAGTTTAAGCCGGATTCCAACAATACCATCATGTTTATGCCTAACTGGAACTTCCAGACTAATGATAGTAAATCAACCAATTATACGTCATCTATTTATGCAAACGGGGATAGCTCGTATATAAGCGATGCCGGCAGCACCTCTAACAGGAATGGCTATAATATTGGAAACAACCTGATGTACCGGCGTTCCCTGGGCAAAGCCGGCAGAACGTTTTCTGTTTTTTTACGTGCTGAATTCAGCAAAAACGATGGAGAAAGTTACAACCTCA
The DNA here is from genome assembly GCA_027493055.1 of Niabella sp. Lineage (GTDB taxonomy): Bacteria > Bacteroidota > Bacteroidia > Chitinophagales > Chitinophagaceae > Niabella. Next base: position 58,723 of record JAPUDO010000011.1, on the reverse strand, counting down.
CACATATCGAGAAATTTGAAGATATTAACCTCCCGGCTGTCCGTAACCAGTACAGAACCAACCCTACCAATAGCACTAATTACTCAGCCAGGATAAACTATACCGAACCTGTTGGCAAACAGGGTATGATGGAATTTAGCTATACACCGTCAATACGTATTAACAAACGCAACCAGGAAACCTTTGACCATGATGGTACTGATTATAATATCCCCAATCAGTCCCAGTCTAACGTATTTGAAAATACGGTGACCACACACAACGGTGGAATCAACTACAGGCTTGGCAAAGGGCGCGACAACCAGTTCTCTACAGGTTTTGATCTGCAATATTCTAATTTAGCCAGTGACAGGGTAAAGCCCATGCCATCTACTATTGATCAGAACTTTTTTGCATTCTTACCTAATTTAAGATGGACCCGGAAACTGGGCCGTTACGGCAATATGCGCATTTATTACCGTGCAGGTACCGATTTTCCATCTATTGAGCAATTGCAGGATGTGATTGACAGCTCCAATCAAACAAGCATAATAGTGGGTAACCCTAACCTGGCACAGGCATACAACCACAGGGGTACGGCCCGGTATATTTATGCCAATACTAAAAACAATACCAGCTTTACAGCAAACATATCCTTCAATACTATCAATAACTATATTACAAGCGATGTGATCAATGATAAGGGTATAACCAATACTACTTATATCAACCTGAACGGGTACAGAGCTTACTCAGGTTTACTGGTATATTCATTTCCGCTCAAACCGCTCAAATCCAACTTTAATATTACCGGTAGCTATAATTATGGTAAAACTCCAAGTAAATACAATGGTGTGACCGGATTTGTTACACGAAACACAATGGGCGGTGGTGCCGTTTTAAGCAGTAATATCAGTGAGTATATAGATTTTACAGTTGGGTACGATATAAACTATACCAAAACAAGCAGTACGTTAAATAACGCCAGCGCCGGTCAAAACTACCTTCAGCAAAGCCCCAGCGCCACTTTAAACCTCCTGTCCGAAAGCGGCTGGTTTTTCAACACAAACATAGCGTATCAGAATTATAAGCTGGAAAATGCAGACGGCGTTGAATACACTTTGTGGAATGCGGCCGTTGGTAAAAAGTTTCTTGCCAAAAGGCAGGCTGAACTTAAGCTTTCTGTTTTTGATATCCTGAAGCAGAATAACAGTTTTAGCCAGACACTGAACAATTTTAACCTGATTCAAACTACAACCACCAGGGTATTACAACAATACTTTATGCTTACCTTTACTTACAGCCTCCGGAATTTTGGAAAAAGCAAAACCTCATCGCAGCAGGGAAATGAAGAAAGACGCGACTGGAGAGGCGGCGGCTTTGGCCCTGGTGGAATGGGCCCCGGTGGCCGGCCAGGTGGTTTCTAAAAATAAATGCCAAAAATGTAGTAATATCGCTGACAGAAATTTTATCAAAACAAAAGCTTTTGGTCAGCGAGGATATACTGGTAGAGCGTTTAAAGCAGGGAGATCAGACTGCTTTTAAATATATTGTAGACACATATCAGAATATGGTGTACAATACCTGTCTCAGTATCGTTAAAAGTGAAGAGGATGCAGAAGACCTGACCCAGGAAGTATTTGTACAGGTGTACCAGTCTGTTCATTCATTTAAGGGAGAATCCAAATTCTCTACCTGGTTGTATCGGATCGCTACTACAAAATCGCTTGACCATGAACGTAAAAAGAAGCGTAAAAAAAGATTTGGGTTTGTAAAAAGTATTTTTGGAGAAGATGCCCAGGTAGAGATCAATCCACCAGATTTTAATCATCCCGGTGTGGTTCTGGATAAGAAAGAGCGCGCAGCCATTTTGTTTAAAGCAGTTGATAAGCTTCCTGATAACCAAAGAGTTGCATTTATTTTAAGTAAGGTAGAAGGACGCAGTTACCAGGAAATCAGCGAGATCATGGGAACTACCATCTCGGCCATTGAGTCGTTGCTGCACAGGGCAAAAAATAACCTGAGAAAAATATTAGAAGGTTAAAAAAAGATTATTTTACAAGAAAAATAAAAAAATAACGTCAAAATACTGAGATGTGCATGAGAAATTTCTTTTATAAAAAGTGCTTATGCAATGTGTGCCAGGGCAATTATAAAAATATAAAGTTATAACGGATGAAAAGATCCAGCACCGAAATAGATGACATTTTAAGCAGCCTTGATGGAATAAGTCGAGCCAATGCCCGTCCTTTTATGTACACCCGTGTTATGGCAAGAATCCGGGAAGAAAATACCTTCCTGGCTCGCGCTGTTGGTTTTTTTGCACGTCCTGTTGTTGCTTTTGCCTGTTTATCAGCTGTTTTAACGGCTAATGTGTACACCGTATTTACTTCTGATTATAAGCAACAGGAAACTACCGTGCCTTCTGTTGCATCCGCAAACCTTACTTCCGATGTTTTGCAGAATGACAATTATATACTGGCAGTTAGCGATGTTAATCAATATGTTAATCAATAAATATTCATGACCCAAAGCCGCTCCGTTAATAAGGTACTTGTATTTATCATTATCCTGCTGTTACTAACCAATATACTGGTAGTGGGTTATTTCTTGTGTTGCCCTAAAAAGAAACCCGAACAAAAAAGCAAAGACAAGGACGGGTTTGTTACCGCACTGCGTAACAAGGTAGGATTTAACGATGAGCAGGTAACCCGGTTCACCGAACTCAGGAAAACTTACTGGGATGATGCTAAACGTAAAATGGATGAGATACTCTCTGTTAAAAACACCATACTTGACCTCAACAGGCAGGAAGGCACTCCTGATTCTGTTATAGAAAAACTGGCGGATTCTATTGGCGGATTACAAAAGCAGGTAGAAATCAATCTTTATAAGCATGTAAGGGCTACCCGGAAAATATGCACTCCCGAACAGAGACCGGTGTATGATTCATTAATAAGAAACATGATCAATAAAGGAAAATCTAAAAAACCGGGCGATGCGCCCCCTCCCCCGCCGAAAGAGAAATAATTACAGATTTGCAACTTTTGCGGGATTTTACCCTCTTATAGTAAAGTCTTACAAATGAAAAGCATGATACATATACCCCCCCCCCAAGGAAATTTGTTAGTGCAGGGTGTCCTACAAAAAACAATGATGAAAACCAAAACCTTTTTTTTCGCTGTTTGCTTATTCCTGATTTCAGGAACGGGTTCGGTGCTGGCCCAGACCAGCTCTGATAAAGACGAGGTTAAAGCCAAAGTTACGCTGGCGGTTGAAAGATTAGATGAGGCGTTTAAACTTGATAAGGAGAAGCACAGCGTTATTGAAGATATTTTCAGCACATTTTACCAGGGTCAGCAAAAAATAAAAAATAATATCCAAAGACCGGCCCCGGCATCTGGTTTAGCACAGGGTTTGGCGGGGCAGGATTTTCAAAGTGTAAGAAAAAAGAATGAAGCCCTTATAGATGAGAGGGATAAACGACTGAAAAAAGAGCTCACAGAAGAACAATATAAAAAATGGAAGGGCGAAATTGAGCCTTCTTTACACAAACGCCGGTAATAAAACACTACCTGATGCTGAATATCAGCAGCTTATCAGTACCAGTATAACTTTCATGACTCTGTACTACTGCCAGGCAATCCTCACCGGCGCTCCAGGCAGCAACAAGTATTTCTTTTTGCGGCAGGTTTATTTTTGTTTTGCTAAAGTCTTTTATATTTACTACATACGCTTCCTTTTCCTGGGTAAGATAAAGCATGTATTTGCCGCCAGGGCTTAACCAGGCCTTGCTGTAATTAAAAGGTAAGGGCCTGCTTTCTACCAGTTTATCATTCCGGTAAACAGCAAGGTAGCTGGTATCTTCCGTCCAAAGAGGCGCATCATCTAAAAACAGCAGGTTGTTGTTGGGATCTAAGGCAAACTTGTAAGCAAGATTGGTAAACCTGCGTATGCCAAAGTTTTGAATGGTATCTTTTTCGCTTAATAGCAGGTGGTGATACCCATTTGCCATACCAGTTCCTGAATCGGCAGGACTGTAAACCACGTAAGCCAGCTTTTTATTGACCAGAGAGGGCTCACCTATAAGCTCATACATACGGTATTTTATACCCGGTTGCCTGATAAGCTTTGTTTTTTTGGTAACAACATCTACCTGGCTCACGGATATAGCCGCTCCGTAAGGGCCGTTAACTTTATCGCCGGCTTTATAAACAATGGTTAAAGAATCTGCAAAAAAAGGATCAAGCAGGTAATTGCCGAGGGGCTTTGCTACTTCTTCTGTCTTATGCGTAGCTTTATTAAAAACCCTGATGGTATTTCCTTTATATGCATCGGCATACAGCCTGTCCTGCCTTTGAAGCGGCTGAAACTGGTAAGCATAGGCCAGCCTGTTATCATTTACTGAAAATGCGGGAGACCAGCCGTAATCTATCAAAGACAATTGTTTTCCGGAGAAATTGTACATAGTAATTACCGGGTCGTAAAGCCTGGCCGGCATATCGTTCTTTGAAAGATAATTGTCTTTTACTCCATCCCAAAAACTACTGTTGCCCACAGTGCTGTCTTTCCCGCTCAGCTGCCGCACAAATGCTATTTCCTGCCCGTTCTTTGCCAGTGCGGGGTTAAGTATATAAAATCCTTTTTGAAACCATTCAGCAGTTTTCTGAATATGGGGCGGCTGGGCCAACAGCCTGGTCTGGGCAAGCATCAAAATAATTAAAACAAGTGCGCTATTCCTTCTTATCATAAACCTGTGCCTGTCAATTTGTAGTAAAACGGATTTTTCAGCAAAATATTTTACACTGATAAGACGTTCTTCGTACTTTATGGTTTAGAACGGCGCATTTTTTAACAAGAAATAATCATGAACTGCTAAATAACTGTTATGTTTTAATGAACAGATTCTTTATTTATGAGCGCAGATACAGGCATCCACAGCAAATAAAAAAGGCTGCCTATATGTAACAGACAGCCCCGGAAAAAATATTTAATACGTTCTTATTAGTTAAACCTGGTCCATCCTTTGTGCCAGTTTGCATCAGCGCCCGAAGGAGCAATACCGCCAATAAAATCAACCTTAGTAATAAAAGGACGTGCTTTTATAATTGGGTCATCAAAATAATCGTTTGAGGCAGAAGGTATTACAACAGGTGAATTCCCAAATGGCTGCCAGTCGGGGTTAGTATAGTCAAACGGCCTTGTGTACCTGATATCATCTACGGTTGTCAGAATTTTATTTTTTGTATTTGATGTAAACCAATCAGTAAGAGAAGCTTCGGTGTATGCGCTTCCTGTACCCGCAATAAACTCAATGGCTTTTTTAGAGGCTCCTGCAATCAGGATGCCGCTCAGTTTTGATTTACCGGCCTGGATATTTAAATCGGTATTACCCTGCGAGGCGTTTATTTGAATACCCACGGGCCATCCTACAAATGCAGAGTTGAAAATAGAAATGGAAGAGTTCCTCCTGATCTGCACAGCAGCGCCTAAATAATTAGAATTGGGAACGCTGGTTAATTTAGCCGAAGGACCAAAGGCTGAAACATTGCAGAACACAGCGCTGGTTTGAGGCGTTGCCGCACTGCCGCTGCTGTTATTATCACTTTCAAATGCTTCCGATTTGGAAATGTCGGCAATTGCAGAATCCCGAACGATCAGGCCAAACTGCACACTTCCGCTATACCCGTTATCGCTGTCAAAATCATCGTCCTGTGTTTTATAGGCAATAAGGTATTTACAGTTTACCGAGCCACCAAACCATTCAAAAGCATCATCTTTGGCATAAGTAACCTGCACGTGATCAATAGTGGTGCCGCTGCCTACCGCTGCCATAGTAAGGCTGTTCACTTCCTTATCCGGTTGAAACGCATATCCTGCATACTCAATGCGTACATAGCGCAAAATACCGGAGTTATCATCATTTACAGGGGCAGGAGCTACGGCATCGCCGCTACCGGCAAGACCATCGCCGTTAGCATTGTCAATCTCTCCCTCTACCTGGAACAGCCCGTTGGTGCCATTGTAGCTGCTGTTTACCGCAGCTTTTCCGCAAAGAACAATACCGCCCCAATCGCCGGATTGCGGAGTGGGAGAGGAAGAAGTGAATACGATCGGCTCTTCCTGAGTGCCATCTGCAATAAGTTTAGCGCCCCTTGTTATTATCAAAACGGCAACATCAGACCCGGTATAATTACCTTTTACAGTAGCACCTTTTTCTATAGTAAGTGTTGCCCCGTTGGCAATGTATACTTTTCCCTTCAATATATTATTATCTCCTTTTTTTAAGGTTGTGCTTGTAGTAATCCTGCCTGAAAGAACAACGGAATTACCACCGCCGTTTCCATTACCGTTTCCATTACCATTGCCGTTCCCGTTTCCAAACCCCCCAGGATTCCCATCAATCTCTATTTTCCGGCAGCTTACAATAGTAAGCATTGCAAGTACAGTCAGTAAAAGGATATTTTTTTTCATTTTCGTATATTTTAGATTTTATTTATAAAGAATAATTAAATGAGATGCTGAAGGAGGTTCCGTACTTCCTGGTAAAGCGGAGCGCGTCTTCATTTTTCTGAAAGCTTGTTTTATCCGTTGCGTTCTGGTAGAAGTACTGGGTATGGTTTAAAAGATCTGATACATTTAACCTTATTTCTGCTTTTTTATCCAGTATTTTTTTACCCAGCTGAAAATCAAGAACAGGTCGTGGCGCTTCGTAAATGTCGGGAGAGCCGGCGCCTGCGGTAAGGTCTCCCACCAGGTAAATACGATGGCCAATCTGGTTAAACAATAATGTAGCATTTATGCCTTTTTCTTCATGATCGTATAATAGCCCCACATTGATTAAGTAAGGGGATTGTCCCTGCAATGGCCTGTCTATCTGGAATGTTGAATCTTTTACACGGCTATAGATGTAGGAAGCATTTGCCTGTATAGTGAAGTTTTTCAATAAGTCAACAAAATCCAGGCGTTTCCTGTACTCTGCTTCCACTCCATAGGCATTGGCCTGCTGGGGGTTTTGAAAGCTGAATGTGCTGGCGCCGCCGCTGCCTTCGCTGAACATTTGCTCAATAGGATCTTTAAACAATTTATAGAACACCCCTGCTGTAAACACCTCGCCTGCTCTAGGATAAAGCTCATACCTTATATCCACATTGGTATTTTTGGATCTTTTCAGTAAGGGGTTACCCTGGATGGATGCGTTGAGCTCAAAATCATACAGGTTCAGGAAAGAAAGCTCGCGCAGCTCGGGACGGATAACTGTTTGCGAGGCAGATAACCGAAAGTTGGTGGTATTGCTGAGTTTGTAAGTTGCGTTCAGGCCAGGCAGTACATCAAATATTTTTGAATGGATGTGGCGGGGATCAGACTGCCTGACGCTTCCTACCAGCTGGTCGTAATGCTCCAGGCGTGCGCCCCATACTACCCTGAAGGCTTTTGAGAACTGGTTGTCAAACTGTACAAAGCCGGCATTTAGAATAGTGTTAGCCATATACCGGAAATTATTTCCTTTAATAGCGTCAAAAGCAAAAAGGGTGCTTGTTGCAGAACCATCACCAAAGTTCTCTGCCGCAAATATCCTGTCGGCAGTTTGTAATCTTAAAGCGGCGTTATCTCTTGGTAAATAATTTGCAAATAGTTTGGCATCATAAAGGCGGTCTTTTACCTGGATCATATAACCTCCTTTGAGGGTTTGTTTACCGGCAAAAGCATTAAAGTTATACGACAGGTCGCCACCGGCCGTGTAGATATAGTCGCTCAGGTCCTGGAAGATGCGGCTGCCGCTTTCCTGTGATAAGGAGTTGCCTACCAGCAGGGAATAAGCGTTTTGTGTACCGGCAGTGCGTGTGTACTGGATACGTTTCTGGTCGGGGCTTTGTGCATCCAGGATATTGAAAGCGCCATACCACCTTAATTTAAGCGGTGTTATAATACTATGCTCACCAATAAGCTGGGTAGTGAAGAAAATATGCTGTTTAAATGTAAACTCATTGGCCATAACATCATTGCCCCTCGCATAGTCATCTCCATTCCTGTTTGTGGTATAGTTATGTGTATTTACATTCAGAATAGATTTGATGGAAATTTTATTGAGATTGTTCAGCTGTACAGAAGCTGCAGCAATGGCGCCGGCAGACACTTCCTGGTTGTAGCGGTCATCATAATAATTATAGTTCTGGTCAAACTGTGTACCACTGAAAGTATTTTGCCGGTTCAGCAACTTTTGAAACCTGTTGCTTTTGTTGTAATTCAGTCCTAAAGTGAGTCCGGCTGTTTTACCAAACAACTTTGTATTTACACCGCCATTTACCTGGAATGAAGCATCCATAGGCGCCGATACTTTATTGGCTACCCATGCATTAGGTAGCTCTTTGCCAATAGCGGTTTTTTCTTCTCTTGACAATTCATCAAACTGTGTTTTGGTTTTGTAAGAGGTGGGCAGGGCCCTGGTGCCATCATCAATACCTAACCAATCCAGCTTGCCCCCGGGCGATTTATAGAAATCTTTCCCAACCGTTTGGGTGTTAAAACCGGTACCGATCTGGACATTTAAAAAGTTCCGGCTAGGAATGTCTTTGGTATTTACCTGTATCAAACCTCCCGACCACTCACCCGGATGCTCCGGAACAAACGCTTTATTAATAATTATATTATCAATAATAGCAGAAGGGATGAGGTTAAAAGCAAAGGTTTTCCTGTCAGGCTCGGTGCTGGTAAGCAGGATACCATTGAGCATAGCCGTGTTATACCTGTCGGCCAAACCTCTCACAATTAAGAATTTTCCATCCTGTAAGCTCGCGCCTGGTGTTCTTTTTAAAACATCACCGGTGTTTTTGTCGGGCGAGCGGCGGATGGTTTCAGCCGAAACCACAGAAGCTACCGTATTGGTGTTTTTCTGAAACTGTATAACAGATGCCGCTGTTTCCATCCTGGCAGTGGTACGCTTTGCACTAACTACAACACCTTCCATACTTGCCGCTTTGCCCTCCAGGACCACATCGAGGGTAGTTACGGTTGCAGATTTTATTTCTACATCGCTGATTATTTTTGTTTCATACCCTATAGCGGATACTTCTATTTCATATTGCTGCCCCGCTTTTAACTGGATATTGTAAATCCCATTTTGATTGGTTGAAGTTCCTGCGGTTGTGTTGCTGATTTTTATTGAGGCTCCAGCCACAGGTTCATTTTGGGTATTTATTACCTTTCCACTTAACTTTTGAGCCTGTATAGCACCTGCTATACTTAATAATAAACCACACCAAAGCAGCTTTAGTCGCATACATTAATTTTGCTGCAAAGGTGTACCTGCTATATTACCGGATTGTTACGGCCATGTTACCAAATTGTAACACTAATATTTCTTTTGTATTAACAGGTTGACAGAAGGTGGATAAGCTTATACAATATATTATATCTCTCCCTATTTTACCCACAACCAATATTAAGGAATTATTAATTCCTGTAATTTTAAGGAATACAAACTCTTAACGAAATACTTTTGCCATCATTTTAAAACCATTTATTATGGGTCTTAACTCAATACTTAAAATCTTTACTCCTGCAAGCACCACTTTTTACGAATTATTTGAAAAGATCGCCGAGAACGTGTCCAGGTCCGGCAGCCTTTTGAAACAGGTAATTAATGAGCCTGATTATGATAAACGCAGCAAACTGGTTCAGGATCTTACAGACCTGGAGCACCATAGTGATGAGCTGACCCATAATGTTTTTACAGAGCTCAGCAGAAACTTTATTACTCCTTTTGACAGGGAAGACATACACTACCTGGCTACATCGCTGGATGATATTGTTGATTATACCTATTCTGCTGCCAAAAAAATCAACTTTTACCGTGTTAACCCTAACGATACCGGTTTTCAAAAAATGGCTGAGCTGATTGAACAGGGCACCCAGCATGTAAAGACCGCAGTAGCAGAGCTCAGGAACATGAAAAAAATAAGAAACATAACAGAAGCGCTTGTTAAAATAAACAGTATTGAGAACCAGGCGGACGATGTGTTTGATATGAGCATTGAAAAGCTGTTTAACAGCGATATTGATGCAAAGGAGCTGATAAAAAGAAGAGATATTTACCAGGTAATGGAAACTGTTACAGATAAATGTGAAGACGCAGGCAATGTGATTGAATCTATCATTATTAAATACGCATAATTAGTAAATAGCAAGTGGTAAGTTGGGGAAACTCTTTTATACCACGGCATCAGCACATTTGCAAATTATCACATCAGCATATTAAAAACTATGTTTACCTATCTCGTAATTATCATAGCGCTGGCGCTCATTTTTGATTATATTAATGGTTTTCATGATGCTGCCAACTCTATTGCTACTGTAGTTTCCACCAAGGTGCTTACACCGCTTCAGGCCGTGACCTGGGCAGCTTTTTTCAACTTTCTGGCCTATTTTATTTTTGATCATGGAGTTGCACAAACCGTAAGCCAGATCGTAAACTCCGAGTTTGTAACGCTCAATGTTATTTTTTCCGGGCTGATAGCCGCCATTGCATGGAACCTGCTTACATGGTGGTTTGGTATCCCTTCAAGTTCTTCGCATACACTTATTGGTGGTTTTGCCGGCGCAGGGGTGGCACACGCTTATTTTTCACATACCGGAAGCGGGCTGTTCATTTCTGAAATTGTGAATATGGGCAAAATAATGCCTACGGTAATATTCATTGTACTGGCGCCACTTATTGGGATGATAGTGGCTTTCCTGATTTCCATCTGGTTTTTGCATTCTTTCAGCAAAACCATCTGGCCCCGCCTCATTTCTGTGCTGGTAATTGTGGGCAGTGTGCTATTACTTATATCAGTGGTTCATTTGCCGGAAAAAGAAATGGTGACCATCGAAAACAGTGTAGCAACCGCTAAAAAAGATTACGAAGAAAAGCAACTGGCAGCCAGCGCTACCCCCAGCGATATTCACCTTGAAAAAGCTGCGGAGAAAGCTAAGGCCACTATTATGGTAAAGCAAAAAGATCTTGAAAATGCAAGCAGGCTTTATAATAGCAATAAGCCTTACTCCCTTAAAGTAGTGTTATTTGGCCATAATATGAAATGGTTTTTGCTGGCTTTCATACTTATTGTAATGTCTATATTTTCAATGTTCCTGCATACGCTTAATTATGCCAAGTCCGAAATATGGTTCAAGCGAATGCAATTGGTATCTTCTGCCGCCTTTAGTTTAGGGCATGGTGGTAACGACAGCCAGAAAGTAATGGGCATTATTATGGCGGCTTTTGTGGCTTTTGATCCTTCCAAATATTCGCTGGATGGCATGGTAAGCTGGGTACCGCTGGCCTGTTACTCTATGATAGCTTTAGGTACGCTTAGCGGTGGCTGGAAAATCATTAAAACAATGGGTACTAAAATCACCAAAGTAACCCCATTTGAAGGTGTGGCCGCAGAAACCGCAGGTGCCATTACCCTGTTTGCCACAGAAATGCTAAAAATACCCGTAAGCACTACACACACTATTACCGGCTCTATTATTGGTGTGGGCGCTACCAAGCGCCTGAGCGCTGTGCGCTGGGGGGTAACTACCAACCTGCTCTGGGCCTGGATATTGACCATTCCTATCAGCGCCATCCTGGCTGGTATTGTTTATTTTATTGTAAGGTTGATAGGCGGCTAAAAATCCTACTGATTTTTATCAAAAAACGCTCACCTTTGCGCTGTGTCTTAAAAAGCGCAAAGGTGTTTTCTGTAACAACCTCCGGAAGATGTATGTAACCGGTAATTGATTGCGGCAAAATGCATTGGTGCTCTTAATCAAACATTTTAAGAAAATTAATAATATCTTTCTATGGCAAAAATTTTAGTTACCGGTGGCTGCGGCTACATTGGCTCTCACACAGTTGTTGATCTTATTCAAAATGGTTACGATGTGATCTCAATTGATAATAACAGCCGCTCCAATCCTGATGTATTAAAAGGTGTGGAAAAAATCACCGGCAAGGCGGTAAAAAACTATAAGGTAGACCTGTGCAACTTTGATGATACGCACGCCGTTTTCCAGGAAAATCCGGATATAGAAGGAATTATACATTTTGCTGCTTATAAAGCTGTAGGCGAATCAGTGGAGAAGCCATTAATGTACTATGAAAACAACCTCAACTCCTTAATGAACGTGCTGAAATGTGTACGCGATTTTAAGATTCCTTATTTTGTTTTCTCTTCTTCCTGCACGGTGTATGGCAACCCCGATGCCATACCGGTTACAGAGCAAACGCCCACTAAGCCGGCCGAAAGCCCTTACGGAGCTACCAAGCAAATGGGCGAACAGGTACTGACCGATTTTGCAAAAGTGTTTGACTTTACCAATATTATTGCATTAAGGTATTTCAATCCTGTAGGGGCACATCCGTCTATTGAGATTGGAGAGCTGCCTATTGGCCGCCCGCAAAATCTTTTCCCGGCTATCACCCAAACAGCTATTGGGAAATTGCCTAAAATGACTGTTCACGGCGCCGATTATGACACGCGTGACGGCAGCTGCCTGCGCGATTTCATCCACGTAAGCGATATATCTCACGCGCATACGCTGGCCATCCAGTTTTTAGAAAATCATAAGAATACATCCAACTACGAAATTTTCAACCTGGGTACCGGCAACGGGGTTACCGTTTTGGAAGCCATTAACGCTTTTGAAAGGGTAAGCGGCGAAAAGCTGAATTATGAAATTGGCCCGCGCCGTGCAGGAGATGTTATTGCTATTTATGCCAATAATGATTATGCAGTAAAAAGTCTGGGCTGGGATATACAATATGGTATTGATGATATGATGGGCACTGCGTGGAAGTGGGAGCAGAAGCTGAAAGCGGAGGCCTGAAAAAACGGCTCACAGAAAGCACTGAATAGCGCAGAAGATTTTCGATACAGGCTTTGTAAAAGATTCCTGTCTGGCATAAAAAAAAGCATCGTGCTTGTCGCTTCGGAGCCGGTTACCCGGTTCTTCTGCTTAAACCCGATGCTTTTAATAGCTTCTGCATTGTCTTGTAGTGCAGATATTGGAATTTTAAGTAAGTATATTTCTATACAAAGTTAAAAGCCCATCAACCTACAGAACAAATGGCAAGGCTTCCGCTAAAATTTTGCTTCAGCTATATACAGGCTTCATCAGCGTTACAGAGCCAGGATACTTCCTGTATTTTACTACATTCTATATTTCCGGCTGTATTATAGCTCATATCTGCCCTTTATTGCTTCAGCTTTTTACAGCTTTCTGCATTTACATTTGTATACGATCACTATTGATTTCCCAGGCATTGCTGACTGTTTTTCCAATAATTACACGATACATTTGTCAAAGAGGCTGCTGTAAAATTGCCCGTTTCAAAACTTCAAACTTAATCCTTTGCAGGGCTTTGTTTTTTATTTATCAACTGTGCATTATGAAGATACGACCTGAAACTGGCCTGTTCCAAATTTTTACCCCTTTTTGTACGCACCTGTTTCGAACAGTGTTATGCACATTTATTACGAATATAATTCACATAAATGCACATTATGCACAGGGCATATTAACATTTATTAAAAAGAGCCGCCCCTATGGGGCAGCTCCTGGATATATGTAAACTTTGGTATGCTAAAAATTAATCTGCTTTATAAGCGGTTATGGCATCTGTAACAGATTTTGTACCGTCTTTATCTACCTGTACAATTCTTACAAACAATTTTCCTTCTCCGCTAACATCTACCTGTTCCCCATTTTTACTGCAGGAAGCAAAGGACAATCCTATGCCCATTACCATCATCAATGAAAGCAGCAGCCTGTTTTTCCTGTTCACTAATAAAAGAACCACAGCTAAAGAAAGCAAGGATATACCCATAACAGCAACAGGTACATCAACCGTTTTGGTAAAGCTGTAATAAATGGTTTTATCGGAGTTTCCGCCCGCCGCCTTTGTATTCATTGTTCCTATATTAACAAACTGCTTCCCGTCTGTTGAAACTTCAATTTCAAAATGGTCATTATTGGTTTCTGTTAAGGTGCTCCAGTTAACAATTAAAGATCCTCTTGCTATTTTAGCATCAATTGCCCCATACTCAACCGGCAAAATAGTTGAAGAAGGAAAATAGTGTGTAGCAAGGTCTGCTATAGCTCTTGCATTATCATTGCTGACAGGGCTGGGAGATATCACTAATTCATTATTATTGTTGACATTACGGGTTAATAAATACACACCTCCCTGGCTTGGATCATGGTCGTCCTGTACAGCAATATAAAAATTACCTGTTGAGGACACTGCCAGCCCTGTCACATACTCAGAAAAATTACCGCCGCCTGGTCCGGGTTTAACTACATTGTACTTTGTTACAAGATTGGTAGTACCACCGCTTGTTGTAGATATAGCGTTTGCCGATGCAAAATAAATAACAGCAGCACCCCCTGCCTGGTCTTCGTTAATCAAAGCGTAAAGGTTTCCGCTTCCGTCAAAAGCAATATCGCCATTGCGAAGATTTAAGGAGGGGGGAGCGCCATTTAAAGTAATGCCACCAAGTAACTCAAAGCTGTTGGCCACTACAGTACCTCCCAGGCCAGGCTGAAACCTAGCTAAGGAGATGTTACCGTTTCCGTCAGAAAAAGTCAGGTATATCAGGCCGTCAGGAGCCGCCGACATAGTTCTGAATATTGCTTTATCAGTTGATGCACCATTCACATCACCGGAATACACTTCCTGTGATGAAGGTTCTGCAGGAGTTGAAATTGTTGGATAAGCGGCTATTGAGTGTATCTTAAACGTGCCCTCATTCTCACTGCCCCCTCCTTCGCTCGGAACATAAGGGATATAATATAAATAGCCGTTATTACCTAAAGCCATTGCAGCGCTTAGCGTTGTTCCATCAGTTTCAGCGTAAGAAGTAACGATGGCACCGGATCCGGTGTTGGGGTCAACGCCTGTAATTTGTCTGATACCGGGGGAAGTATAATTACTTACCGTATAGATTGTATCTGTAGTTTGCGCTTTGATTGAGAAAGCCGTAAAAAGAAAAAAACTTAAAAAAACTAATCCATTTTTCATAAGATGAAATTTTAATATTAATAAACACAATTAGAGGCTCACATTTTTACTGAATACCAGCAGGGAAATCCGGCGCCAATAAAACTCCAGGGGACCATACCGGTTTGCTGTAAGCCAATACTTTGAGAAAGCAACCTGGCCCAGAGTTGTTATAGCAAACAGGAGAACAATGGACACATTTGGCAAATAGGCCGCACCATTAAAAGCAAACGGAGCAAACAGGATACCGCCAATTATAGACTGCAGGATATAATTGGTAAGGCTCATTCTTCCATAAAGGCGCAATGATGAGAAAAGGTGCGCCGGAAATACATTATAAATAAAAATAATTAAAATAATATATATAAATGCAACGGACAAACCGGACCAGCTGGATATTATTAACAGGAGCTCTTTTGACACCGGCGTTCCGGCGGCCCAACTTTTAACAAACATGCCTCCGGCTATCACTGATACAGGGATCACTAAATAGCGCAGCACCTTTTTGCCTTTTTCTATAAATTGCACCAACCGGCCGCTCTCTCCCAAATAATAGCCTAATAGCATCAGGCCAATTGTTTGACTTACCCTTCCTACTTCAAACGCCCACACAAAGTTTCCGATTTGACCTTTAGTAAGGTTTACCCACATTATTTCCAGGAAGCTGCCGTTAGCTATAGTATGATTGACAGCGTTAAGGAGTGAGGAGGAATTATGTTCAATTATATTGATGTTCCCGTTAAAGAGATGAATGATAATCTGAAACCAAACCAATGGTTGCAATAGAAAGAAGCTGGCAACGTAAGGTAACCATTTCAGCGGCAATTTTACTAATAATAAAACAATAAGCCCTATAATTACATATAAACCAAGTATATCGCCATCAGGAAAGAAAAGAGCGTTTATACATGCAAACGGTATCAGTCCCAATAACCTTTTGGCAGAACGCATGAAAGATGTGGTGTGGGAAGAGGATTGATTCACTAAAAACATGGAGAACCCAAAAAGCAGCGCAAAAATAGGGTAGGTTTTGTCCATAAGAAAGTGATAATCTGCAACTTCGATGAAATTATCGATTTTATATAAAAAAGGGTTGTTCGAGTAAGCCCTGCCCTCATAATCAAACCTGGAAATGAAATGCCTCAGAGAAATTCCCAGTAAAGCAAAGCCCCGAAGTACATCTATGACTTCAATCCTATTAGTTATATTTGCTTCTGAATGTTGCATTTAATGAGGGCGGTTAAAATAAATTACCGAAACAGAATGCTAAGTAAGTTATTTTGAAAAAGCCTGTAAAGACCTTTTAGACCAACACAGTGATTTTTTCGATGAATAGCTCCATTTTTTAGTTAAACCATATTGCGAAAATGATAAAACTGATAGCCATCGACCTGGATGGATCTTTATTAAGTGATGATAAAAAGCTACCCCCGGATTTCTGGCAGCTGATCCCTCAGATTTTTGAACAAGGCATTACAGTGGTTATTGCCAGCGGACGCCCTTTTCATAATATAGCGGCTGTTTTTGAAAGTATTAAGGACCATCTGTATTTTGCCTGCGATAATGGCAGCTACGTGGTACATGCCCATGAGGAGATACTGGTAAGCCAGCTTGATAAAGCCTCTATTAAAAAATTTATAGAAATATCACGGCCTATAAAAGATGCCTATCCTGTTTTATGCAGCAAACATATAGCCTATCTTGAGGATTGCGATGAAACCTTTAAAAAACAGGCGCTTAAATATTACCAGGAATTTAAAATTGTTGAAGATCTTACAACAGTTGCTGATATGATTGTAAAAATATCGTTATGTGACCTGGCAGGTTCTGAAACAAACAGCTATCCTTTTTATAAACAATTTGAGAAAGACTTTAAAATAGCCGTTGCCGGCGAAATGTGGCTGGATATCACTAATATCGATGGCAGCAAGGGTAATGCCATCAGGGCGATACAAGACAGGCTGAATATTAGCGCTGCAGAGACTTTGGTTTTTGGCGATTACCTGAACGACCTGGACATGATCCAGAACGCAGGTTACAGTTATGCTATGAAAAACGCACACCCGGATATATTAGAGGCAGCAAAATATGTTACGGAGCTGGATAATAATCATGGCGGCGTAACACATACTATTAAAAAGCTGCTAATGCTATAAAAATCAATTGCCAAACAACCGCTCCATACATTGCGGAATACTCCTGCTGTAATCTATCTGAACAGGCGGCCAGTTATGGATCCAGTCCTGAAACAGAGAGACAAAGCCTGTATCTATTTTTTCAACCGTCATAATACCCAGCCCGCTTAATGCGGCAGCATTGCAGCATTGCTCGTACTGGCCGCGAATGGGCACGGCCATTATTTTTTTACCCAGGTGGATCGCCTCTGAAGGTGTTTCAAAACCACCGCCTGTAATGATAGCATGACAGCTTATCATACTTTCATTAAAACGTTTTTTGTTTACCGGTAAAAAGCGGATATTGCCTACCTGATGCTCAGCAGTACTTTGCCCGCTGAAAATCTCAAACCGGAAATCCTTAAAAGGAGAGAATATTTCTATCAGCTGAGGCTCACAATAAGAGGGCAGGTACACGGTTATATGGCCCGCATCCGTGGGATCGGCTTTAAGTATATCCTCTTTAATAACCGGGGTAACTATAAAATCATCATAATTTTTAAAATGCAGACCCATATACCTGTCGGCCTTTGCATAATTTTTTAGAAGCCATTCGCCGGTAATGCTTTTTTGCTGCGGGCGCGGTACTTTCATTGACTGGAAGCTGGCCTGGTGGCCGAAGTTAACGGATGGGATATGTTTGGCAGCACAGGCTTTGGCGGTTATATATTCATAATCATTGATCACAAGATCATATTTTTCTACAGGCAGCTCTTTAACCAGTTTGCTTAAAGCAACAGGGTTAATGGATTTTGCAGTTTTCCAGTAATTGAGCGAACCGTTGCAGGTATAGTATAAGCTAAGGCCTTTGCTTCTGTATGCTATGGGCGCATCCAGCTTTAAATGACTGTTATCGCCACTTAAAAAAATATCTACCTGTCCATATTGCTGCAGATAGGGCAACAGCTCCATGCTCCGGCTTATATGCCCATTACCTGTGGCCTGTACCGCATAAAAGATCTTCATAAATTATTAGGGGTTAAAGAATGCAGGTAAAAGGCAATTTCGCTGGTTAGCACCTGGGGCCGGGATATATGGCGTACCGGTTTTTCAGGCACAATATCATTTTCGTTATAATTATATATATGCCACTCGCCATCATAATATTCCAGTGATGTCATGTTTTCTACCCAGTCACCTGAATTGAGATAACAAACAGAGCCTTTCCCGTTGGTGATCATTCTTTTTTGCGGCTGATGAATATGCCCGCATATAACCGTATCAAAATTCTTTTCAATAGCAATCTCTGCTATCTTCTGCTCATATTCATCAATTTTGATGACCCGTTTATTAAACTGCTGCATGACAGATCTGGACAGCGAAAGTTTTTCCTTTCCTAAAAGCTGCATAAAAAAGTTAACCCCCCTGTTAAAGCCCAGCAGCACCGCATACCCGTTACTTCCCAGCTTACCTAAAAATTTTGCCTGCCGGGAAGTGGTATGGTCAAATACATCACCATGAAAAATCCATGTTCTTTTCCCGTTTACTTCTATAGCAATTTTGTCTGCCAGCAAAAAATTACCCAGCTCCAGATCAGCGTACTTCCTGAAAGCGTCATCGTGGTTGCCTGTAATGTACACCACACGGGTTCCATTGGTAAGCTTGCTGAAAATTTCTTTAATAGCTGATATATGAGCAGGGGGAAAATAGCGTTTACTAAACTGCCACCCGTCAATAATATCCCCGTTAAGCACTAAGAGACGCGGCTCGATACTTTTCAGGTAGGCTGTAAACTCCTTAGCCCTGGAGGCATAGGTACCCAGATGCAGGTCAGATATCACCACCACTTCAACCGGTCTTTTATTCATGGTTTAGAGTTTATCAAAACTCCATCCCTGTTATAAACTAATTGTTATGGAAGTATTATGAGATTGTTATGAATTGCCTGGGCCAAAATTTACGGGATAGTCTTTCTTGTATAATAGTAAAAGACCTTATTGATATATGATAAAGTGCGAAGCGTCCTCGCTTCGCACAGCACCTTATGGAAGTATTATGATATTGTTACTTCGTCACCCTGAACCAGTCCACATCTATAAATCCTGCGTCATTAATTTTTACATCACTGGTTATGAACAAGCCTACTTTGGAACCGATCCATTTGCCGGGAGTGGATTTTATACTGCCTGCTTCAGTAAATTTTTTACCGTCCAGGCTGTAGCTGAACACACAGGTAGTATCTGCTTTAAACTGCATACGGAAGTATACTTCCCCCTGGTTCAGCTTCACCAGTTCTTTTTCTGTTTCCTTACCGCCACGGTCTGCTTTCTCGCAGGAAGTAAAAACAATGTAGCTGGCATCCTGTTTTCTTTTTATAGCGATGCTTCCATAGTTCATAGCCATTGTGGTTAAGCCGGCTTTCTCCCCGGTAAATTTTTCACTGGGTGTAAAACTGATCTTAGCAGTAGCTGTAAAAGCATCATGAGGAAATTTTTGCAACAGCACATGGGGCGTGTTCCACAAGGTCTGATCTTTTTCTACCGGGTGAGCGAACAAACGTAACGTGCCTTTCTGAGTATTCATAAAACTCCAGGTGGCCTGGGGGTTGGCCTGCCACTGCCATTGCAAACCTAATTGCAGGTTGTTAAATTCATCAGACTCTGCAGGGTTTTGTACAGGATAAGTTTTACCTACATTGGGCTTTTTATATTTTAATACCGGGTTGCCGGTGCCATCTCCATCTTTGTCTTCGCCAATTACAGGCCAGTCGTTCACCCATTTCATGGGTTGTAAATGCACCACGCGCCCGATAGCTTCTTTATCCTGGAAATGCAGGAACCAGCCTTCGCCCGTTTGTGTATTGACCCATGCACCCTGGTGCGGCCCGTTTACAGAAGTTTTTCCCTGCTCCATCACTACTTTACGCTCGTAAGGTCCATAAATATTTTTGCTGCGCAATACCAGCTGCCATCCGGTGGCTACACCACCTGCCGGTGCAAATAAATAATAGAAGCCGTTGCGTTTATAAATTTTAGGACCTTCAATGGTGGGGTCTATTCCATGCCCATCATATACCATCACACCGTTATTAATTACTTTGGTCCCTTCCGCATTCAGCTCTTTCATCACCAGGATGCTTTTGATGCCTGCCCGACTTCCAGCATACGCAATGGATAAATACACTTTACCATCTTCGTCCCAGAAAGGGCAGGGATCTATCAAACCTGAACCCGCATCTACTAATACCGGATCGCTCCAGGGGCCGGTAATACTTTTTGCTTTGGTAACATAAATCCCAAAATCAGGATCGGGATAATAGATATAAAATTCATCTTTATGATAACGTATTGCCGGCGCCCACACGCCATTGCCATGCTGATTTTTATTAAACACTTTTAACGGCACCTGGCGTTGCAGGGCATGGCCGATGATCTTCCAGTTCACCAGGTCTTTTGAATGCAGGATAGGCAAACCCGGTACCTGATCAAAGCTGGACGCAATCATGTAAAAATCATCTCCTACTCTTATAGCATCGGGATCCGAATAATCTGCATTGATAACAGGATTCTTATAAGTGCCATCCCCGTTATCGGGGCTCCAAACCTGCGATACATAAGGCTGTTGAGCGTAGAGTGCATAACCCAAAGCCATCAATGCTATGGTAAAAATCGTTTTCATCATGTGTTATATATTTTATTCAGGTATGTTTTACAGATGGCTTAATCGTTTACATTCCATCCATATAAAATATTACTAAGCGTGTACTGTGCTGCCTGCTCTTTAGTTAGCTGATGCGACCAGCCAACACGCATTGTTTTGTCAGCGCCTTTCCCAGTTGAATGATATTCGCCATAAAAAACAGTTTGCTCGTTAGATTCCTTACGCCAGTTGTTCCAGCCTTCCGGCTTTACAATTGCTGTCATAGTGCAATCTATAAACACTGTTTTGGCGTAGGGCCTCCAGGGGCGCCCCAGAAAAAATGAAGCCGGCGGCGCATCTCCTTCTATGCTGCATTTGATAAACACGTAGCCGTATTTTGCAGAATCCGGTGTACTGGCTGCTGTGAAATAACCTGCTTTCTTCCCATAAATACGGCACTCTTCAAACACTGCTGTTGATGAGCCAAAGATGAAATCTACCGTCCCTTCTATATAACAGTTCTTATAATACTGCCTGGCTCCCGCTCCATAGCCCCAGGTATATAAGGTGTCCTGAAAACCCAGGAATTTGCAATTCAGAAACTTTACCCTGTCTGCAGCCACTCTTACCGCCACTGCCTGCCCAACGGGACCGGAGCTATTCTCAAACGTAATATTTTCTGCGGTAAAACCATTGCCATGTATAAAAAAGGAGGCACTGCAGCTTGTTCCTATGTCTTTACCAGATTGATTCTTTTTAGAAGCGTAATCGTCAAAGGTTAAAATAACACTGTCTGCATGCTGTCCAACAAATTTCACATTGGTCTTGGTATCGGGTAATATCAGCTTTTCCTTGTACACACCGTTCTTAATATAAATGAAGGTCTGCTCCTTACGCAGATCAGGCACGGCGTTGATGGCTTCCTGTACGGTTTTAAAATCCCCGCTGCCATCTTTGGCAACAACAAAATCAGGTTTGATGCAAAAAGCCGTCAGGCTGAAAAAAAACAAAAAAATTATGGTAGTCAGAAGAGTTCTAAAAAAATAAGGCTGGTTGTTATTGACGTACTGCCAAAGTTTTTTCGGGAGAACGCCTCCTTCGTCAAGCTCAGGATAACATACGTCAGGCCCAGGATGACATTCCTCTTTTTCCAGAACCTCGGTTGCAAACAAATTCATCATTTAAAAGGTATAGGTGTTAAAAAATTCATTTCTTTCATCCATGAATGCAGCAGCGGTAGCCACAGCTCAGTACTGCCGGGATTTTCTGTGAGGCGTATGCCATGGCTACCCTGGGGAAATACATGCAGGCTGGCATTGATATTATGATCAACCAGCGCATTGTAATACATAAGGCTGTTGCGAACATTCACTGTTTTATCATTGAGGGCATGAACAATAAAAGTGGGTGGTGTGTAACCAGACACCTGTTTCTCGGCAGAATATTTTTCAACCCTTACACTAGAAGTATCTGCACCCAGCAGGTTTGCCTTGCTGCCTTTATGCGCCCATTGTCCCATTGAAACAACCGGAGACAGCAGTATTGCAAAATCGGGGCGATACTTAACCGTATCCAGTATATCTTTTATCCTGGTTAGATCATCAGGCTGCGTGGAAAGTGTGGATACCAGGTGCCCTCCGGCGCTAATGCCCATCACACCTACTTTATCAGGATTGACCTTCCATTTACCCGCATTGGCCCTGATGTATTTGATGGCCCGCTGGGCATCCTGCACAGGCGCATTGGCACGATCAGTAAGATTGCGTTGATGCGGCAGCCGGTAGATGAGCACAAAAACATTAATGCCAAGCGTGTTGAACCATTTGGCAAAATTGAAACCATTATATACATAGGAGGCTCTCTGATAACCACCGCCGGGACATATCAAAACCGTAGTTCCGGTATTCTCTGCCCGGGTAGCAGGAAAAGCATAAATACCCGGTGTTTCCACCTGCCATATCCGTTCAGCTACAATACTATCTTTGACAGGAATTTTATTAACCCCGGGTATCTTTCCTTTTTCCCAAACAGGATAAAACTCCTGGGCCCGGACTTTATTAAATGCAACCAGCAAAAAAATATTCGCTACCATCATTCCAACTGAAAGAAGGGATCTTCTCCTCATGCGAAAAGTTGCCTCCCACGGTTTTCTGCCGGATTTGTTGGGGCGATAAAAGAGCGCTGTAATGGTGCGCCCGGAAAACCACCCTTCGTCAAGCTCAGGGTGACAGTACAAAGAATCCTTACAATTCACTATTTTTTTTCCGGCCATATAAAAGGTTTTAAGGAAGTTTGCCTGAACCAGTCTTTTTCTCCCGGCAGACCGGGATTGCAGGAGGTAAAAATATTTTCTAAAGTATATGCCGCAGCTTCTTTATCTGTAAGCTGTTTTGCCCAGGGAACGCGACCTGCAGCCCCCATACCTATCGGGATAGCGCCATCCCCGGTACTTTTATACTCTGCATATAACACTGTTTTTTCGTTTTCGGGGTTGCCCCAGTTATGCCAACCTGCTGCAACAATTTGTTTGGGTAGCTCACAACGTATAAAAACCGTTTTAGCATGTGCGCGCCAGGGCCTGCCGAGATATACTTTACTAACTTCATCAGCTGCCTGAATTTTACAGTCTAAAAACACGTAGCCAAATTTCTGGCCCGGTGTGGTGCTGGCAGCAGTAATGTAAGAATTTGATTTTTCTTTGATCACACAATTTTGAAAAACAGCCGTGGACGGGCCGAAGATAAAATCGGTAGTGCCTTCTATATAACAGTCTATAAATAATTGTCTTGAAGTTTCACCGGCGCTGAATATAGTATCCTGGTCGCCTATAAACTTACAGCTCCTGAACACTGCTTTATCTGCATCAACATATAATGCTACAGCCTGTCCTACACGGCCGGCATTATTTACAAAGGTGATATTCTGCGCTGTAAACCTGTTACCCGATATCTTAGCAGTAAATGAAGTGAAGGTAGTAAGCTTGCCACGCCCTGAATAATCATTGAAGGTGATAATGGTTTTGTCTGCATCTTCACCAATAAAAGTAACATCGGTATTATTTGCCGGTAATTCTATCTTTTCATTATACACACCATTTTTTATATACAGTGTTATTGGCGCCAGCGGATAAACCCGCATGGCATCAATAGCATCCTGTATATATTTAAACTCCCCGCTGCCGTCTTTTGCAACAGTAAAAGTGTATTTGTATTGCTGCGGATTTGAGGTTTGCGCCTGCAAAACACCAGTTGCCATCATCACCACCATTATTATAAAACCAGTAACAGCGCTGCTATAGCTCCAACATTTGTTTTTTACTACTTTTTTCATCAATAAGTATTTTTTAACCAGTTTTATTGAAGCCAGCTCCAGTACTTTGCCCAATCAAGCAAAACATCGCTTCTCCATCTGGAAATTGTTTTACCGCCCTGTATTTTCCCATCATACAATTCTGGCTCGGACCTGTCTGTGTACCAATTATCGCCTAACACATAATCTGTTGTATTCCTTTTTCCCGGCCAGCTATTTGTCACAACCAATTTGCCACTGCCTGCAGGGAAACCGGGTATAGCGGAAGTAAATTTATACGCCACTGTTTCTGCCTGTTTGGGCGCATATTTCAGCGCATATTGTCCATTACCCAGGTAATAACCGGCCCATTTTTGTGTACTTTTCTGATAGGGTGTCTCCATCCAGAAACAAGCGGAATCCGCAGGTATTTCTATTTCAGGTCCTTTCAGCCTAAACTCTACAATGGTGCAAAAGGCTGCTGTATCCTTTAAAGTTGTTACCCTGTCATAAACAACACGTGGGCTATGTTTAAATTTTGAAAAACTGCCGCCCCAGCTTTCACGCGCAGGGTTATTGGGATCACCATCCATTAAATATAACAGCGAAGGTGTATCACCCATTTTTACCTCGCCACCGTAATAATTTTTGAAATCTTTTCCCAAATGCCCGGCAGCCTTAATATACTTCCCGTAATAGTCTGACGACTGTACACTATCAAGGATCGTGCTGTTAGAAAAAAAGCCATAATATGAAGCATTCACCTCTATAAACCAAAGGTTGGGAAAATGCTCAGCAATGTAAGCATAGCTGTTGGCGCTCCATTTTTTATTAGGTCCTCCTATCCAGTACACTTTTATGTTCTTCTGAATATCAGGTGCATCATGTAGCGCCTGCGCCAGATCATCCAGTCCGCCCCAAACCAGTACCCATAAAGGTAGTGTGTTCTTTTTTCTGGCACACTTAATGATCCAGTCGGAGCCTTCTGTTGCCGTTAAATACCCTTTATAAGGAGCGGCCCCTAATCGGCCCTGCTTACAAACAGCCCGCAGCTCATCAGGAGCCGGATATCCTTTCTGATGCTTTTGCAGCTTCGGTAAATCTTTTTCATACAGATCAATCATACGTAGCAATTCACTTTTATTTCCTGCCCCGTAAGAAGGTGAAGACACCAGCCCTTCTGTATGAAAGAGGTGGGCATACATCAAAAAATGAGTGATGGACTGGTTATCATCAGGGTCAGTACCGCCAATGTCAGTACTGATAAGCACGCGCGGCTTAACCGGTACAGGCTGCTGTGCTGCTGCTGCCATACAACAGAAGACAGATAATAATAACAGGAGGGTTTTCATACTCATTTTTAAAACACTTTTTTTAAGAAATCAGCCATTAATGTTACCGTTGGTGTGAACCATGGCTCAAACAAACAAAATGCGTGAGGGCTGTTTTCGAAAGTATGCACCTCGCTATAAACATTTCTATCTTTTAAAACTTTTATATAATCATCCCGACCGGCGTGCATACGCTCTACTGAACTGTTGAGAAATAATACAGGCGGGCTACATGCAGCATAGCTCAGGGGCGATGCTGATGCCCAAAGCACAGGATTCTCCCGGGGAGAATATCCCAGCCAGTAAGCCGAAGCGCCCACTTTAGACGGCTCTTTCTGCTCACTGCTTTCGGCATGAACAAAAGACAGTGTTCCGTCTATGTCAATAATAGCACTGACCCTGGTGCTGATCCCATTCTTGGTATCATAGTTTTCAAAAGCAGGCATATTTCCTGTGCACCCAATAAGAGCCGCCATTTGTCCGCCTGCTGAAAAGCCTGCTACAGCCAGCTTTGCAGTATCTACGCCAAAGTCTTTTGCATGTACTCTTATCCACTTAATAGCTTCTTTAATATCGAAAATGGCGGCAGGATAAAAAGCTTCGGTGGACAACCTGTATTCGGGCGTGAAACAGGCATATCCTTTTGCTGCCAATGCCCTTGCCAGATCATGATGCTGGGTACGGTTACCGCTTCGCCAGCCTCCTCCATGAATAATGATTACTGCGATGCCGTTACCCTTACCTTTTACAGGATAAAAAGCATCCGTTACAAGCTTTCTTTTATTCACCTGATGATAAACGATATTCCTCTTTTCAACTACTGCCTTTGATGCAGGCACTACAGGCATTTGTATTTGCGGATGGTATTTTTTTTCTTTCTGAAAAGCGGATGGAGTATTAAAAGATGTGTCGGGCACGCCGGTAAGTCCCTGGACTATCTGGGCATAACCTGTATTGAGGCTAGCGCAGAAAAGCACTATCCAGATATAAATCAGGTGCATAAACCTTTTTTGCAGTATAGCTGGTGAAAAACACCAGCAATGGCCATGCTGCCGCTGTTGCGTCTTCTGACCAACAGCTAAGCCCCAAAAGTTTTTATGCATCTTATAAACCTCGTTCCACATTTAAAGTTATCTATTTTACAGTAGCATCTTTACTTCTTTGAGCAAGCTCAGGTACTATTGTCCTGATGTTTTTAAGTACTATTTGTGCTATCAGCCTTGCGCCCAGCTCGCTAAAATGCGTATCATCAACTTTCCCATTGGGATAATTTGGATGTTCCCCGGGAGCCAGATGCAGAAACAGGAACTTTGAATGCTCCACCCCTAACTGCTGATATAATTGCTGGGATTGCACATCCAGGTCAATCAGCGGAACTTTCTGTTCTGCCGCAACAACACGAACGATCTGCGCATATACATCGTGCGTGCCCACTATCTTACCAGAGCTGTCAAACTTTCTCCTGGCTACAGGAGTAATCAAAACGGGGTTGGCTCCCTTAGCCTTTGTTTCGTTCACATACAGTGTAAGGTTATTTTTAAATTCGGTTTCGGTAGTAGCATTTTTTTTGGTCGGGATCTCATCGTTATGTCCAAACTGTATCAATACATAATCTCCTTTGCTGCATTCGTTCATGATCTTATCCCACAAACCTTCTCTTCTGAAAGAGGAAGTGCTGCGCCCGTTCTTTGCAAGGTTCACTACCTGTACGGTACTATCCCAAAAATATACAAAAGGCATTCCCCACCCGGTTTCGGGGTAGGCTTTGGTTTCTTTAATGGCGCAGGTAGAATCACCGGCCAAAAAGATCTCCACTTTCTTTTGAGGCAGCATAAAAGCAAGCAGCGGCACTAAAGCCATTGATAACAGGAATCTTTTGTTCATTGTGTCAGCTCTTTTTATTAAGTACATTAATTTCAGGAGCCCATTTTTTCTGCCATTGGGCGTAAAGCTCCAACACCCGTTCCGGAGCATAAGTGTACCAGGCGTATCCGTCCCGTCGTTCCCTTTCTACTTCTGCCAGCGAATACACCACTTTGCTGTCCCTGTTGCAAAACAGGGGTTTGTGGGTACCTAATTCGTAATACCTGGTCCATACAGGAGGAGCTGCAGAATCTGTAACTACTACCCTGTCGGTAGTGCTGATACGGTAGTTGGTAACCAACGTATCGGCCTTAACAGTTTTAATCCTTGTATTATAAATCTTTGAATTTTCAAACCAGCGCACGGCAGCCTGTATAGCATTGATTATTTTTTGATCGGGATGATCGATGCTCATCAGGAAGAGAACCAGACCCGAACTTTCCCCGTTACAGATCGAAGGCGGCTCAAACTTTCTTGCCCAGGCAGGCGCTAAAGTTACTTCATCATGTTGCTGGCACCATGCGGTTAAAGCGCCATTATCTATTATCTGTGTTTTTAAAATACAATCAATACCCTTTTCATAAGCCTTTATGATCCTTGCCCTCAGCTTATCATCTATAAAATCGTACAAAGATTCTTTGTCTGCAACATGTTTTAAAGCCTGCACAATACCTTCCATGCCACCATCATTATAAGTTATATGACTGCTATAATTATTCTGTAACGGATAGTACTGTGGCCAGCCACCGTTTTTATATTGTGCAGCAAGTATGTATTGCAACCCGCGGACCGCTGCCTCTTTATATTTTACTTCTTTTGTTGCTTTATAGGCAATAGCCAGCGCCCTCACCTGTGTGTAGCCGGTGCCATTGTCAAAAGTAGTGTTCAGCACGTTTTTATGTTTGGCCACTTCCTGTTTTTGCTCTTCAGTAAGAACCGCAAACATATCGTAGTTTTTAGGCCATCCCCCATTGGCTTTCTGGAAGAGCAGGATGTTATCGGCTATCTGCCTGATGTCGGTAGGCTTATACCGTGGCTTGCCCGGCAGTGCATTGATCATGTTGTTTTTGTCGGCAATACCATACCAGTGGCCGGCATTGTCTGCAAAAGGCCGGGGATCTATCTGAGCGATCTCCTGCTGCGCATTTAGCGAAGCGGAAAACAGCAATGAAAAAGCGGCGATCATTAGTTTCTTCATCTGTACATATTTTTTTATTGTTACTGCTTCTACGATCCTACAAATAAAACGCTTCTTATTCCGTTACCAATCCATTTAAATATATTTCAATATTGGTATAATGCTTATCCAATGTATATGCTGAAGCATCAGCAGCACTATGCGGATTAAGCTTATTCTTTATTTCCCATTCATCAGGTATGCCATCCTTATCTGTATCAGCAGGAGCATCTGACTGTTTTAAATAAGGCCAGGCATTTACCGTTGTTTCATACGCTGTTCCGTGCAAATATCCGCCCTGCACATCAATCAACCGTCCTGTCCTGTTCTTAACATCGCTGATAATTCTTTCATCCAAAGTATCTCTTTCGGGCATTATTGCACCTGCACTTTTCAATACATCGTTATAAGCATCTATAGCTGATATTACAGGTATATCCACTACCCCAAAAGCATTAGCCGCAACAGCCAGCTGCTTATCGCTTTCTGCAGCTTTTTTATCTAAATGTATGCCCAGCCAGTTGTTTGTGCTTACATCAGCAGCGCCATCCACATAATTTCCGTTTACATAAAAACGGCCATAAGGGTTGCTTACATCTTTGCTTTTGGTTGGGTTGACTATTCTAAACCGGACAGCCTTATTGGTTTCCGGACCATATTTATAATAATTGTTTACGATGTTGTAGCTACCATTTTCGCCACCATATACATTGTTATGTCCCCAGTTATAAATTACATTATTCCTGAAATCGGCCAGCTCTTCACTTTCTCCCATTCGTACCCCGTTAAATCTTGGGGTGCGGCTGTTACAATGAGCAAATAAATTATGGTGGGCGCTGAAATGTTTCCCGCCCCAGATACCGCCATAGCCATGATGCTCAAAGTCTGTGTCTCCTTTTTCAAAATGATAGGAATAGTTTAATGGCTCGCTGATGATGTTCCATTGCAACGTTGTACTATCGCCCCTGTAAACAGAGCAAACCTCATCGGTGCTCCAGCTCATGCTGCACTGGTCTATAATAATATTTTTTCTTCCTGATCCGCTAAATGCATCATCAGAACCACCGCCATCTACCATTCCTTTGTTCTGATAGCGATCGCCCATCCGGAATCTTAAAAACCGGATAATGATATTACCCCCCGCCAGGGAAACAGGATAATCGGCCAAACAAATGCCTCCGCCAGGAGCCGTTTGTCCGGCAATAGTTACATCGCCTTTAATATTCAGCTTCGACTGTAAATGTATGGTGCCCGAAACGCTAAAAACAATAATACGCGGACCTTTAGCACTTACAGCCTTTCTCAGGCTCCCATCTCCATCATCATTTAAGTTTGAAACAATCAGTACTTTCCCTCCGCGCCCGCCAGCAGTATATTTGCCAAAGCCTTCGGCTCCGGGAAAGGCAAGGGGTTTGTCTTCACCGTTGCTGTTTGTTGTAACAGGCTGCACCGGTTTGCAGGAAAAGATAACCAGCAAAAACATAAGATGGAAAAATGCCATGTAGTTTATAGTCATCATTCTTGTTCTTTTAAGGGGCCTACAAAAATCACAGCTTCTGTTTATCTGTAATTTCTTTTACGAGGCTATTTACATACACTTCAATATTATCGTAGCCTGCGCTTAGGTCCCTGCCATTTGCATTATACACTCCGGGATCAAGGCTGTTGGCCTTTTCCCATTCATCAGGCATTCCATCTCCGTCTGTATCTTTTGGTACCGGTAAAGACTTTAGCTCAGGCCAGCCTCCAACATCAGATTGTGTATCTATAATTCCATTTTCACTTCCATTAGAGCCGTTTGAAGTAAAGCTCCCTTTTTTCACATCATTAATTACCCTGATATCCACGGCATCACGCACTAATGACGCGCCGCTAAAATTCAGCACCTGCTTATATGCTTTTGCTGCTTCATACGTAACAATATTATTGCGTATGTGATGTGGCCGGGAAAGTTTCATTGCTTTCTTTTCATCGTCTGTAAGGTTAGGGTAATTGTGCTGCATCTGGCTGTACACGCCGTAAGCCCAATTGTCTTTAGTAGTGCGGGTGCTTCCTTCTACATAATTACCTTCAATGAAAAACTTCCCCCATTTGTCAAATACCGGTGCGTCTGGCTTTTTGTTTTTATCAGGTGAATAGATCCTCTCTCTCCTTAATGTTGCCGGGCCGGGTTTATAATAATTATTGATGAGATTGATATTCATCCCTTCACCGCCATAAGCACTGTTATTGCCCCAGTTATATATCACATTATTACGTACATCTACCAGGTCAGTCAGGGCAGACTCATGGTTGGCCCGTTCTCCGAAACGCGGGTTACGGCTGTCATGATGCGCCAATAAATTATGATGAAAGGTTGCATACTTACCACCCCAGATACCACCATACCCATGTGCACCTTTGTGATGGGCCGAATTTCTCAGGCTTTCAGAAATGATGCACCATTGTACAGTAGTATTCTCGTTAGCGTAGAAAGAAACACACTCATCGGTACTCCAGCTCATAGAGCAATGATCAATAATAATATTTGTTCTGAACCTTCCGCCTAAAGCATCGTCTTCCTGCTTAGCCGCATCGCCCATCCTGAATCGCAGGAACCGGATAATAACATTATCTGCATCTACATATACCGGGTAATCCCGCAATGTAATACCATCTCCGGGAGCTGTTTGCCCCGCAATGGTAAGGTCACCATTCCTGATATTTAACCTGGATTGGAGCGTAATAGTTCCAGATACTTCAAAAACAATAATGCGTTTACCACTTTCATTAACCGCTGCACGTAAACTGCCTGCTCCCGCATCATTAAGGTTGGTTACTTTTATTAGTTTCCCACCACGGCCCCCTGTAGTATAGCGGCCAAAACCCTCCGCCCCCGGGAAGGCATCCGCCTGCTGACCGGCAGATTGAAGGCCTGCGGCCTGCAAACAGATCACTAAAACAAATATTCGCAAAAAAGAATGGCAGATCATTGGTTATTACTTATTTTGATTTTCTGTAACAGATATTACCAGGCTGTTTAGGTACACTTCGATATTATCATAGCGGGTACTTAAATCCTTTCCATTAGCGTTTGCCTTATTGGAGTCAAGCTTGTTGGCTATTTCCCAGTCATCGGGCATTCCATCCCCGTCTGTATCTTTTGGTGCCGGTAAAGACTTTAGCTCAGGCCAGCCACCAACATCAGATTGTGTATCTATAATTCCATTTTCACTTCCATTAGAGCCGTTTGAAGTAAAGGCTTTATTCTTTACATTATCAAGGATTCTTATATCCACTGCATCCCGAACCAGCGAAGCCCCTGTATAATTCACAACCTGCTGATAGGCCCTGGCTGCATCATAAGTAACTACATTGTCATTCATAGCATGTAGCTGACTTAACCGCATGGCCGCTTTATCAGCTTCCGAAACCGCACCATAACTGCTATGAAACTGATTGTACACTCCATAGGCCCAGTTATCATTAGTGGCATTGGTGTTGCCTTCCACTACATTGCCATTGATGTAAAATTTACCCCAGATATCATACACTTCTGTTCCCCGGGTTTTATTCTTATCAATAGATATGATGCGACCCTGCTTGGTTGTGCCATTGTTGGCAATAGTAGCAGGACCGGGTTTGAAATAATTGCTGATCAGGTTTACATTCATGGCTTCCCCGCCATAAAAGCTGTTACTGCCCCAATTATAAATTACATTATTACGGATGTCAACAAGGTCAGTTAATGCAAATGCCTTTCCCGCTTCCTCGCCCAGGCGAGCATTACGGCTATCGTGATGTGCTAAAAGGTTATGATGAAACGAAGCTTTTTTCCCGCCCCAGATGCCGCCATACCCATGCGCTCCTTTTCCATGGACTGAATTGCGCAGGCTTTCAGCAATCAGGCACCATTGTATTGTAGTGTTTTCATTAGCATAGAAAGAAACACATTCGTCCGTGCTCCAGCTCATAGAACAATGGTCTATGATAATATTTTTTCTGAATCTCCCGCCCAGGGCATCGCCTTCCTGCCGGGCTGCATCGCCCATACGGAAGCGAAGGAAGCGGAGAATCACATTATCAGCATCAATATACACAGGATAATCCCGGAGCGTAATGCCATCACCGGGTGCAGTTTGCCCTGCAATGGTTACATCATTGCCTTTAATATTGAGATTTGATTTCAGCGTAATTGTACCCGACACCTCAAACACAATAATTCTTTTTCCCGTTTCGCTGACAGCAGCACGCAGGCTCCCTGCTCCGGCATCGTTTAAGTTGGTAACCTTTATAACCTTGCCTCCACGGCCACCCGTAATTCCTCTGGCAAAACCCTCCGCACCAGGAAAAGCGATGGCGGTTTCATTTACGGGCGTTGGCTTAACGGGCGCAGGAGGGGCAGGCGGATCTGGATCAGGCTTATTTCCGGAAAGAATATTACCTCCCTTGGAACAGGCCATGACTATCATCACGGAAATCATTAATGTAAGTAACCTTTTCATATTGTATTAGACAGTTAAACCGGCCTAATGACTTTCATATTTGCTATCTGATCAACACTATCAACTAACATCCTTCTTCCCTGTTCTTTTAAACAGGATATGAGCTAAGGAATTAACTGCAGGCACCGGGGAAAAAATAACCTGAAGCCACTACTATTTCAGTAAACCGGCTTCAGGTCAGAACTTTATTGAAAATTAATATTCAAATTCATATTTAAGCATTTCCCATGAATTACCTCCAGCGGGGATCTCCAATACCCTTGGTATAAATAGGATGGTTAAGTACTTCAGGAGTGCTCTTGAAACGCAGGC
The DNA here is from genome assembly GCA_027493055.1 of Niabella sp. Lineage (GTDB taxonomy): Bacteria > Bacteroidota > Bacteroidia > Chitinophagales > Chitinophagaceae > Niabella. Next base: position 25,511 of record JAPUDO010000011.1, on the reverse strand, counting down.
CATTTATATTGTAAATATGTGCATTAGCATCCCAGTTGGCACCTGTTTTTTTACCTTTCGGATAAGGATCCACCATCAGGTTCTCCGGAGCAATAGGTGTTGGGCCGGTTATTACTCTTGTTGCATCCAAACCTCCCACATTCAGGGAACCTCCGTTAAAACCGGCGCCCCTGCTGGTATGACTAAACGGCTGATTGTTGAATATGTCTGCAGACGAATAGTAGGTAATTGCATTGTTTGCCGATTTTGATGCCGTTGAATAGTTATCCGCAATATCAAAACTTAAACCCGGACGATAGGTTCTGAAGTCCATACCGCTTTGGAAAAAATCCCTGCTGTCACCGGCTGCTTTGACGGAGATAAAGAGGTTTTTCTTAACGGTATATTTACTGTTGGCCGGAGGGTTCTGATGCTGTATCAGGAAACGGCCGTTTGATATTGAAAAGGCATTTAAAAAAGTATTATTTTCAATAGTCACGTTCCAAACCACACTTGGCGCCCAGGCTAAGTTGGCATTTTCACGCAAAAGCTGGTCCCAGCTGATGCCAATAAATGAGTTATTTTTAATGACCACATTATTGAAAATATTGGTTTTTTCCGATTTGGCGTCTCCCGTAATAAACGGATATCCGCGTCCGTTAACATCATACATACCATCATCATGGAATAAACAATTATCTACAATAATATTTTCAATAACCTGGCGGTTAGATCCCTGTGTTCTGAACCAGCTCCGCACCATACCCTGGTAATTGCAATTCCTAACCTCTAATTTAGAGCAGGTAAACGGCATGGAGGCTGAGTGCTGATTGATGAAATAGTTACCATTAATGGACTTACCGGGGAACAGGGATTGGTTGAAAAAATTAACCGCCAGCGGAAGCTCAAAGCTAATATTGTCAAAGATAACATCACCCACAGTAATACTGCCAATTTCGCCGGCTTGTGCCGGGCGGCCAAGCTGGAAGTTATAACCATTTGACCCCGTATTGGCATCATTATAACCAAGCCCCATAAAAACAATGGCCTTTGTAGTGGGGCTGTTTGATTTTAAGGTTAATCCTTTAGCTAAAACTACTGTGCTGTTTATATAGTAATTTTTGCCTGCTTCAAGCAGGAATACAGTGCCTTCGGCCAGTGTATTATCAAACAGGAAATTATTGAGTATAGTGTCTATACGGCAGGCATTATTTTGCTGGGCCCAGGTGTTGTTATTATCCACTACATGCGGAATAAGTATGGGCTCACCTACCTGACCTCTCATACGAACCATGCTGGTATTGTACAGCCTGTCCCAGTAGCGTCCAACTTTGCTATTCAACCCATTCACAACGTACAGGGAATTGGCGCTCAATCCTGCAACATCAAGATATCCTCTATTCCGATCTTCCTGGGTTAGCTTGATGGATTGCGAAGGCAGATCCCGGTTCACAGAAGCCGGCTGGACCAAGATCTCGTCTATCAAAAATTTGCCGTTTTCATATTGAAAGCTGGGGTTCAAAACAGCAGGATCTGTACTACCGACCGTTAAATCAAAAAAAACACGCATACTGGTTTCAGTTACGCTTCCAACAGATACAACATCCGGAATCCCTCTGCGTTCTCCCATTTCCCATTCTGCACGCTCGTCATTATGACCCACATCTCCTTTCCCATACCATTTGGAATGATAGGCTTCTCCCAGGGGAGAAAGGGTTTGTATGGCAAAATTATGCTTGGTTGAATACTGCAGATCCTGCTTGGTAATTTTCAGCACATCAGGCCCTACAATGGTATCCCAAAGAATATCTCCCGGAATATCCCAGGAACCGGATTGCACTTTCATCTGGAGGCGGTAGCCGGCAGCGCCGTTAATGCCGTTCCATACCAGGTACATGTCGTTGGTATTCACCACCTGGCTGGCCAATGGATCATTGGATTTCCCGGTATTGGCCTGGTAACGGAACACAGCCATAAAGGATCTGTTTTCCTCTTCATCAGTAAGCTGATACTGATCCTTTTTGCAGGCGTTGAACATCATTGTCAGCAAACCTGCTATAGCAATGTTCTGTATTAAAATTTTAATGCTCATATTTCTTTTTTTAATACGATAATTAATTATACCCATATTGATTTTTATAGACGCCGTTGCTCATTACAATAGCCTGGTTAGGGAACGGCAGTATATAACGCACAGGCGGCAGGTTATTACGGTTTAAGGACTCCCAGTTACCTCCGGAGCCACCTTTGATAAAGCCACGGAAGGAATAAAGGATCTGAGCCCTGGGCATGGAAGTATTTTCATCATACCAGTTATAAAAGGTTGCCATTTCCCAACCGGTGCCCGGGTGCAGCACCGCTTCCCATGGGTTATAAAATTCAATAATGGGCAAAGTGGTATTGGGATAAATGTCTTTATTACTTGGGTTGGGCGCCCGCTTATAAAACTTGTTAAAAGGAAGCGTCTGGTAGTTTTCGGAACCCTCCATATAGTCGCCGCCAACCATTGAAGCCACAATAAGATATTCCATAAAACTATCGTACACTACTTTGGAATAAAGATTCCAGCGAACCAGGTCTTTCCAGCGCATATTTTCACCGCCAAATTCCCATTTGCGTTCCTGTACTATAGCATTAAAGAAAGATTCTTTAGACGCAGCAGCTGTATTAGTATAGCTTTCTACTTTCTGCGACTGGTGTTCAGCCAGGAATGCCCGCCTGCGCACCTGTTTGAAAGCATCAATGGCTTTTGCCCCGTTTGCGCCGGTTACACCCCCCTCCACTTCATTAACGGCCTCCGCATACATCAGCAGGATGTCGGCATACCGCATATAGGGGAAATTAATACCGGTGCCACCCTGGCTTTGATTGCCTAAAGCATTTGCCGCATTTGCCCATAGTTTTGACCATTTGTTATTGTACATACTATAGTCAGTCAATACCTGGGGTTGCCCCGCAGCATCATAGCTCCACTGGCCCACTGTATAGTCCTTCCTGATATCACTACGATCGAAAGAGTAGTGGTAGAAGGCATTCAGCCTTGTGCCTCCGCCTGCAGCGCCCCAAATGTGGGTAGTGATACCCTCGGTAGAGCCAACAGCCGGACCGGTATTATAACCCACATTGCCGCTGCTTCCGTTTCTTAAAAAAGGGATCTCAAAAACAGGGTCATCATTATTGCTTACTATATTGTTGGTTTCATCAATAAATACATTCCTGTATGATTTATTGAGGCTATGCGTTCCGGATGAAATAACCGAATCGGCATATTGCATGGCAATCGCGTAATAATCTCTATAATCAGGCATCCGTTTCATAATACCGCTGGCTCCCTCAGGATACAGGGCATACCCTCCCCGTGTTAAGGCTATCCGGGCAATCATGCCAAAGCAAAATTCCCTGGAAGCCCGTTCCACACCCTGTGCCAGTCCATTTGCATATTTCATGCCCGAAGCTGCCTCTCTCAAATCCTCAATAAGAAAGCTGAGGATCTCATTACGGTCAGTAACCGGTATCACAAAATCTGTCCCAAGCTGCATAGTGGGCTTTGTATTAAATGGCACATCGCCAAACATTACTACCAGGTCGTGGTAAAACATGGCTCTCAGCACTTTTGCTTCGCCCAACTGCTGTGTAAGGTCTTTATCATCCTTATTAAACACCGGGCTGCCCTGGATGCCATCAATAAAGATATTAGCCCGTTCTATACCTTCATATTGCTTATCCCAGAATCTCTGAACGGAAGGTGCATGACGGGCGCCGTCAAAAGCCCTGAAGTCTTCCCCGTTTACACTGGGGAGTACACCTGCGAAGGCCGTAAACTCCACATCACAGTTTAAAGCAAAAGTGCTGAAGAATGCATTGCCGTAAGTATCATTACTCATTAAAGAAGCATAAACGGCGGTTAATACCCGATTAATTTCATCCTTATTACCAAAGACATAATTGTTTTCGTATTTCGAATCGGAACTCACTTCCAGGAACCTTTTTTCACAGGAAGTGAGGAGTATTAACAGGGTGCTGAGAAGGATAATATATTTTCTCATCTTATATAAAATTTATATTGTAATAAGAGCATCTTGGATTAAAAAGTAATGTTTATGCCTGCCAAAAAGTTCCGGCTTCTTGGATAACGGTTGTAATCTATGCCGGGAGTAAGACCGGTTTGCACATCTACCTCAGGATCGTACCCTGTATATTTAGTCCACAAAAACAGGTTATAACCGCTAAGGAATACGCGCACCGTATTCAGCTTAACACGGCCTAAAGTATGTTTCGGCAACGTATATCCTACCGTTACATCCTGCAAACGCAGGAAAGAACCGTCTTCTATAAAGTAAGAGTGCGTTACTTTCTTACCAATATCAACCGGGCTGAAGATTGTAGCGTTGGCGTTCATCTCCTGGTATAGCTGCACATAACGCGCATCGCTTATCAACCTGTCTCCATACACATCCTCTGCATATCTCCAGCGTGCTTTTTCATTAAACTCGGGCAGCACATTGTAGTAGTTGTTGGTGTTATTTTCAAATGAAGACAAAGTATAACGCGTTGCATTGTTCACATCAAACCCGTACATGAAAAAGAAGTTGGCCGACATATCAAAATTACCCCAACCGCCAAACAGGTTTAAACCGCCGCTGAATTTAGGGTTGGTATTACCTATAACAACCTTGTCCTTTTCATTTACCACATTCTCTGCACCTTCATCATCTACAAAATTTTTGAATTTGGGCCGGCCTGGTTGCGTGCCAAAAAGTGCATCATTATTTACGGTACCGGGTTTAGCTACATAGTTAAGGCCCTGCAGGTCAAATTCATCAAACCGGTATATGCCATCATACACATAGCCATAAATAAGCCCTAACTGGTCACCCACTTTCAGCATATAATCAGCTTCGGAAGATTTCCATCCTTTGGAAGGAGTCATCCAGATAACATCCTCCCTGCCATTCAGTTTATCGATACGTGTTCTGTTAGCCCCAAAGGTGAATGTTGTATTGAAGTAGCCGTTTTTACGTTGAATAATTTGTGCGTTAATAGTAAGGTCGAACCCCCGGTTGGTTACCTGGCCAATATTTTGCATTTGTTGTGTATACCCGGTGGTGGTAGGGATATTGCTCAGGTAAAGCAAATCTGTTGTAGTATTCCAGTACACCTCGGGTGTAATAGTTAAGCGGTCTTTGAACATTCCGATATCGAAAGCCAGGTTGCGGGTAAGTGTGGTTTCCCATTTAATACTGGGATTAGGAAGTGTTTTGCCACCAGTATTTATATAGTATTCAAAGCCGTTTTCGTTGGCTTCGCCCCAGCCCGGACCACCGGATGCACTAATTTCGTACTGATAGCGCCACATATCATCTGTAATACGGTTATTTCCTGACTTACCCACCGCTGCCCGCACTTTAAGCTGTGAAAATAAGTTTTGACCGGCCATAAACTTTTCTTCTGTCAGCACCCAGGCGCCCGAAATAGCAGGGAAATACCCCCATTGATTGCCCGGTGCAAACTTGGTAGAGCCATCTGCGCGATAAGTAAGAGAAAGCAGGTACTTCCGCTCAAAATTATAATTTGCCTGAGCGAAATAGGAGGATAGTCTTTCAGGAGAAGTTATAAATGATGTGGCTTTCCAGGGTGTTCCCAGGGTCAGGTTCCGGATAGCTCTTTTGGGTTCAATTGCTTTTGGAAAATAACGGGAGTTATTCACAGCATTGAACTGTGTTATGCTCGAAATTTCCTGCCCCACCAGAAAGGTATAATTATGTTTATCCTTTGAGCGTTTATATTCCAGGGTATTGGTCCATCCGTATTTGTTCCGTCTTTGGTTGGTTAATTCAACAATAGGCAGCCCGTTGTTATTTCTTGCTTCCGAGGTTAAATCACCCCAGAAACGGTCATTATAGTTAAACGCCATATACTGTGTACCCAAAGTACGGAAAGTAAGCCCCTGCAATATTCTCCAGTCAACAGAAGCCTGGTTGGTAAACTCATAGCGATTGCCGCGTCTGTAGTTTTGATCAATATCACCTTTGGGGTTAGTGTATGCGAAATATCGCTCATCTTCCGGATCAATATCTTCCTGCGGCAGATAGGAAAACTCTCTGAGCCCATTGGTAGGCCGGTAACGCAGCACATCTATAATACCGCCGCCGCCCACCGCATCTGCGCCGGCACCCCTGTCCTGGCGGTAGGTAAACCGCGGAATGATAGATATCTTCACATTCTTGGAGAGATCAGCATTAAATTTTGTAATCACATTGGTACGCGAAACGCCGGAGCCAATCAGTACGCCGTTCTCCTCATTATGGGTGATGCTGGTATTAAACTTCAGGGTTTGTGTGCCACCATTCAGCGTAAGATTATACATATGGCTCAAAGGAGAACCTCCTAAAATTTCATCCTGCCAGTCATTCCCTTCAAATCTTTTATACAAGCTAAAATCGGCCGGATTACCAAAATTGCCCCTGAATTTTTGACGATTGGTATTGTTTCCTACAACGGATTCATATTGAACTTTTACAAACTCATAAGGATCCATCAGCTCAATTTTGCGCACCAGGGTTCTCATCTGGGTATTATGGTTGAAAGTAACACTGAGTTTACCAGCCTGGGCACGCTTGGTAGTTACCACCACTACTCCGTTTCCCCCGCGGGCGCCATAAATAGCCGTTAAGGAAGCGTCTTTAAGAATGTCAATACTCTGAATATCTGTTGGTGGGATATCATTGATGTTATCTACCTGGAATCCGTCAACTATAAAAAGAGGAGCGTTACTTTGAGTAACAGAGGTACCTCCCCTGATACGAATGTTGATTTCGGCGCCCGGAGCGCCGTCTGCGATGGTTACCTGTACACCCGCCGCCTTACCCTGTAAAGCCTCTGCAGCCGAAGACACAGGAACACGGGCCAAGGTTTTTCCCGAAACGGACGAAACAGAGCCGGTGAGATCCCGTACGGCGGTAGCAGAACCATACCCTATCACCACTACTTCATCCCCGGCAACAACATTTTTTATAAGAGCTACGGTCATGTCATTAACAGCAGCCAGTGTTTGCGAAATATAGCCTGTAAAGCTAAAAGTAAGTTCGGTCTCTCCCGCTTCGGGCACCCTTACAGTGAACTTACCATTATCATCAGTTTGTGTAACTGTGCTGGTATTGACCAAAGATACATTCACACCTGCAAGCGGCTGCCCTGTATCATCCAATACAGTGCCTGAAATCGGTTTCGTTTGAGCCTTTACAGTAATACAAAAGAGGGCAATCAACATTGTCAACAATAATCTGTTCATACGGCATTTTTTTATTTTAGTATCAGTTAAGCTGGTTTGCAGAACCACAATCGTTCAGCAAGTTTAACCTTTTTTCCTGTGTGCAGGATGGCACAGGATGGATTTATTTACGCAAACGTTGCCGGTATCGTATGCATAAAGTATTTTACCATATGACTGTGTTTTCAGAGTACTGAAAAATGCGTTTTTCCTATAAAAAAATACAATCGGTTTCAGTATTGCTTTTATATAAATAAGGGATAATTTCTGAAAAGGTTAGTTTCCACTTTATAAAGTATAGCCGGTTTATTTACACAAACGTTGCCGGTATCGTATATATAATTGATTATCTTCGCAAGAAAGGTGCAATGCGTATATGAAGTTTGAAGCTGCTACTATAAAGGATATTGCCAAAGCACTGGGGCTGTCCACTTCCACCGTATCCCGGGCGTTAAGAGACAGTTACGAAATCAGTGAAGCTACCAAGAAAAAAATAAGAGATTATGCAGCAGCAATCAATTACCGCCCCAATCCTGTTGCCTTAAGCCTGAAAGAAAAAAGAACCCTGTCCATTGGCGTGGTGGTTTCTGAAATCGCCAATACTTTCTTTAGCCAGGTAATTAATGGCATTGAGTCCATTGCTTATAAAAATGGTTATAATGTCATTATCACCCAAAGTAAAGAGTCGGTAGAAAGAGAACAGATGATACTGGACTACCTTGTTTCCAGGTCTGTTGACGGGCTAATTATATCCGTATCAGCGGAAACCAATGATTTCAGCAACCTGGAGCAGCTACATAAAAAAGGATTGCCTATTGTCTTTTTTGACAGGGTGGTTGAAGGAATTCACACCCATAAGGTGATTACTGATAATTTTACGGGTGTTTACAGGGCTACCGGGCATCTGCTGGAAAATGAATTTAAAAGAATTGCCGTAATTGCCAACAATGCCAACCTTTCTATAACCAGGGACCGGCTGGCGGGTTATATGAAAGCGCTGGAAGACCATGCTATACCAGTTGATGAATCTCTAATAAAGTATTGCGATCATGGCGGGCTTTTGGTTGAAGAAGTAGAACAGGCCGTAGAAGCGCTCCTTATGGCTAAGAAAAAACCTGATGCGCTGGTTTTGCTGGCCGATAAAATAACTACCGAAACGTTCAGCATTCTTAAAAAGAAAGGCATTAATATGCCCGGAGACATGGGCGTAATAGGTTTTAATAATTCCAAATACACCTCTTTGTTCGATCCGGCTTTGTCTGTTATCAGCCAGCCGGCATTTGAAATGGGCACAAAAGCGGCATCACTTCTTTTGAATCTTATAGAAAGTAAACGTACTGTAACTGAGTATAAGCTGGAAAGTCTTCCACCGGATATTATTATAAGAAAAAGCAGCAGGTTCCCTATGGGAGATTAACAGTGCTTACATTCCGATACTCCTTTTAACAACGGAGATATATTTTACAATTCTTTATTTGATTGGTTATGCTTGTCTCTCCCTTTCTTTCTGTTATTCTTGCATTGGGTACCGGTATCCTGCTCATTATTGTGCTCAGCACCCGGTATAAAATGCACCCGTTCTTTTCACTGTCCCTGTCCTGCCTTGTTACCGGCTGGATCGGCGGGCTGGATACTACAAGCATTCTTACAGCAATGAAAGAGGGGTTTGGTAAAATAATGAGCTCGCTGGGTTATATCATTGCCGTAGGCACTGCACTGGGAATGGTATTACAGTCTAACGGCGCCACCACGGTAATGGCTGCTACTATTTTGAAATGGGTAGGCCGCCGCCGCTCTGTCCTGGCTGTAAGCCTTACAGGATTTATGGTGGGATTGCCTATTTTCTGCGACTCTGGCTTTATAGTTTTAAGCGGCTTGAATGCCTCCATGATCCGCAAAACAGCTACCCCTGCTATTGTTATGAGCGCAGCACTGGCCACCGGCCTGTATGCCGTACATTGTTTTATTCCTCCTCATCCCGGTATCACTTCCGCTGCCGGTACCTTAACTGCTGATTTTGGATGGGTGATCCTGTATGGGCTTATCGTTGCGGTTCCCGCAATGCTTGCAGGATACGGGTGGTCCGTGTGGAAGGGCAGGCAGTTCCCGGATATGAACAGCAATTCCTCGGCAGTTACCGAAGAAACCCTCCAGGGGCTTCCGCCAAAATGGCTTTCCTTTATCCCGGTACTGGTGCCTATTTCTTTAATAGCGGTTAAAGCCATCCTGACCAATATTCCGGATATCCATACTTCCCTGCCAGGAGCTGTTTTAATTATCGGCGACCCTTCTGTAGCGCTCTCTGCTGGTTTATTGCTGGCATTGCTGGTGCCTAAAAAATGGACAAAAAATGAGCTGGGAAAATTAATGAACCAGGGCATAGATAAGGCCGGGGGCATATTGGTGATTATTGGGGCAGGAGCTGCTTTCGGCGCTATTATCGGCGCACTTAAAATTCAGGATCACCTGGCCGGAATAGAAATATTGAATACCATGGGTTTGCTGTTCCCCTTCCTGGTTACCGCTATTTTAAAAACAGCGCAGGGATCCTCCACCGTAGCTATTGTTACCGCAGCTTCTATTGTGCTTCCTTTTCTTTCCGGGCTGGGCCTGGACTCTGACAATGGCCGCATACTGGCAGTATTGGCAATGGGAGCGGGCTCCATGGCCGTTTCTCATGTCAACGATTCTTATTTCTGGGTAATTGCGAATTTCGCGGATCTTGAATTAAAGCCCATGCTAAGGGTGTTTACCGTAGCTTCGTTGCTGATGGCCGTAGCCGGATTTTTAGCCGTGTATGTGCTATCCCTGTTTTTATTGTGAGATATCCATCAGCCTTCAGGCATAAAAAATATACTGATGAAAATTGTAATGGCACCCAATGCTTTTAAAAACAGCTTACCTGCCAGTGAGGCGGCCGCCGCTCTTGCTGAAGGATTTCAGAAAGCCAGGTTCAAAGGCATTATCAGTCATTGCCCGGTGGGGGATGGGGGCGATGGAACAGGAACATTGTTATGCCGGTATTTTAATGCGGTACCGTTTTATTGTGATGTAAAGGACCCGCTGGGAAGACCCATACAAGCCCCCTGGGGATGGATACCGGAAAAGCAGACGGCCATCATAGAAATGGCAGATGCCTCCGGCCTGCGGTTATTAAAGCCCGAAGCGTATGCTCCGCTTAAGGCCACTACGGCAGGATGCGGACAGTTAATAAAAGCAGCCCTGGACAAAAAAGCGAAGCAAATTATTCTTTGTATTGGTGGCAGCGCTACCGTGGACGGCGGGGCGGGAATATTAAAAGAACTGGGAATTATTTTTTATGATAAAAATGGAACTTCTATAGAAAATCTGCCAATCGGACTGCAAAACCTGGAGACTGTATCAATTAAAGCTTTAGACCGTCGGTTGGCCGGCACAGGCATTACTATTCTATGTGATGTTAAAAATAAATTACTGGGTACCGCCGGTGCAGCAGCTGTTTTTGGCCCCCAAAAAGGGGCAACCCCGCAAGAGGTTACGGAGTTGGAAAAAGCGCTTGCACGGCTGGACGCGGTTACCGAAAAAACAACCGGAATCCGGATGAGGTCCCTGGTATCGGGTGGTGCCGCCGGTGGTATTGCAGCGGCATTGGCAGCTTATTGTAATGCAGAAATCGTACAGGGCATCGACTATTTTTTGGAGCTTACGGGCTTTGGGCAACATCTGGAAAAAGCCGATTGGGTAATCACAGGTGAAGGCGCTATAGACCACCAGACACTGGACGGCAAAGCACCTTTTGGCGTGGCAAAAATGGCTATGGGAAAAGGCGTAAAAGTGATAGGGGTAGCAGGTAAAATACCTGAAAAGGAAGACCGGGAACTGGGAAAGTATTTCAATAAACTGATCTGCATTAATGAGCCCGGCACCCCGTTGAGTGAGGCCTTAACACAAACCTACCCGAACCTGGTAAAAACCGGTTCAGCAATATGCAGGCAGATCATCCATTCCGGCATAAAGCATTATCCGTACTGATTCCCTTAAAAAAGGTGCCTTCAATAATGCTTTATTATATATATTTGCCACCCTTTTCAGTTCTTTTTGGCCCGGTAGTTCAATGGATAGAATACCTGCCTGCCGGCAGGTAGGGTAGTTTCCTAAACTACATTGTATGAAATATTACATTTATGCTATTAAAAGCAAAAAAGACGGCAGGATTTATGTTGGATTAACAACTAATGTTGAAAGCAGAGTTCAACAGCATAATGCAGGTAAAACTCAGTCAACAAAGGCATATAGGCCATGGGAGTTGATCTACACAGAAGAAGCGGAGAACAGGCTAAGCGCCCGAAAGCGCGAAAAGTATTTGAAATCAGGAATAGGTAAAGAGTTCTTAAAGTCTTTATTATAATGGCCCGGTAGTTCAATGGATAGAATAGGAGTTTCCTAAACTCTAGATACAAGTTCGATTCTTGTCCGGGCTACAAATTTTTTCCAGATGGGAAAATCTCATAGAAAATTAAACGACAATTACTACAACGTTGGTTTAAGCTTCTAAAAAGCGCCTTCCATTCATAATACCTCATTCCGTGAAAACCCAAACGCACGGCAATCTCCCTCCAGCAACTCACAGTTTTAGTAACCTTACCAATAATAGCCTCTCGCTTCTTCAATATTACGCTGCGCTGCTTCGTCCAGTTCACGTCGGTTTGAAATGGCAGGAATCAGCAATCCATCTTTCTCATCAGGATCAAGCGGTGTTTGCCCTTCTTCATATTCCAGATTCTCTAATCCCATAGCTATTTTGGCATTCCCCGTTTGAGTTCTTCGGTCATATCGGCAATGGCTTCCCTGATTCGCTGTGCAGAGTTTTCCTGGTCTTCCAACTTCATCGTCGTCGAAGTACGCATGATGATTTTATGGGCCAGCTCAATAGCCCGCTTTTCAATCATCTTTTCCAGGGAATCGTCTTGAGGAACAAAACCATACACCAACTTCATGTTTAAGGCAGCACCGGCCTCACGCAGACTGTTAAGCGTAATACTTCCTTCCGCCTCATTCTTTTCTATCTTTGACATACCCTGTGGAGTAATGGAAAGACGCCCACCCAATTGTAGTAAGGACATATTGAGTGTTTTCCGGATGAGCGCAACCCAGCCTTCTTTCGGGTACCCGATATTACGTGGGGCTGACCAAAAAGGTTGCCAAATGATTAAGATAAAAAACGAATAAAAATATCGTACAAAAAATGTACATCCGTCAGTGCTTATTGCTATTAAAAGAACCTGCACTGCCAGATAGTTGTAAAGCAGCCACACTAAATGCTAAAATTTGGATGGATCATTTTCCCGGCTTCCAATTACAATAAGTTTGAGAAAAGGCACACTAAGAACTTTCAGAACATAATGCTTAAGCTATATTAATTTTCGGTTAACAACTATTCTCCTAAATTTGCATTTCCTTTTGCAATTATGAGTGATGCAATAAAACACGAATGCGGATTGGCATTCATAAGACTCCGGAAAAGCTTTTCCCATTATTTAAAAAAATATGGAACCGTAATGTGGGGGCTGAACAAGCTGTACCTGCTTATGGAAAAACAGCATAACCGCGGCCAGGACGGCGCCGGCATTGCCGCCATTAAATTAAATGTAGAGCCCGGGCACCCTTTCATGCACCGTATAAGAAGCGCCCAACCGGGAGCCATATCCGCCCTGTTCCAGAATATTGCTGAAGAGGTAAACGATCTCGCAAAATATAATCCTGATATTGTAAACCACCCCGGTTTAATGAAGGGACACGTAAAATTTCTCGGAGAGCTGTTGCTGGGACATTTGCGCTACGGAACACAGGGCAAAAATAATGTGGAGTTCTGCCATCCGTTTATTAAAAGGCATACCATTACTACCCGTAACCTGGCTTTGGCCGGTAATTTTAACCTGGTAAATACAGAAGAACTTTTCAATAAGCTCGGGATAGAACCGGGTCCTTTTCAAAAGCAAAGTGACCTGGCCGCTATGATGGAAATGGTTCATAAGCACCTGGTAGATGCAGATGAGGCTTCTCCTGCCAAGCCCGATATTAAAAAAGTACTGAAAGATGTTATTCCCCAGTTCGACGGAGGCTTCACCGTAGGAGGTGTTACTGGTGATGGAGTGGGTTTTGTTTTCAGGGATCCACACGGTATCAGGCCCTGCTATTATTATATTAATGAAGAAGTGATTGTAACCGCATCTGAGCGTGCAGCCATCCGTACCACGTTTAATGTGGGCGAAAACGAGGTAAAAGAGCTCATGCCCGGCAATGCTTTGATAGTTCATGAAAACGGCAGCTATGAAATTGAAGAAGTGGTAACCCCTAAAGAGCGTAAAGCCTGCAGTTTTGAGCGTATCTATTTTTCGCGTGGCAGCGATGAAAAAATTTATAAAGAAAGAAAAGCGCTTGGATTTAATCTGAGCGAGCAGGTGTTAAATGCTATTGACTTTGATTTAAAAAATACCATCTTTTCCTATATCCCTAATACTGCCGAAGTTGCCTTTTTAGGATTGCAGAAGGGAATGCAGATGTACCTGAACAAAATCAAGACGGAGCGTATTTTAAGCTGGGGTAAAGATTATGACGAAGAGAAGCTGAGCGAAATGATCAACCGGCGCATTCGCGTGGGCAAAATAGCCATTAAGGATGTAAAAATGCGCACTTTCATTACCGAAGATGCCAGCCGTAACGAAATGGTGCAGCACGTGTACGATGTTACCTATGGCACCGTAAGGCCGGGTATTGATACCATTGTGGTAATAGATGACTCTATTGTGCGCGGCACCACTCTTAAGCAAAGCATTATTAAAATGCTGGCACGCCTTAAACCCAAAAAAATACTGATCCTTTCTTCTGCTCCGCAGATCCGCTACCCCGATTGCTATGGTATAGACATGAGCAAAATGGGCGATTTTATTGCCTTTAACGCAGCAGTGGAGATCTTAAAAGACAGGGGGAAGGAAAGCCTGCTGGATGAGCTCTGGCAGCAGTGTAAAGACATGAAAGCGGAAAACCGCCTGGACGAGGAAAACCTTGTGAAAAGAATCTACAAAAGCAGTACCAGCACTGAAATAGCTTATAAGATAGCCGAAATGATCACTCCCAAAGACCTGGAAATTCCTGTCCAGGTAATTTTCCAAAGCATTGAGGATTTACATAAAGCCTGCCCTAACAACCTGGGCGACTGGTATTTTACCGGCAACTACCCTACACCCGGCGGAAACCGCGTGGTGAACCAGGCCTTTATGAACTATATGGAAGGCAAGAACGAGCGGGGATATTAGTTACAGACTTTCCAGCAACTGTATAACAATGCTCTGCGAAATATTTTGTTTCGCAGGACTATATTGTAGCCTTTGGCTACATTTAAAAAACGGCCAAAGCCACAACATGGAGCGTTGTGACTATAAGTCCCGAAAAGCGATGTTAACTTAATGATCGCTCATTTATAGTCTTCATTATTGTCCGCCCGGATTTTTTTTGGCAAAGGCAATAGCGCTTCAGGGAACTTCACAATTTAGAACAAATGTGCTGCCAGATATCTATGATGGATTGATATACATAGACAAAACGAATGCTAGCAAATGCTTCAGGATTAAGTAAAGTGAAAGATGTTTGTTTACATTTGGTTCTTTTAAATTACTATTTTTGAGAAAATTGTAAGCAATAAATGAAAACATTAATAATTATCCGCCATGCAAAGGCAGAAGAAAGTCATGGAGAAGCCGATAGCAAAAGAAAGCTTACCGAAAAAGGATTGCACGATGCCGGGCTGATGGCGAAACGATTGCTTGACAAAGGATACAGGATCAATGAGATATTCTCCAGTCCTGCTGTAAGGACGAAGGAAACAACAGCCATTTTTGCTAAAGTGTTCCAGGTGGAAGAAGAAGATATAAAATATTTTGACCACCTGTACCTGGGAGATACCCTGCAAATAACAGAGGCTGTAAACTGGCTGCAAAAAAATATTGATACCCTGGCAGTTGTAGGTCATAACCCGGGCGTTACTAATTTTGTAACGGATATAACGGGCTCGGATATAGATTCGCTGCCCACTTCGGGAATAGCTGTTATAAAAATAGATTGTGATGACTGGCAGCAGTTTAACGAAGCTGAAAAAACTTTAGCTGAAGTATTTTCGCCAAAGAGTTGACAATTGACAGATGAAAGCTGACCGTATATATCCTGATGACCGGATTAAAAACCACTAATAGTCAGCTATGTCTGTCATCTGTCAACCGTCATCTGTCAACTAAAAAAAGAATGGGACAAAAAAAATTGATCCGCTTTGCGGAATTAAATACTTTTAAAAATGTGCTTCAGTATCCCGAAAATATGGCGGGCCACTGGCATCAGCATTTTAATAATGAGCACCCGGTTGTATTAGAGCTGGCCTGCGGCAAAGGTGAGTATGCTTTGGGGCTGGCACAATTGCATCCGGAGATCAATACCATTGGTGTGGATATAAAAGGCAATCGCCTTTGGGTAGGCGCCAAAAAAGCCATACAAAACAACGTTCCCAATGTAGCTTTTCTGCGGGCACAGATTGAGCAGCTTACGCAGTATTTTGCAAAAGAGGAAGTATCAGAGATCTGGATCACTTTCCCTGATCCGCAGCTGCGC
Source organism: Niabella sp. (assembly GCA_027493055.1). Lineage (GTDB taxonomy): Bacteria > Bacteroidota > Bacteroidia > Chitinophagales > Chitinophagaceae > Niabella. The sequence goes on along the minus strand of JAPUDO010000011.1, from coordinate 9,625 downwards.
TATTCCAAAGCTAAAAAGCGGTTAACACATCCAAGGTTCTTAAGAGTGTACCAGCAGGTGCTGAAACCCGGCGGAAAGATACATTTGAAAACAGATAGTCCTGATCTGTACCGGTTTACCAAAGAAGTAATAGCTATGTACGGCTGTGAGCTGCTGGAAGATACAGACGATTTGTACAAGGATGAGAACCGCAGCGAAGCATTGAAGTTAAAAACACATTATGAATCGCTGGATATTGCCCAAAGCAGCCGCATACATCATTTGTGTTTTACCTTACCCCCGGTTCTTGCAGGCCCCGAAAAAGACCTGGAACTAAAAGAAGCCATTAAGTATGAGTTGGATAGAGGGTGAGGACTACTACCAGGATGAAGAGGGCATGGTAACGCTTACCGCAAAATATTTACGGGAACGCGGCTTTTGCTGTGGTAAAGGTTGCCTGCATTGTCCTTATGATTATATAAGAGTTCCCGAACCAACCCGCAGTTATTTGCTGGATGAAAGACAAAAAAACGATACGCAAAACAAGTAGCTTAAAAAGCATTACGCCTTCAGGAACAACTGATCAAAGTTTTTTTGAACAGGTGTTTGATATAGCGCGCCAGATCCCTAAAGGGCGCGTTACTTCTTATGGAGCCATTGCCAGGTGTATAGGCACCGGCAAATCGGCCCGGCTGGTAGGCTGGGCCATGAATGGCAGCGATAAAGTAAAACCCAAAGTTCCCGCGCACCGTGTAGTGAACAGTGTAGGCCTGCTTTCTGGCAAACACGCTTTTAAAACACCTACCCTTATGGAAGAGCTTTTAGCAAAAGAAGGCGTTAAGGTAAAAAATGATAAAGTAGTTGATTTTAAAAAGCTGTTCTGGAATCCTGCGGAAGAGCTGGGCCTATAGTTAATAGTTTGAAAGGTTGATAAGCAACTCAACACACTTAAAAAAATAATCTGCCCATCTGCAATAAATCTCCCCTATTTTCGCGCCTTCAAAATGTTTGCTCAAACACATAGTACAAAATCTTTACGCTTCAGAAGCTGGAGCCGTAAATCGTATGGCGCTTTTAACAGCATTGGCAAACATGTTACCATTGGTAATGTAAAAAATATTGTGGCAGATACACTGCTGCGAAAACAAAAAACGGTTGAAGCAGAAGTTTATATCATTGCTACCACAGAAAACTATTTTGAAGAATGGGACGATCCGCTTGAGGATCAGCAGCAGTTAATAGTATTAACAGCAATTCCCAATTATAAAAAGAATGATTGCGGGCATTATAAGCTATGCCCCGCACTTTTATACAGCAGATGGCTGAAAGCAACGTTTATAGTTTCTTTCAGCCATTTTTATTTAAAACATAAACCTAAAAAAGAAATATGAAGAAAGGCTTTATTTCAATGATCGGCTTATTGCAAATACTGATTACGGCACAAAAGATCAATGCGCAGGAGCAAACACTGGACCCCATAACCGTAACCTCCTCTTTAGCAGAGAAGCGGATATCGGAAACAGGCAGAAATATTACCATTATCAGGGGCGATGATATCTCAAAACTGCCGGTTCATTCTTTGGACGAGCTGCTTAAATATATTCCTGGTGTAGAAGTACAAATGCGTGGGCCCCAGGGGTCACAAAGTGATATCAGCATGCGTGGTGGCACTTTTCAGCAGGTATTGGTCATACTGGATGGGTTAAGGCTGAATGACCCCAATACAGGCCATTTTAGCGCTTACATTCCTGTAACGCCTGCCCAGATAGACCGGATAGAAGTGCTGAAAGGCGCTTCTGCTGCGGTGTATGGCTCGGATGCCGTTGGAGGCGTTATTAATATCATTACCAAGAGTTTTCGTCCCGGACAAAAAAACACCAGGGCTTTACAGGCGCAAGTGAGCGCCGGGGAGTATAACCTTGTAAACACCAGCATTGGAGGTTTTTTGCAGGTGGGTAAACTAAGTGCGGATGCAGGTGTGCTATCCAATCATTCAACAGGTATTTTACAGCGCGGCACAAGAGGATATTTTCATAATACTTCCGCTTCGGCCGGGATCAGTTACCAGTTGAGCAACTACTGGAATATATCTGCCAGGAGCGCTTACGATAACCGGGATTTCAGCGCGCAGAATTTTTATACCACTGCAATAGGTGATACAGCTACAGAGCAGGTAGCCTCCTGGTGGCACCAGGTAAAAATAGGATTTGAAAAAAATCATTCAAAGCTGAGCGTGGATGCCGGGTACAAAAACTTTGATGACAGCTATGCCTATAATAAAGGAGCCGCTGCCAATCAAAACACATCGAAGCTGTTCCAGTCCTTATTGCTTTTTCAGCAAAAAATGGGAGAAAATACATTACTGACCACAGGGTTTAATTACCAGCATAAAACCATCGCTTCTAACGACAGGGGCGATCATTCTTTAAACATAGCAGCGCCTTTTGCAAGTATTTCTCAAAAAATTGGCCGGTATTTTAATTTATTGCCCTCTATACGGGTAGAGTTTATCGGGGATAATAAAGCAGAATTGCTACCACAGTTAAATGCGTCCTTACACATCAGTAATGTGCAGCTGAGGGCAAGTGGCGGCAGAACCATACGCGATGCGGATTTTACGGAGCGATACAATAATTATGGGAAATCAAGCATCCCAAATGGCCAGCGGGTGGGCTATCCGGGCCTGGTACCCGAAGTTTCGTGGAACTATGAAGCGGGGGCTGACTGGTTTTATCAATCCAGGTTCAGGTTATCATCCACTTTTTTTCAGCGCTTTCACAGCAGGCTGATAGATTGGATAGCCACGCCTTATGCTGATATGCCACGAAAGGATAACCTTAACCCGGCAGGCAATTATGCGCTGGCAAAGAATATTGCCGAAGTAAATACTACCGGTTGGGAAACAGATATTCAATACATCAACCAGTTGGGCAGGGATCATAAATTAGTGTTGAATGGCGGATTACTATGGTTATACAGTAAAAGCACTGAAGCTAACCCCTCGTTTTATATCTCCTCCCACGCAAGGTTTTTAAGCAACTTTAATGTACAATATGAAGCAGGCAACTGGGGCCTGAGCCTTACCGGGATTTACAAAAGCCGCAATCCGCAGCAGGCTGCTGCTATTAATGCCTTTGTAAGCAAGGATTACTTTTTACTGAATGGAAGGGCCTCTTATAGCTTTATGCAAAAACGTCTTACTGTTTTTGCCCAGGCTGATAATATTTTTGACAGGAGTTATAGCGACCTGTTAGGCGCTGTAATGCCCGGCAGATGGTTGCAGGGAGGGCTGAGCTTTAGCCTGGTGAAGTAATACCTGGCCTTTCTGTGTTGTATTTTCCGCATTTTACAAAGAACTTTTCCTAATATACAAGTAAGCGAGTTTGATAGAATCCCTGGCCTCCTTATCAATTATGATTTTGTAATTGGGCATTACCAGGTTTGCATTTCTTTTTCAAGGTCGTCAATGGTTATAAACTCACCGTTATTAATACGGTCAATAGCTTCGTCCAGTTGGTTATTGTATTGCTCAATGGTTTGCTTATTAATACTCATTGCATCTGGCTTCAAAAATGATTTCATCATTTCGACCAGCGACCTTTTTTGGGGTTCATTTAAGAAGAAGAAAATAATTTATAAATTCTTTATCAAGTAGCTTTGCCATAGCCGTAATATTTCTACGAATTTATCTCTTTTAAACAATGCAGCAAAACATAAAAGCCGGCTTCACGCCGGCTTTTACCCCTGTTTAACAGGATATTTTAAAACCTTTTCTTCTTAAAATTGCTGTTGCCATTACGGCGGTTACTGTTGCTGCCGTTGCCGTTACGTTGCTGCTGGAACTTGTTGCGTTTGCCAAAATTATTGCTTTTGGCAAGGTCCTGCTTCAGGCTATAGGCTTTAACATAAGGTGTATTGGTAAACTCCAGCTGGCCATCGGTAATACTGTTCAGCTCGCTTTGGATAGCATCGTCATGAACCACTTCTTTATGCCAGTTATTGTAAGCCAGCTTCATATAGTAAGCAATGGCGTTGGCAAATCCCTGCCTTTTTTCAGGGTCCTGCTCAGCCAGGGCCTTATCAATTACGTCTTCCAGGTTTTTGCCTAAATGCGAAAAACGGGAAGAACGTTTAGGGTATGGTATGGGCTGGGGTTTGGCTTTGTAAGTTTCTTTGGTAGGAATGGGATAAGGTGATTTTACATCCAGCTTAAAAGCTGAAATCAAAAACAGGTGATCCCATAGTTTATGCCTGAAATCCTCAACGTTTTTTAAATGAGGGTTTAAGAAACCCATCAGCTCAATTACGGCCTCGGCATTATTCTGCCTTCTTTCCGGATCTTCAATTGTAAGAATATGCTCTACCATTTTTTGTACGTGACGCCCATACTCGCGCATCGCCAGGTAGTTTCTCGTTGTATTATATTCCATAAAAAAATTTGGTAAAAAGTATCTGCAATTAAAATTTTGTGTGGTGCTATACCTTTGCAGCTATCAGGCAAAGATATAGGAAAAACCTTATTTAATAATGATGGCAATTATTTTAGATGCAGATGAGCTGTTCAGTACCACTTATGGCGGGTACCTTCAGGGGCACCTGTTCAGGGCATTAGCAGGATCGCTTCCGCAGGAAAAGTTTTTATTTCCCAAAACAGGACTGGCTGACGGGCTTCCCTCCAATATGCAGGAAGTGGCTTTCCCGCCTAAAAAAGGACTGTTTCTTCGCAAAAAGACCAGAAAATGGCTGCAGGAATCAAAGGCAACGGCCTTTATAAGCTTTAAACGAACACTTATAAAGCCCTCTCACCCCCTTCAGCAGGTTTTAATAATAAGTACAGAAGCGCAACTGGATGATGCAGCAGCTATATTGAACGCCAATGCTATTGGCTTAACCAGCAATTACCTGCACACAGCTTTTGAGAAAAAATACCCGCACCTGGCTCAAAAATCTTTCCTGGCTGAAGGTATTGTTGATCCGCTGCAGTTGCTACAGGAATTTGATTCCCAGCATATAAAAGATATTTTTACAGAAGGGAACGAGTATTTTATCTGTACAGATTTTAACCTGGACAAGGAACAACTGGTGACCCTGTTAAAAGGGTTTTCCGCATTTAAAAAACGGCTGCAAAGCAACTGGAAGCTGATGATAGCATTGCGCCCGGCCGAACCGGCAAAACATAAAGCCGCAGCCCTGTTGCTGGCCCATTACAAATACAGGGCCGATGTTGTGCTTACAGATGCAGGGCGCCTGTACGAAAAAATAGAAGGCGCTTACTCGCTGATCAGTATGGATAACAGGGAAATATTCCCGGTGCAGGTGGCTGAAGCAGCCAAAGTGAAAACCCCTGCCATCGCGCCGGCTACCCATACTTTAAAGGATTTGTTTGAAGATGCTGTTATGTATCCTGCCGATAATAGCAGCAGTGCTATAGGCGATATGCTGATGAGGGTATATAAAGAGGAGTTCGCGATGCAGCAATTGAAAAGAAAGCTGGAGCATTGTCAATCCCGGCTGGATGTGAATGTGGCTGTAAAGGCGCTGATAAAGGTATTGCATTCATAAAAAGAGGTGCAGGAATTGCTTACTTTTGCGCTCTAAAACCCGGAAATGATAAAATCTACGATTACTATAGACGTGCAAATGGACCAGGACCGCGTGCCGGATACCATTAGCTGGAGCGCAACAGAAAGCACCGCAGCAAACGCCCAGAAGGCCAAAGCCATGATGCTTTCTTTTTGGGATAGCGCTGATAAGGCGGCACTGCGCATTGACCTTTGGACAAAAGACATGATGGTGGATGAAATGGCCGATTTCTTTTACCAGACCTTAATGACCCTGGCAGATACCTATGGACGGGCTACCAAATACCACGACCAGGTGGACGAAATGAAGGATTTTGCAAAAAATTTCTATAAAAAATTCCAGGAAAAGCAGCTGGAGCAGCATAAAGCGGGGTAAGGAGAGGGACAAACGATGAGTGATGAGTAATGAGTTCCCGGTTCCTTGTTTCAAGTATCCAGCATCCAGTAACCAGTAAACTTAAAAGAAATTGAACTTCAAACTTCGTGACCTTATAATATTTGAAAACAACGACCTGGTTGCACTTAACAAGCCCTCAGGTATGCTTTCTGTTCCCGACAGGGAAGGGAAAGAGCCCAGTTTAAAAGATTACCTGAAACAACAGTACCCTGAAATTTACACCATCCACCGTTTAGACAAGGAAACCTCGGGCCTGATCATTTTTGCTAAAACAGCTTCGGCTCATAAGCATTTCAGCAAACAGTTTGAGGAAAGAAAAACGGTGAAGATCTACCTGGGACTGCTAATAGGATCTTTACAAAAGACCGAGGGAACCGTAGACGCACCTATTGCGGAAAACAGGGTAAAGCGCGGGTCAATGCTAATCCATAAACGCGGGAAGAACGCCATTACCGACTATACGCTGCTAAAGAATTTTAAAAGATATAGCTGGGTGCAGTTCCGGATTCATACGGGGCGTACGCACCAGATACGGGTACATGCAAAAGAGCTGGGCCATCCGCTGGTTGGCGATGTTCTTTACGGCGATGGCAAACCGGTGCTGCTATCTTCTTTCAAAAATAAATTCAAGCTGGGTAAAGAGACGGAAGAAGAAAAGCCTTTATTAAACCGGTTGGCTTTACATGCCCAGCAATTAAAAATAACAGATGAAAACGGGGTGCTGCTGGAGCTGGAAGCCCCGCTGTATAAGGATATGAGGGTAACAGTGTTGCAGCTGGAGAAGTTTTTGAAGTAGAACTTTGTTTAAATTTTTCAAAAACTCAAATAATAAAAGTTTAAACAACTTCGTAGTTAAAGCTCCACATCGGTATTTTGGACGATTGAAATTGATCAAAACAAACATTGCAAATTTAATATTTTATATTAAATTTACAATGATGATAAAAAGGGAAATAGAAGAAACTTTAATAAACACCTTAAGAAGGAGCCCATCGGTTGCCTTGATGGGGCCAAGACAGATAGGTAAAACTACCCTTGCCCTGAACCTGGGTGAAAATATAAATGCGATATACCTCGATTTGGAAAATAGCATTGACCGGGCAAAAACACAGGATATTTTTTCTTTTCATACAGCTAATAAGAACCGGCTAATTATATTGGACGAGGTGCAGCGTACGCCCGAAATTTTTACTTCTTTAAGAGGAATTATAGATCAGGAGCGAAGAGAAGGAAATACTTCGGGGCTGTTTTTATTTTTGGGATCGGCTTCAATGGATTTATTGCAACAATCCGGCGAATCGCCGGCCGGGCGCATAGCCTATCTTGAACTATATGGGATAAACGCACTTGAATTTCCTGAAACCGTTGCTGCAGGTAATATTAATAAACTTTGGCTACGCGGCGGGTTTCCCGAGAGTTTATTGGCGCCATCTGATAATGATAGCTTAGGCTGGCGCCGCGATTTCATCCGCACTTATCTGGAAAGAGATATTCCGCAATTGGGGCCACGTATTCCGGCGCATACCCTTGAGCGTTTTTGGACAATGCTGGCTCATAACCAGGGTGGCGTGGTAAATGCATCCTTATTAGGCCGGAATATTGATGTAAGTAGTGTTACCGTTAATCGCTATATTGATTTGATGACAGATCTCTTATTAGTGCGGCGGCTACAGCCCTGGACGGTAAATGTGGGAAAACGGTTAATTCGTGCACCCAAAATTTATGTGAGAGACAGCGGCCTTGTTCATGCTTTATTAAATATTTCTACCTTTAATAGTTTATTGGGGCACCCTGTTCTTGGAGCAAGCTGGGAAGGGTTTGTTATAGAAAACATACTGTCTGTGGTAGAAAAAAAAGCGCTTCCCTATTTTTACCGAACTTCCTCCGGCGCCGAAATTGATTTGATTTTAGAATTTTCCGGCGTAGAAAAATGGGCTATTGAAATAAAACACAGCACTACCCCCACCGTGCCGAAGGGATTTTATATAGCTTGTGATGACATAAAAGCCGACAGGCGTTTTGTGGTTTATTCCGGCAATGAAACGTTCCCGATGGAAGGCGGCATTACCGCTATTTCATTAGCGTTGCTGATGCAGGAAATTCAAAACAGGCAATGAAAAATAGAAATACTTATGAGCTCATCAAAGCGGATCATCATAGGCCTTCCTACAACTTTTGACTTTTATAAGATCATTGCAAAGCATCTTAGAGAAAAAGGGTTTGAAGTTATTGATATTTCTTACCAGGCGCATGATTTTAAGTATAAAAACTTCTCACAAAAAGCATATAATTTTTTTAGAAAAATTTTTTTAAGAGACCGGCATTATAAGAATAAATTAAGGTTCCGTTTCTTTGAGAACGGCGCAAAAGCCAGACTTATGCGCATTAAGGGAATGGCGGACTATGCTTTATTTATAAGGGCAGATGCCTATCCCCGGTCTGTTATTCAGCTGGCAAAGTCTAAATCCAAAAAACTGATCGGCTATCAATGGGATGGGCTGAACAGGTTTAAAGCCATAAATGATTATATCACTTTATTTGACCGCTTTTTTGTCTTCACTACCACAGACCTTTGTACAAAGGGAGTGCTGCCTGTTACTAATTTTTACTTTAAAAAAGAGCTAAAAGAAAAAAAAGCGGAGCAGGACGCTAAAACAGCCTTTTTTGTTGGCTCCTATGAAAAAAGCAGGATGGGGATCATTAATTCCTTTTCAAAGAAAATAGCCGCATTGCATTATACGCCCCGGTTTCATATTTTTTTACCTGCAGGCCGGCGCGTTTTACAAAGTGACTATGAATATATCACCTTTTTTTCGGAGCGTATTTCTTACGAACAATATCTAGAAGAAACAGAAGAAGCAACAGTGCTGGTTGACTTCTTAAATCAAAAACATACCGGGTTATCTTTCAGAACTTTTGAAGCGTTAGGGTATGATAAAAAGTTAATAACTGATAATGAAACCGTTACACAGTACGATTTTTACCACCCGGATAATATCTTTATATTATCAGGAAATAATTGGGAACAACTGGAATCATTTTTGCAAAAACCCTATTGCCCCATAAGCAGGCATATTAAAGAGAAATACGCTTTTGACAACTGGATCAATTATGTTTTGGATGAACCGCCTTACCAGGAGATTAATTTACCTAAGTAATGCTAAAAGCTTAAGTGAATATGATTTCACTTACAAGATCTTTCCATTGGTTGCTAATGATTTCTGGGCTATACGCTTTCATGCCGTTATGGGCATTTGCTCCCATGTAGCTTCTTAGTTCAGGGCTGCAGATCAATTGTTCTAAATATTGTTGCATTTCATTTGGATCGTTTGCCAAAAAACCATTTTCATTATGTTTAATGAGTTCATTCACTCCTGAACAAGTGGAAAATCCCAATGAGGGCAATCCAACCGCCATAGCCTCAGTTAATGCTAAGGGAAATCCTTCAAATTTGCTGGGAAAAATAAAGATATCAGCTTCTTTTAATTTTTCTAAAGGAGTATCTGTAAAGCCTTTTAAAAATATTCTCTGCTGAAGATTCGCTTTCTTTATTTTTTCTGTTAATGTATCAAAAGCAAAGCCCGTACCCCAGAAATATAGGTCCCAGTTAGGATGTTGCGCCTCTATGTTTTTGAAGATGTCAATTGCAATATTTTGTTGCTTGTCT
>JAPUDO010000010.1 GCA_027493055.1 Niabella sp. | reverse complement strand
AATATCCTATTCTGATGTCACATTGCATATTTCGCCTTTATCAGATGCTGCTTTTACTATAAGCACCAGCTTTGGCGACCTTAAAAACAGCAGCAAAATCAACATGGTTAATGAAACCAGGGAAAAAAAGCATGGGCCAACATTCAATAAAAAATACAGCGGCACCACAGGCTCGGGAAAAGCAGTAATTAATATCAGCAGCAACTTTGGAGATATTCTGCTGAAATAAAGAACAAAGAAATGCCCCCGGATGCCGGGGGCTATTTCATATACCTAATCGATTGCTTACAAAGTTATTTTACAAAGGCATGTTTATATCCCTGTACCCGGTTCCATGCCCCTCTTGTAAAATCAGGTATCAGCACAGGCGCACTACCATTTTCCAGGGAAATAGCCGTAAGCTCCGTAAGACAGCACCACTCTGCCAGGTCATACACATCCATATCCAGCGGAAGACCGTTTTGTAAACAGTAAGCCAGGCGATAATCCATAATAAAATCCATACCACCATGCCCGCCAACTTTTTTGGCTGTTTCCTCCAGCTCCTGGTGAATGGGATGTTTATACTTTTTCATCAGCGCTTCTTTTATATCCTTGCTTACATAGCTGTGTGCACTTAAGTTCTCGTGGTTAGGCGCCACATCAGAAGATATCTGGTCCCCATCCAAAGCATAGCCTTCCAAAGGATATTTATTAGCAAAACCCTTTGTGCCGGTTAACTGGTACATGCGCGAGTAAGGACGGGGCGTCATAACATTATGCTGTATCTGCATGGTTTTACCATTCTGGGTTTTGATCATGGTAATGGTTTGGTCGCCGTTCTTAAACTCAGCAGGCGTCTCACCTTTCCGCTTTTTCCACTCATCACGGCCATTAAATGACCTTGTATCAACAGAAACAAGGTAATTCATTTTATCGCCCCTGTGAATATTTAAAGCCTGACAGATGGGGCCAATGCCATGTGTTGGATACACATCGCCGCGATAGTCTTTATTATAATCCAAACGCCAGTTGTTCCAGTAATCACTCCAAAAATCCGATAAATTGTGAATATAAGCACCCTCGGCATGTATCACTTCCCCAAAAAGGCCTTTCTGCGCCATATTTAATGTAGTAAGCTCAAAAAAGTCGTACACGCAGTTTTCCAGCATCATGCAATGCTTACGCGTCCTTTCCGAAGTATTGATCAAATCCCAGATATCTTTCATGTTCATAGCAGCGGGTACCTCTATAGCCACATGCTTTCCTTTTTCCATAGCATACAAAGCCATAGGAACGTGATGCTTCCAGTCTGTAGCAATATAAACCAGGTCTATATCATCCCTTTCGCAAAGTTGCTTCCAGGCATCTTCCGAGCCTGAATATTCTGCTGCACGGGCTACGTTATTTTTATCAAGAATTTTTTGTCCTGCTTCTACCCTTTCCGGCCTCAGGTCTGCAAGAGCCACTATTTTAGTATTAGGTATCTGTGTCCAGCGACTTACAGCGCCGGGGCCACGCATACCTAAACCAATAAAACCAATCCTTACTACAGGGATCTTAGGCGCTGCAAAGCCCAGCATATCCTGCTGCCCTGCAAGGCGGGGAGGCGCCGGAACGGCAATAGGCTTCGCACCCCTGGTTTGAGTGGTTCCTGTTTGAGTTGCTTTTTGAGCACTATTACAGCCCTGCATTATTATACCTAATGATGCAAAAGCTATGAAGTAAATTTTCAACCTGTTCATAATTTGTTTTTATTAGTTGATACCACTTTTTCTATAGCGGACACTAAAGATAAATGATTGCTGCCGATAGTGTACAGACAAACGTTTGCACAAAATATTATAACGGCCTGATCCAATAGCTGTAACTATACCCGCCCGGCCTGATCCAATACTTCTTCATAGGCATAGCGCCCCAGCTGTCAATACCCTGAACACCTAACTGTAACAGGTCAATATGCATGTAAGTCCTGTCCCGCTGCACCAGCTCACCCGAATGATACTGGGCCTTTTGCGGTGCAGGATCCAAATCGTCAATATTATAAGGAAGAGCAGATACAGAAAGCAAACTGTCGGCAAACTCAATCTTTATACCTTTTCCTTTTTCGTTAGTAAATGTTGCCCAGCGCACATCGGTCTTATTACCGCTTTCCTGCGGCCTGGCATAAGGGAAATATTGCTGAGCAAGGGTTTGCTTATACAAGCCTACTTCTGCGGCATACTTCCTGTCCCAATAGTTTTCCCAGGGGCCGCGGCCATACCACTGAATGGTGCCCAGTTGTTTATTCAGCTCCAGGTTATTGCCAATGCGCATGAGCGTTTCGTAATCCCCTTTCTGTACTTCAAAGTTATTGCTTACATGAATGCTACCATCGCCATAAACCGTAAATACCTGTATGGTCCTGGCCTGGCCGTCAAGCATACGCTTGGTAAAGGTTACTTTGTACTCATTGGCGTTAACCTGTTCCAATTTGCTGTCGGCTACTTCGATTTTATCATACACATTGCGCCAGTTACGCAAAGACTGGTTTAGCCCCGCACCAATATCGTTATCTGTAGGCGCCCTGTAAAAACCCGGCTTAGGCCCGTTTTCTATCATGCTCAGGCCATTTAACCTGTATGAAGATAATATGCCGTTCTTTGTATCAAATACAGCCACAAAATTTTTGCCCTGTAATGTGAGCTTGTTGCCTGCTACGGCTGCATGAACAGCGCCTTTTCCAATAACAGGCCTTACTGCATAAGCTCCGCCCGAATAGGGCATTTGCTCATACGCAATCTCGTATCCTTTTTCAAGAAAAGGCTCTTCATTTTTCAGCTTGTAAGATACGTTCAGGAAATACTCTTTATCATCGTGTATTCTGGCTTTTACCGGCAGTGTAATATCTGCATTGCTGCCGGGCTGTATGTTCAATGCCGGCACTGTTCCTTTTGCAATACTTTTACCCTCCTCCAGCAGCTCCCATTGCAATTGCACATTATCTATATTCCTGAAAAAATAAGTATTAGCTATATTAATGATATTGCTTCCTTTATATCTTGTTTTAATAAACTGGTGCACTTTCTTAAGCTCTACAGCCATAGGAGTAAGCTGGCGGTAAGCGGTAACCACGCCTTTTACACAAAAATTGTTATCGCTGAAATCTTCATTTACCGGGCCGGTTAAAGGAAAATCGCCACCATAAGCCAGGATACGTTTCCCGTTCTTTACCGTATCAAAAGCCTGGTCTATCCACTCCCAAACATAGCCTCCCTGGGCGCCGGGGGTAGATTCTATAGCGTCCCAGTAATCTTTAAAATTTCCCAGGCTATTGCCCATAATATGTGCGTACTCGCTCATTATAAGCGGACGGGGATCTTTTGAGCTCCTCCAGGCTGCCACCCAATCGGGAGTGGGATACTGCGGACAAAAAACATCAGTATTATAATCATATTCAGAACGTTCATACTGCACCGGGCGCGTATCTTCTTTCTTCAGCCAGTCATAAGCCTCGTACATATTTACACCATTACCTGCTTCGTTGCCTAAAGACCATGTAATAACAGACGGATAATTTTTATCCCGCTCATACATTCTTTTTATACGTTCAAAATGTGCGTTGCGCCATTTTTTATCGTTTGCAAAAGTATATTCCAGGTCGTAACCCCTGCCATGCGATTCTATATTGGCTTCATCAATAACATACAACCCATATTCATCACAAAGTTCCATCCAGTAAGGATCAGGCGGATAATGAGAATGACGCACTGCATTTACATTCAGTTTCTTCATCATTTCCATATCTTTTAGCATATCTTCTTTCGTTAAGGCATGGCCCGTTTTGGGATTATGCTCATGCCTGTTCACTCCTTTAAAGAATACACGCTTTCCGTTTACCAGCAGATCCCTCCCTTTAATTTCAATGCTTCTAAAGCCTACACGCACCGGAACCACTTCCAGTACTTTTCCTCCTTTATCTTTTAACGTTAAATAAAGAGTGTACAGATTGGGAATTTCAGCTGTCCATGTTTTAACCGCAGGTATTTCTTTCTTAAAAAAAACATCAGTCTTATAACGGCCCAGCACGGTATAGATCCCTGAGGCTTCTTTATAAATTTCTTTTCCGGCAGCATCTGTAAGCCTGGCTTCTACAGTAAATGAATCGGGTTTTGAATGGAGCGTTCTAACATCGGTTTTATAACTGTTCACCTCAACGTGTACCTGTAAACTTCCATCCCTGTAATTATTTACCAGATTGCTTTGCACTTTAAAATCCCGTATATCCAGCTTTGGAGTAGCATACAGGTACACATCCCTCTCAATGCCTGAAATACGCCACATGTCCTGGCATTCCAGGTAACTGGCATCGCTCCAGCGATACACCTGTAAAGCAACCAGGTTTTCTCCGGGCTGTACATATTCAGTAATATCAAACTCTGCGGCCAGCTTGCTGTCTTCACTATAGCCTACTTTTTTGCCATTCACCCAAATGAAGAAAGCAGACTTTACAGCGCCCAGGTGAATGAATACCTGCCGGCCATCCCAATCGGCAGGAATTACAACTTTCTTCCTGTAAGAACCCACAGGATTATTATCAGCCGGAATATCAAATGGTGGTTTCAGCCTTCCCGCCCTGAACTTTGCACCGGCAAATTCATAAGGCTGGTTTACATAAATAGGCAGGCCATAACCATTCAGCTCCCAATTAGCCGGAACAGGAAAGTTCACCCATTTGCTGTCATCATAAGCAAGCGTATAAAAATCTTTGGGCCTGTCATTAGGGTTTTGTACCCAGTTAAACTTCCACTGCCCATTAAGAGATAAAAAATATTTAGAATTTTCTTTAACCCGGCTTTCTGCTAATCCGGCGCTCTCATAGGCAAAAGCACTGGCCCGCATGGGCATACGGTTTACAGAAACAATTTCGGGAGTTTGTAATTCAGTTGGCAGCGATGATTGTGATAAAACATTTGATACAACAAAACTTAATACAAGCAAAAATGACAGGGACTTCATATTATAAAATTATGATTGACAATAGCAAAATCAATGATTACAAAGAAACATGGAAACATCCTAATTACAAAGCGCTGTGCAAACGATTGCCCTGCCACAATTTAGCCGATCATGCTTTTTAAGGTCCGTAACTCAGTCTGTAAAGCTTCTACTTTTTCTAATAAATGACTGATGGCCTCAATGCCTTCCATATTGATATCAAGATCATAATGTAAATGCATATATCTTTCAAGCAACGACAACTGTTCATGGCCGATAAAATAGGACTCATTGGTATATTCCAGTTCTATCAGCCCCTGTTCGCCAAGAGTTTTCACAAACGAGGTTTCAATACTATAATATCTGCAACAATCCTCTACTAAAATATGATTTCTGTTTTCCATATACTATTTTTTAGAGGCTTCGTCAGCCAGTTGTTGAAATAAGCTTTTTTCTTTTCCAGTAAGGTTTTTAGGCAGTGCCACATTCCAGGTTATATACAGATCGCCAAATGCACCGTCTTTTTTATACACAGGAAAGCCCTTGCCTTTCAGGCGAACCTTTGTTCCATTTTGTGTTTCGGGCTTTAAAGTAAGTTTTACTTTTCCATCCATTGTGTCAATTGTTTGCTCTCCGCCCAGCATGGCTTTATACAAATCAATGGAGGTATCTAAGTACAGATCATCACCCTTACGTGTAAAGGCCGTATTATTTATAATAGTAAAAGTAATGAACAGATCACCCGCCGGACCTCCGTTTACACCCGGGCCTCCATATCCTTTAATTTTGATTTCCTGTCCATTTTCTATGCCGGCAGGTACCGTAATACGTATGTTTTTACCATTTACAGTAAAAGTTTGCTGGTGCGTCTTATAGGCATCCGTTAAATTCAGCTGCACATCGGCCCTGTAATCCTGCCCTTTGTACTTTACGTTTCTTTGCGAATGCGAAGCTCCGCCAAACATTTGTGAGAAGAAATCAGAAAAATCACCTCCGCCGCTATAAGTAAAATGCTCCCCATAATCTTCTCCGCCAAAAGGGTTTCCTGAACCTGCGCTCTGCTGCTGTCTTTGCTGCCGGGCCTGCTCAAACTGCTCGGCATGTTTCCAGTCTGCGCCATACTGATCGTATTTCTTTCGTTTTTCAGGATCGCTTAAAACCTCATTGGCTTCATTGATCTGCTGAAACGTTTTTACTGCCTGCGGGTCGTTAGGATTAAGATCAGGGTGATGCTTCCTTGCCAGTTTGCGGTATGCCTTTTTAATATCATCGGCTGAAGCATTTCTGTCCAGACCCAAAACTTTATAATAATCTATATAATCCATAATCTGAGATATAATAGTGGCAATTTAAGTTTTTTTCTCAATTACACTATAATAAGAAAAACCTCTTTGCCATTAACCCCAACAATTATTATTAAGTTTGAATTTTAAAATAATAAAGCATGGATGTACAAATAGAAGCTTCATGGAAAGAGAAGCTGAAAGATGAATTTGAAAAACCTTATTTTGAAAATATTGTCAACCATCTTAAAACAGAAAAGCAATTAAGAAAGATCATTTATCCTCCTGGACCTATGATCTTTAATGCATTTAATTCAACTCCTTTTGATAAAGTAAAAGTATTAATACTGGGCCAGGACCCCTATCACGGTCCCGGCCAGGCGCATGGGCTATGCTTCTCGGTACAGGATGGCGTGCCTCCCCCACCTTCCCTGGTAAATATATTTAAAGAGCTGAAGGAAGATATTGGAATGCCGATACCCGCCAGTGGTAACCTGAGCAAATGGGCAGCGGAAGGTGTTTTTCTGCTGAATGCATCGCTCACCGTTCGTGCAGGAGAGCCTATGAGCCATGCTAAAATAGGCTGGGCGCAGTTTACAGATGCGGTTATCAAAATTATTGCAGAACAAAAGCAACATGTTGTGTTTTTACTCTGGGGCAAATTTGCACAGGAAAAAGCTGCCTTTATTGATCCTGCCAGGCATCTGATCTTAAAAGCCGCGCACCCCTCTCCCCTGTCAGCCCATAACGGTTTTTTAGGCTGCAGGCATTTTTCAAAAACCAACGGGTATCTGACGCAGCAGGGCATTGAGCCGGTAGACTGGAAGCTGTAAATGTAAAATGTAGACTATTAAATGTAAAAAATCAAATGCTGCGGGAAGATTTGAGACTGCAAACCGGGAAAGTTTTGCTTCGGCCCATGGAAGCCGGGGATTACCATAGCTTTTTACAGCTTACCCGGCAGGATGAGGAGATGTGGGAATATTTTTCTTCCAGGCTCAGTGATCCGGATCAACTAAAGAACTGGTTGGATAGCGCCCTGCAGGAAAAAGCCGCAGGAACCCGACTGCCTCTTACCATTATAGAGAAAGTAACAGGATGTATTGCCGGCAGCAGCAGCATCGGTAACATTGCCTGGTATGATAAAAGGCTGGAAATTGGCTGGAGCTGGCTGGCTCCTCAGTTCAGAAGTACAGGTATCAACCTGCATGCTAAGTTTTGTATGATGCGCTATGCCTTTGAAGAAATGAATTTTGAAAGAGTTGAATTTAAGACCGGAGTACTAAATACCCGTGCCCGCAAAGGTCTTGAAAAAATAGGCGGTGTGGAAGAGGGCGTTTTAAGAAGCCATTCTTTATTGTGGAACGGTAACAGGCGTACCTCGGTATTTTACAGTGTTTTGAAAGATGAATGGCCCAAATTGAAAACAACTATTTTTGCCGATATTCAATAACAGCGATGGGTATCTTTAAAAAAATAGCAGGCCGCATCTGGGCTACGTGGGGGTTAATTACCTTTATCATTACCTTTATTATCATCTTCCCGGTCTCTATGATATCTTACCTCTTTCCTGAACCCAAGGGAACAGGCTTTCTTATCAGGATATCAAGAATATGGATGAAGGTATGGATGTTTTTAATTGCCTGTCCTATAAAAATAACAGGCAAGGAAAATTTTGAGAAAGGAAAGAGCTATATCGTTACCTGTAATCATAATTCTTTATTAGACATACCGCTCTCCTCGCCTTTCATACCGGGGCCTAATAAAACAATAGCAAAAACAAGCTTTGCCAGGGTACCTGTTTTCGGATGGTTTTATGCTAAAGGCTCAGTACTGGTGGACCGTAAAAGCGAAAAAAGCCGTAAACAAAGTTTTGAAAAAATGAAATGGGTATTAAGGACGGGCATGCACATGTGCATTTATCCGGAAGGTACACGCAACAGAACCTCAGCTCCTTTAAAATCCTTTTACAGCGGGGCTTTTAAGCTGGCACATGAAACCGGCACCGATATTATTCCTGCTATTATTTCCGGCACCAAAGAAGCAGTGCCCTTAGATAAAACATTTTTCTTTTTACCTAAAAAACTGGAGCTTCGCTTTCTGCCTCCTGTATCTTCTGAAAATATTACTGCTGCTGCATTAAAAGAAAAAGTGTACCGGATCATGGAAGAGGCTATACTTAAGAGATGACAGTGGACAGATGACAGTTGACAGGAGGAAGCTGATTGTTGGAAGCTGGAGACTGGTTGCCGGAATCTTCCGACCTCGGACTTTCCGACTTCCTGACTTTCTGACTTTTGGTTTTCATCTCGTACATCGTACACCTTACATCGTACATCTAAAATTGTGCTGGTTGCTGGATAGTGTATGCTGATTTAAAATCCTTCCTGTCAACTTTTCAACCTTCCTCCAGATCCCCGGTCTTCTGACTTCGGTCTTTCCGACTTTTCTGACTTCCGGACCTCCGACCTCGGACTCTTTCCTGACTTTTTTATCAACGATTGGAATAGAACGATCTGGTACGGTTGACCTTGAGATCCTGCAATATACCGGCTTTAGGACTTATGGTAAAGTTGAAGAAGCGATATAAGCCAATAGGCGTTACGTTAATGGCCATTTGCCAGCAGTGCAGATCCCTTGAAATAGCCATTGAAAAAGTCTGCACTTTGGCTGTAGCAAAATCGTAATAGCCATTTACACTAAAGTTCCATTTGGGCGAAAGGTTAAAGCTGCCATTGAAATTAACACTGGAGGTAACCGGGCTGGATGCGCTTTGAAGCGTATTTAAATTGCGCCCGCGCCTGGAATAGTTAAGCGAGTACGATAAACTAACAGACCAGGGAGTATTGAAATCCACAAACTCTGCAGGGTTCTGGCGCATATACTCCATAAGCCTTTGCTGATCGGCCTGCAGCATTGGGTCATTCAGGTTTTGGTTAATCGCTTTTTCACGGGCCTTTGCTTTCTCCGGGTCGGTAGGCTTGCTCTGGAAACTGGTACTCATAGAAATACTGGCATTGGTTACCGTTCCTATTTTCTTACTTCCGCCAGCCCATGCATACCTGCTGGTAGCATAGCCATAGTCGTTCAGCTCATAAGGCACCAGCGTAGCAGAAGCGTTAAGGTTTATTTTTTCAAAAAGGTTGGTTCTGAAATACATGCTGATTGGCGATAGCTTCATACTGTCAGCCAAAAAATTATATGACCCGTTAAAGCCAAATCCATCTATCAGCTTAATCTTTTTAATACCCTTTTCGGCATCTTCTTTAGAAGTATTGGCATAGGAATCCAGTGTTTTATCAGGCAGATCTTCTTCATCCTCATCCTTTTCAGACTCCTTTTTCTTTTTAGGCTTTGCCCTTACTTTCATTTCAAGGTTATTGTCAAGTCCGAAACTAATACCCCCCGATCGCCTGCTGGTAAACTGGTTCACAGGCCTGGAGTACAGCCCGTCTAATTTATTATACAGGGCTCTGGAACCTGAACTGTCAATCTGTACAGATTCCCAAAAGCCCTTAGTCAGGTCCGGAGTATAGTTAAGTCCGAATGTAGGCCGGGCAACATGTCTTATAGCCATTATTTTCTTGCTCTTAAACTCATACATCCCATACAGGGCTGTATTGAAAGAAATACCAAAAGAAGCCTGCTGCTTTATTTTAAATGCCCGTTTCAGGCTTGCCACAATGGTATCCTTTACATAAGAGCTATCATTTCCATACCAGAAAGTTTTTGGGCCCCATTCCATAGTAGTTTCCCCATCCACCCATTCCTGTGAGTAAGAAACCGATGGGGCTATTACCAACGCACCGCCCAGGATAGGAGGCAGCGACAAAGTAACAGGTATATTATGATTAGCGCTCCAGCGTGCAGTATCCAGCAAAAATTCATAAATCCGCCTGTTCCCCATCCGGTCATTAGAGCGGGAATAATTGATGCTGTCATAAAAATTGAAATCGTTCCTGAAACTGCCCGTATACCCTATGCCCAATTGCTCATACCACTTCTTTTTTCCAACGGCATCCTTTTTCTGAAAAGGATATAAAGTGCTCACCGTAAAGTTGGCCGTAGGGAAATTAATGGTCATTAACCGGGAAGCATTGTTCTGGCTATGGTTCATGGCCAGGGTAAGATTAAATGGCTTGTCTATCCACTGCTTGGAATAGGTTATGGATGAGCTAAGATTATTATTATATGGTGCCATCGGAACATTGGACAGGTTCCGGTTATAATTAGTAGAGCTGAAATTCACATTAGAAGAAAAGGTAATGCCCGGCCTGGCCCGGCTGTCTGAGGAATGTGACCATGAAAAAGTGTACGTATTACTTTTATAATAGTCGGGGTCTCCTTTTGTATTTCTCCTGGTGCTTTGAATGCCCAGGTTTAAATTCCCCTGGTATTTATATTTCTTAATATATTTTGGACTGGCATTTGCCCTCCAGGTACCAAAGGAATAGATATCACCATAAAACTGTACATCCCAGTAATCGCTGATGCCCAGGTAATACCCAAAGTTAGATAAACCCACCCCTTCCTGGTCATTGGTTTCAAAGCTGGGCGCCATAAAGCCCGAGTGCCTGCCCTGGTAAAGCGGGTAAAAACCAAACGGTAAATAAATAGGAACAGGCACCGAATCAAATTCCGGCCGTACAGCCCCTGTTACCGCCAGCTTCTTGTTTACAATTTTTGCCTTGTTGGCTCTAAAGCCAAAATGCGGATGATCGAGGTTACAGGTTGTAAAAAAGTTGCCCTTTGCATAAAAAGTATTTTCATTTACTTTTTTAGCTATATCGGCGTGCACAAACATTTCTCCCTGCTGGGAAATAGTACCCCTTAACAGCCCTTGCTGGTTTTTAAAATTATAATGAAGCGTGTCTGATTTCTGGGAGCCATCACCATAATCTATATTTACATACTCCACAATAGCCCCTGTACTGTCCTTTTCAGGCGTTGCCGTTACAATACCTGTTGACTGGTTTAATCTCATGTAAGGCGCTTCCAGCGAACTGTTCTGATATGCGGTTTTTGCCTTTCCATACAACTCAATAGTCTTACCTTTAATCATGCCAATGGCAGAATCCTGAGCTGTATATGTAACAGGAGCAGATAAAGTATCTTTTGATAATTTTAAAGTAAAAGTATCGAGCGGAGCCTGGCCTGTGGTATCCTTAATACCGGCAGTGGTATCAATAATAGTAGTGTCAGCAGCAATAACCGAATCTTTCCCGCCAGGAACCGTATCTTTCTGGTAAAACAGCCTTGCCCCTGCCATTAAGCTGTGTTCAATGGTAGCAGGCGATTTTTTTTCGAAAAAGTTAATAGCGCCAATTTGTTTACTAACCGTTAAAAGGAAGATAACAGTAAGTATAAGTACGGCATGGTAAATTCTTTTAAATTTGCGCATTGGTTTTCAAAGTTCGCAAACGTACAGTAAATTTTTCATTCTAATTTCATTGAAGCAGGATGAAAGTTACATATTGAGGTGTATCTGTTGATTTTTAACAAAAAATATGTCCGGGAACGTTTAAAAATTATAAATTCTCTAACTATGGCATTAACCGCTCATATACGGTTTTATGCTGAAATGATTATTTTGAAACATAAAAAATTATTGAACAATTAATGATCCGATACTTATTTATTGCAGGTTATTTTCTAAGCAGTTGTTTTTTTTCATATAGCCAGGAAGCAGTTTCCGTAAAAACAATTATTATAGATGCCGGACATGGAGGCCCGGATGTAGGCGCAAGAGGTACCGAAACCAACGAGGCCACTATCACATTACAGGTAGGTTTAAAATTAGCCAAAGCCTTAAAAGAGGCCTTCCCTTCTGTTAAAGTGCTTGAAACAAGAAATACTTTTGCGCTGCCAGGTAACCATACCAATGCCCATGCGGCCAACAGGTACAGGGCCGAATTTGCCAATAATAACCAGGGCGACCTTTTCATTTCTTTACACTGCAACGCTGCAGGAAGAAGGCCCGGCGGCTGGTATGCCCAGAAAGTGGTAGGCAAAGAGGCCCGTACACGCTATGTAAAAAAAGGCAAGAAAAAAGTAAAACAAACCTATTATGTAAATAAATACCATTATTTATGGTTGTAAAAAAAAGCCAGATGAACCGAAAACTATATTTGGGACTTAAATAAAAACGACCAGAAAGTATCCTCCCTGAAAAATGTTCCATTGGGAGAAGATGATGGGGACTATTACAATGAAGAGGGCGGTGAACAGGATGGCGACAGCCCTGAACTGCCTGATATGAATGATCCTGCCGAAAGGGCAAGGATGCTTATATATGCCCAGCACTATTTCAGGAAAAGCTACGCTTTGGCCACCCTGGTAGAAAAAGAGTTTGTTTCCAGCGGACGTACCAGCCGTGGCGTGCAGCAGCGCAATCATAAAGGCATCTGGGTTTTACAGGCTACAGGAATGCCCAGCATCCTGGTAGAAATGGGTTTTATAAGCAATAATGAAGATCAGGCTTACCTTATGAGCGAAGACGGACAAAACACCATTGTTAAAGATATTGTTAATGCTGTAAAGGTTTACCTGGAAAAATATGGTTAAACCAACTAATTTAACCTATTTTGCCAAACTTTGGCTGTTAACTCATTAATGGAAATTCAGGCATATATTTTGCCTTATGACATATATTGCAGGTTGTCATTCAACCATTATCGTATAACTACCACTACAAACCCTTAAGAAAATATAAAAATGAGGATTTCAAATGAAGCAAAAGTAGGGACCCTGGCCCTTGTATCCATAGCTTTACTGATCATAGGTTTCAGATTTTTAAAAGCAAAGGATATTTTCAACAGCACGCCAAAATTATATGCAATTTTCAAATCGGTTGGAGGACTTGAAAAGTCAAATTTTGTAAAAATAAATGGCCTTACGGTAGGTACCGTATATTCTATGGAACCTGCAGATGAAAATGTAACCGCCGTAAAAGTTATATTAAGTATAACCCAGGATGTGCATATACCTGCCAATTCTGTGGCTTATATTGAAGGGGCCTTACTGGGGTCTTCCAATATCGTTATAGAAAGAGGCGATTCCAAAACCAACCTGAAAAGCGGCGACAGGATCAATACAAAAGAAGAAGCAGGTCTTTTAGGGAATCTTACTTCAGAAGCCAAACCGCTGATGAACAAAATAAAAACAGTTGCAGATTCTGTAACCTTGCTCCTGTCTAACTTTAACCATATGCTAAATGCAAATACACAGCGGGATGTACAGAATGCTATAGCCAATCTTAATTATTCTACAGCCACGCTTAATGCCCTGCTGGCTGGTATCAACAAACCTTTAAGCAATACCCTGGATAATGTAAGTGCCATTACTGGCAACCTTAAGAATCAGAATGAAGCTATTAAAGGCATATTAAGCAACGCCAACACATTTACAGGCAGCCTGAAACAATTGCAGTTTCAAAAAACTATTGACAGCCTTAATGCCACTATTGCCGACCTTCGAACTGCAATTAACGGCATATCCAATCCTAATGGCAGCCTGGGCGCCCTAACCAGCGACAGGCAGCTTTATGACAGGATGAACAGCGTTTTATTAAGCGCCGAAATACTGCTGGATGATCTTCGTGTGCACCCCAAACGTTATGTTAACATTTCAGTATTTGGCAAAAAAAATAAGGCTGGCGAATTAACCGCTCCTGCCATAAAAGATTCTGTACCCAGGTGATAACAAAAACTTCAGCATCCCGTTTCTTATCCTTACCCATCGCTATAGTAGTATTGGGTTGCCTTGCAGCATACAGCGCTACTACTAAATACAACTATATTGGGGTAAGTAGTAAAAATAGCGCCCCTTTACGGGATACTATTAAAATAATTAAATCCAATACCTTATCTATTCAAAAGGAAAATGACAGTACCAACCTTACGGTGCTGGATGGCAATGTAATATTACAACAGGGTAAAACTATTTTTAAGGCAGACAAAGCCATTAAAAATGACAACCTTAATACTTTTGAAGCCTGGGGGCATGTACATATCAATGATGCCGATACTACAAATATTTATTCCGATCACTTAAAATATTTTGGTACCACACAAATAGCCCACCTTGATGGCAATGTAAAGCTTACCGATGGTCAGGCCACGCTTACCACACCCAGCCTGGTTTATAATATGAATACCAATATAGGTGTTTATAAAGAGGGAGGTAAAGTGGTCAACAAAAAAACAGTAATCACCAGTAAGGAAGGGGAATATTATTCTGATATAAAAGATGTGTTCTTTAAGAAAAATGTAGTAGTTACCGATCCGGCATATAATATTAAAACAGACTCCTTACAATACAACACCGGTACGCAGATCGCTACTTTTATTACGATGACGCATATAAAAGACAGCGCACGCCGCAGTATTGATACCAGGGAGGGATACTACAACCTGAAAACAGGCCAGGCTGAATTTGGACAACGCCCCTTTATCAACGATGATAACAAATCTACCCTCAATGCGGATAAAGTGTACTTAGATGACAATATTGCACGCGCCGAAGGAAATGCTATAGCCGTGGATTCTACCCGTGGCACTATTATTATTGCCAACCTTATCTTTCAGAACAGGATCAATGAAGCAATACTGGCAACACAAAAGCCGGTAATGATCATAAAACAGGATAAGGATTCTATTTACGTAGCCGCAGATACTTTGTTCAGCGCCAAACTTTCGGATCTTTTTGAAACACAGATAGTACCTGTTGCTGAAAACAAGGCAGATACCACAGTGGCTGTCGGGAAAGACAGCAGAATTGTCCAAAAAAAAGATACAAAGCTGGATACGACTGCAGCAGTACAGAAGAAAGACGACACCCTTCCGGAACCTTCTGAAACGCAAATAGTACCTGTTGTTAAAGATGAGGTAGATACTACAATCGCTACGGAGAAAGACCCAATAATTGTACAGAAAAAAGATACAGGGACGGATACAGCTGCTGCAATGCAGAAGAAAGACACCGGCCTTCAGGGGCCTCTTAAAACGCCTGCAATGCCTGTAGCTAAAAACAGGGCAGACACCACAGCCGTTCCACGTAAAGACAGTGGTATTGCCAATACTGTTATCATAAAAAAAGATATAAGGAGGGATACGGCTACCGTAGTACAAAAGAAGGCAGCCACTGACAGTACCGACCGCTATTTTGAGGCTTTTCACAATGTAAGGATCTACTCAGACTCCATGCAGGCGGTTTCCGACAGCTTGTTTTACTCTTTTAGAGACTCTACCTTCAGGCTTTTTAAAGATCCTGTAGTATGGGGTAAGGAAAACCAGATCACCGGCGACACCATCCTGCTGCACACCCAAAATAAAAAACCGCATTGGATGGAAGCCTTCAAAAATGGCTTTATGGTCAATCATATTGGCGGACAGGCTTTCAACCAGATCAGCGCTACCCGTATTGATGCTTTCTTTATAGATGGGGGGCTTGACTCCGTCCGGGCCAAAGGCACTGCCAAATGTATTTATTACCTGCAGGATGAAGACAGCGCTTTTACGGGGGTTAACCAGTCATCCTGTGATATTATAGATTCCTATTTTCAGAATAAGGAATTACATAAAGTAGCATTCCGGAGTCAGGTGGAAGGCACTATTTACCCTATCAGCCAGAAATCCCCTTCCGAAATGAAACTGGAAGGCTTTATGTGGAAAGAAGCCATGCGGCCAAAAACCAAGTATGAATTATTTGAGTAGGCTGATTTAGGTGCACAACATTTTAATTTAAGACCTTGAAGAGGTCAAATATTTATAGCAGAAAGACCTACATAACAGATGTTCTGCAAAACATTTTTGTTTCGTAGGATTATGTTGTAACCTATAAATCCTTCAGATTCGTCAACCTCCAAAAAATGTTATGCACCCATTGATTTTAATATCAATTAAATACTAAATTGCCGTTCTAAAACAAAAATACTATCCGTCGTACTTTAGAAATAATAGGCAACAGTTTCAGGATGGCTCTGCAGGAGCTGCTGAAAAACAAACTCCGGACCTTTTTAAGCCTGTTCGGCGTTACTATTGGTATTTTTTGCATTATAGGCGTGCTGGCCACTGTAAACAGCCTGCAGCGTAATATTCAGAACGAAATAAAGGCGATGGGAGATAATATTATCTTTATAGACAAATGGGTATGGAGCGGCGGACCTGATTATCCCTGGTGGAAATTTGTAAACCGCCCTTACCCTAAATACTATGAGCTGAAACAGATCAGGGAAAGATCACCCGGCACCCAATATGCAGCTTTTTTTTATGATGTTTCGGATAATATAGAATTTGGGGGCTCTTTATTAAACGGGGTAAAAGTGTATGGTGTTAGCGAAGAATATAATGATGTTCAAAAACTAACTTTCGATAACGGAAGATATATTTCTGATGCAGAGTTCAGCTATGGAACCAATGTAGCCGTGATCGGCGATGAAGTAGCTACCAAGCTTTTTACCATACCCGAAGCGGCTATTAACAAACAAATAAAACTCAAGGGCCGGCTGGTAAAAGTAATTGGCACCATTAAAAAGCAGGGCAAGCAAATTACAGGCGGCTGGAATTTTGACAAGTGCATTATCATACCTTACCAGTTTGCCAAAACAATCTATTTAGAACGCTACTCCGATCCCAAAATAATAGTTAAAGGCTATGATCAGATAAGCAGCACGGCGTTAAAAGACGAGCTGGAGGGCGTCATGCGCAGTATTCACCGGTTAAGTCCCACAAAGGAATCAGATTTTGCGCTGAACGATCTTAATGATATCAGCAAAGAAGTAGAAGCGGCATTTGTGGGATTAAATATCGGCGGCGCCATCATAGGCGGCATCAGCCTGATTGTAGGACTTTTTGGCGTGGCTAACATCATGTTTGTAACAGTGAAAGAACGCACCTCACAAATAGGCTTAAAAAAAGCGATTGGCGCTAAAAAGCATATCATACTCACCGAGTTCTTGCTGGAAGCAGCTTTCCTTTGTATTATTGGCGGACTTATAGGCCTGGCGCTTGTAGCAGGGCTTGCGGTAATACTTACCAAAGCGCTTGAATTTCCTATTTATGTTTCTGTTTCCAATATGGTATGGACGTTTATCATTTGTATATTGGTAGGCATTATAGCAGGTATCATCCCGGCCATGCAGGCAGCTAAAATGGATCCTGTAGTGGCTATACGGAGTTAGGAGGAAAGGTAGACGTTAGATAAGAAATAAAAAATAGAAATACTAATATCTAATGTCTGTCGCAACTTAAATACTCAACAATCAACGCTCAATGTTCAATATTCATCGTTTCGGCACATTGAACATTGATCATTGCGTATTGAAAATTGGATATTCAAAAAGTCAATCTCTTTTAGACATGAACAGCAGGTAACTTGAAACTTTAAACCTTTTCACCATATTCAACAACTTTTAAACCATTAAACTATCCACTGTCATCCGTCCTCTGTCAACTAAAAAACATGAAGATCCATCACATCATATCGTATTTAGAAAATATAGCACCGCCTGCCCTGCAGGAAAGCTATGATAATGCGGGTTTGCTTACAGGCTATCCTGATTGGGAATGCACGGGCGCCCTTTGCTGCCTTGATGCCATTGAAGCAGTAGTAGATGAGGCTATCGAAAAAAAATGCAATCTCATTGTTGCGCACCATCCCATCATCTTTAGCGGTCTGAAAAAAATAACCGGTAAAAACTACATCGAGCGTACCATTATCAAAGCGATAAAAAATGATATCGCCATTTATGCCATCCATACCAATCTTGATAATATAGTGAATGGCGTAAATGGTAAAATAGCCGAAAAGCTCGGCTTAAAAAACCTTCAAATTCTTGCTCCCAAAACCGGGCAGCTTTGTAAACTTTATTTTTATGTGCCTGCCGGTCATGCCGCTGCTACTATGAATGTGCTTTTTGAAGCCGGGGCCGGCAACATAGGGAATTACAGCGAGTGCAGTTTTCGTGTAAACGGCACGGGCACCTTCAGGCCTAACGAGCAGGCCAACCCGTTTACGGGAGAAACAGGTAAAAAGCATGAGGATGAAGAGCTCAAAATAGAAATACTTTTCCCATCCTGGCTGGAGGCTAAAGTTATTACTGCGCTAAAGACCCACCACCCTTACGAGGAAGTGGCTTATGAGGTGATCCGGCTCAACAACCAGCATCAGCAAATAGGTGCCGGTATTACCGGTGAATGGGAAGAAGCTGTAACAGAAGACCATTTTCTGCAAAAGCTGAAGGATATTTTTAGGCTGCCCGTTATAAAACATACGGGCAAAACCGGCAGGCCCGTAAAAAAAGTAAGCATTTGCGGAGGTGCCGGTATTTTCTTATTAAAAGACACAATAAGATCAAAATCAGACGTTTACATTACAGGAGACATAAAATACCATGAATATTTTGATGCAGACGGGCAAATTCTGCTGGCAGATATAGGGCACTACGAAAGTGAGCAATTTACGATTGAGCTGCTGGCGAATCTTTTAGAACAAAAATTCCCTAACTTTGCCGTCCTTAAAACAGGTGTAAATACAAATCCTGTCCATTATTTTTAAGACCTTTAGCTGGGTTTTAAAAAGATTAATATAGAAAAATATGGCACAATTAAAAGAATTTTCCATTGAAGAAAAATTAGGTTCATTGATCCATTTGCAAAAAATTGACAGCAAAATGGATGAAATTAAAATTCTAAAGGGCGAGCTTCCTATGGAAGTAGCAGACCTTGAAGATGAACTGCAGGGTTTACGCGCAAGGCAAACACGTATTGAAGAAGAGATCAATGGTGTTACAGAATTTATAGAAGAACGTAAAACTGCCATTAAAGAAAGTGAAGCGCTTATTAAGAAATACGAGAAGGACAGTGAGAACGTAAAGAATAACCGCGAGTTTGAAGCCATCAATAAAGAAACCGAAATGCAGCAGCTTGAAATTAAGCTGGCTGAAAAGCATATTAAAGACGCTAACGAAGAAATTGCAGAAAAAGTAATTCTTCTTGAAAAAGCTAAAAAGAATATTGCTACAAAAGAAGGCTCACTGGAGTTAAAGAAATCTGAGCTGGAAAAAATTATTTCGGCAAATGAAAAAGAGGAAAAAGAGTTTGCTAAATTATCGGAAGCTGCAAAGCACGAAGTAGAGCCGAGGTTACTGGCCAGCTACGAAAAGATCCGCGGTAATTTCAGAAATGGCCTGGCTGTGGTGCCGGTAGTAAGAGATGCCTGCGGCGGATGTTTTTACGCTATTCCCCCCCAAAAGCAAAGTGAGATCAAGCAGCACAAAAAGATCATTGCCTGCGAAAACTGCGGCCGTATATTAGTAGACGAGGAACTGCATTCAAACGTTGAAGTGAAATAAACTATTTTTCTTTTTTTATTTTTTCTCCGGTCCAAAAGGCCGGAGTTTTTTTATTTCTTCAGCTCGTCCTTAGCCGCATCCACACCGGCTTTGGCAGCATCTTTAATTTTCTGTGCTCCTTCTTTTAGCTTTTCCACACCTTCGTTAGCCTTTTGTTTGGCAGCATCCCCCAGCGCTTTAGTGTGCTCTTTGATTTTATGGGTGGCACTATCAATATCTGCCTTTAAAGAATCGCCCAATGAAGACAAAGTAGTATCAACCTTAGCCTTAGCATCTTTAATCACCGTATCTGTTGCCTCAATAGCATCCTGCTCTGCTTCTTTTGCGGTAGATGCTGTTTCACATGATACAAGCAGGAACAAACCTGAAACCAGCCATCCGGCAAAAAACTTTTTCATTCGTTTATCTTTTTCTTTCTTGCTTAAAAAAATAAAAACCTTTAATTACAACTTTTACTTCTTCCTGAAAAACAATCTTACGGGAACCCCGCTAAAATCAAAATTTTTACGTAACTGGTTCTCCAGGTAATTTCTATATGGCGTTTTGATATCATCAGGAAAATTACAGAAAAACGCGAACGACGGAACATGGGTAGGAAGCTGCGTTACAAACTTGATCTTAATAGCATGTCCTCTCACTACAGGTGCATGGTGGGCCTGTACTGCTTTCAGCATTACATCATTCAGCTTGGATGTGGGTACTTTACGCATACGGTTTTCATTCACCTCCAGCGCGGTTTCCATAGCCTTAAAGATCCTTGTTTTTTCTAAAGCCGAAATAAAGATCACCGGCACATCGCTAAATGGCGCCAATCTTTTCTTCAGCTCATTTTCATAATCTCTTGCCGTGTTGGTTTCTTTTTGTACCAGGTCCCATTTATTCACCAGCAGCAATATGCCTTTCCCCTTTCTTGCCGCAAGGCTGAATATGTTTAAGTCCTGGGCGGTAATACCTTTTTCAGCATCAATCAGCAACAGGCAAACATCTGCCTCATCCACTGCTTTAATAGCGCGGATCACCGAGTAAAATTCCAGGTCCTCATGCACACGCGCTTTACGGCGGATACCGGCCGTATCAATCAGGATAAACTCTTTCTGGAAAAGATTATAGTGTGTATGGATGGTATCGCGCGTAGTACCGGCAATATCGCTCACAATAGTGCGCTCCTGCCCTACCAGTGCGTTCAGCAAAGAAGATTTACCTACATTGGGCTGGCCAATGATCGCAAATTTTGGCAGCTCCTCTTTTCCTTCCTCTTCCTTTTTATCATCCGGGATCAATGCAGCAACAGCATCCAGCAGTTCGCCGGTACCACTGCCACTTGCCGATGCAATAAAATAAACCTCGTCAAAGCCCATGCTGTAAAATTCAGTGGCATCCAGCATCCTGTCATTATTATCCACCTTGTTCACCGTAAGAAGCACCGGCTTTACGCTTTTGCGAAGCACATTGGCCATCTCTTCATCCAGTTGGGTTATACCCGTACCGGCATCCACCATAAACAAAATAGCGTCCGCCTCATCCACAGCAATCAGCACCTGTTTAGCAATTTCCCGTTCAAACACATCTTCGCTGCCATGCACAAAACCACCGGTATCAATTACGTTAAAAGGCTTGCCGTTCCAGTCGCTTATGCCATACTGCCTGTCGCGCGTAACACCGCTTACATCATCCACAATTGCTTTGCGCTGTTCCAACAAACGATTGAACAATGTGCTCTTGCCCACATTCGGCCTCCCAACTATTGCTAATGTAAAACCCATAAAGCTCTTTTAATCCCTCAACCGGGAATTTTTATTAAAAATATGTTCGACCCCTACGGGGTCGTATGTTTTCTATGATCTTTTCTATAAACATTTGACCTCTACGAGGTCATAAATATCAAATATTAAACGGCTTTCCAAACAAATTTCGTGTATATATTTTCTATAAACATCTGACCTTACAGGGTCATTATATTATACACAATACACTAAAAAGCCATTTCAAGTTATCAATAAGGAGTCCAATCAATGAGGCGATGACCAATAAGTATCGTCACATCGACCGGGGGGAGATGTCTCAACGAAATGCCTGTTACCACCACAATTCAACCTTACGTTAAGACTTCTTTTCCGATACATCGGAACTACGAAGCGACTATTGGCTATCAACATATTACAAATATGTCATTGGCAAATATCATGAACAAAACTCACAACAAATATTTTGTATTACCAATCAAATACATCGTGAAGCTTCGCCCTACCCCTACTCCCTATTCCCTATTCACTACTTACTTTTCACTACATTCCATACCCATACTCCTTCAGCTGCAGATCATTATCCCTCCATTTTGGCTTCACTTTTACAAACAGCTCCAGAAATACCTTCTGTTGCAGGAAAGCCTCTATATCTTTACGTGCCATTGTGCCCAGCTTCTTGATCATGCTGCCCTTTTCGCCAATCAGTATCATCTTCTGCGTTTCACGGTGAACGATGATATCTGCCACAATTTTAGTAAGCGTTTGCTTTTCCTTAAATTCCCTGATCAGCACTGCAGTATGATAAGGAATTTCATCCTGTGCCAGCTCATATATTTTTTCTCTTATCAGCTCGCTTACAAAAAACTTTTCCGGAAGGTCGCTGATGCTGTCGTCCTCGTAAAAAGGTTCCCCTTCGGGCAACAGCTCCAATATCGGGCGGAGAAATTTTTTAAAGTCAATACCTGTTAATGCAGATATGGCGGCTATATTTTTACAATACGGCCTTTTAGAAAAAAACGCCTTTGCTTCCTCTATCCGCTCCTTATTAGCCCTGTCTACTTTATTCAGCACCACTACCGCAGGCACTTTAAGCTTCAAAGCAGAAAAGATAGCATCACAGTCTTCGAGGTTATCGTTCACATCTACAATCAGCAAAGCTACATCCGCATCTTCCAGGGCTCCCTTTACGGACTGCATCATTTTTTCGTGCAGCTTATATTCCGGCTTAATAATGCCGGGCGTATCGCTGAAAATGATCTGGTAATCCTTTTCAGTAAGAATGGCCTTAATACGATGCCGGGTTGTTTGCACTTTGTGCGATACAATAGCCAGCTTCTCTCCCATCAGCGCATTGAGCAATGTGCTTTTCCCTGCATTGGGCCTGCCGAATATGTTTACAAAACCTGATTTCATTTTTTAGTTGACGGTTGACAGATGGTGGTTTACAGTAGCTTGCGATTACATTTCTTCGCTGCTATTTGGAATACTCTGTTGTTTTCTGCTGCCCGAGGCGTCCTCACTTCGAACCCCCATTCTATCGCCTACGGTCTGCAAAAATAAATCTAAAACTACTTTTGAGATAAATAACGTTTTCGGCGCTCCTCTAAAACCTTTTCCGCTTCAGGCAGCTCCTTATAATAGGTATTCAAATCCCAGTCCATTTCAAACCCATTTTTCAAATAATACTTTAATGGTGGCAGATACACTGTACCTCTCAAAGAATCTACTGATTCAGGTTTTTCAATCGGAAGCACATACGATTTATTGCTGCCAATAGTCACAGACAATTGTGTACCATACTTTTGTTTTAAGCCTTTGCCTGTTAAAATTCTGTCCTCCAAATATGCTGCGTCTCGTGATTCAACTTTTAAATCAGCAACAGCCTTTTTTACCATAGGAAAATATTTTTCCTGCACATTCAGATCGGCATGTTGCAATACAGCCCAAATTATTTTTGATCCTTTCTCTCCAATAACTTTTTTATCGGGCCACCCGGTACTATCTAACAGGTTTAACACTTTAACCTGGTTAACAGAATCGGCAACTCTTGTTTTTCTTCCCAATGAAATAAAAGCCAAAGTATCATTGCTGCCGGAGTTTAACAGTTTTTCAGTTTCCCTCCTGTACCGCTGATCTTCATAATCAATTTCCTGTAGCATTTTTACCAGGTCATCATTGGTCATTCCATTTGATACAGATCTTTTTTCTTTTGAATTGGGCTTACACCCAACCCAAAAAACGAAAAATGTTATCCCTGTAATAAAAATACCTTTCAAAATCAGTATTAATATGATGATCTATTTTCTGGAACTGCTGTTCGGGGCGTCCTCGCCCCGAACCTCCCATTCTGTCGCATTCACGCGATATGACTGAGAATATACGGTACGAGCTATTATGCAACATAAGTACACCGAACCCGAGTTAGCAGGTAAACTACCGCAATACTAATACCATATATTCCAAAATCGGGATAAAAACACTTATTACCTCAATAAAAAAGCCGCTCACGTTGAAGCGAACGGCCTGTTTATTTAGTTGCGAAGCCAGGGATCGAACCTGGGACCTTCGGGTTATGAGCCCGACGAGCTACCGCTGCTCTACCTCGCGATGCAAATATAGAGCATTTTTTGGTAATAGCAAAAAGATAGCTGAATTATTTTACTTGGCCGGAGTAATGATGATATTTCTGAACTCAATAGGCCCGTGATCCCCCTGGAAATATATAGGTCCGGGTTCCCCCTCATTACTGTCTAACGCACCACCTGTAATGCCCGGAATTTCCTGGTTGCTGATCACAGTTTTTCCGTTTGCAACTACGGTTACCATTCTTCCAACCAGGGTAATATCATAGGTTTGCCATTGAGCAGGTCCTTTGGAGTTAATTTCACTGGGCGTTAAAAAACCATAAATCCCGCTGAATAGTACATTGGACGGATGCTCTGATTTGTCATTGTCCAGTATCTGTGTTTCATAGCGGCCGCGCAGGTACACACCACTGTTACTGCCCTTTTGATAACGGAACTCAATATGCAACTTGAAATCATTGAATTTTTTCTCAGAAATGAGGTTGGCTCCTGACTTAGGACTGGTTAAAATGCCATCTTTTACAATCCATTGGTTTTCTGCCCCAACTGCTTTCCAGCCTGTCAAATCCTTTCCATTAAATAATTTTACAGGTGTGCCCCATACAGGAGGTTTCGTTCTTTTTAAATAGGGCGCTTTTACACCTTTCCAGTTATATTTTTTTCCATTGGGATATACAATGGTTCCTTCTATACCATTGCTTGTTACAGCACCTTCAAGCACCAGGTTTTGAGGTTCATTTTCCCATTGCGGAGGTATAGAAAATGAGAACGCTCCGTTATTAAACTTTACTTCGGACACCGGCCTGGCGCTGCCTCCCTCTGCAACAAAATAACCTACAAGCGTTTTAAAACCCGACAATTTTACTTCAAGCCAGGAGGGCGCTTCTTTTCCGTTTTTATCTATCGTAATATCCCAACGGCCAATAAGATCCTGGGAATCATAAGCATAAGCATAGAATGCTGATAAACCGGCTACAATAAGAAAAAGTAATTTTTTAAACATGAGCTGCTATTTAGTAAGTTTAAATATACCTGCCAATATAAGCATTTAACCATCATGCAGGATATAATTTTTTCTGAAATGAGCGCATAACAATAGTATCTTTATTAAAGATATCATTGAAATGAAAGAATTCAGCTATAATTTTTCCTATACCGTTTTTGATGCCATTGATGATCTTGGCAGCGCCGATGCGTACCTTTTGCAACAGGCGCGTGAGCTGACTGCCGTATCTTATGCGCCCTACTCCCAATTTCACGTAGCCAGTGTGGCAAAACTGGCTAACGGGGAAATGGTAAAAGGAACTAACCAGGAAAACGCATCTTTCCCCGTAGGTATTTGTGCAGAAAGAAGCCTGCTTGCTGCTGTTGGTACATTGTACCCCAATGAAGTGATCCAAACAATCGCTATAACCTATCAGCCTGCGGAGGGTACCAGCAATAAACCCATTTCTCCCTGCGGCATGTGCAGGCAGGCCTTGCTGGAATACGAAATGAGAGTAAAACACCCCATGAGAATTCTTCTGTCAGGTATGGAAGGGCCGGTTTATGTAATCAATACTGCAAAGGACCTGTTACCTTTCGCATTTGACGGAGATGATCTGAAATAGATCTTATTGATCAGATAACACCGGTTTTACAAAAACAACATCGGTAACGTTTTTGCTAAAATCTTTGATTATTACTTTTCTACCTTTACAGTTATATCCCTCCTGGGGAGCTATTATACCGCAGGTTATGCAATATATATCAATAAAGTAGATAAGCTCACCTTTATATTTACCTTTAGCCAGGTAATTACAGGGCGAAACTTGTTTCTCCTGGCAGGTTATCTCATCTTTGAACTTTTCAATCATCTTCGCGTCACAGGCGGTATAACGATCCTCAGCTTTATTAGATTTGGAACAGGATGTACATACAGCAGCCAGCAGCAATACAGTTAACCAACTTTTCATAACAAGCTTTTGTATTATAACGTATCAACTTTGAGAAATGCAACAGGTGCCGTTGTTTTCTGAAAAAAGAATATTGGGGATGACAAATAAGTATCGTCACATCGACTAAAGGAGATGTCCTTCTTGCTCAGGTCTCTCCAAGGGAGAGGCCAGCCGCGAGCAGAGGAGTATCGAATGGTGGTTCGTCAAGCTCACCACTACAAAATTCACTTGATATAGTTAGCACTAATATTCTTTTTCTAACTCCACACCAATCCTTCCATCAAAATTAGTAAGCGGCATTTGTAACTTATACAGGCTCATTTTAAGCTTTACAAGCTGGGGATAGGCCTCCCTTATCTTTTCGGCTAACTGGGAAAGAAAAGTTTCCAGCAGCTCGCGTGGCTGCAGCATTTCTGACTTTGCCAAAGCATAAATTTCGGCATAATTGATAGTATCGTCAATACTTTCAATCACCGGTTTTGTTGAAAAGAATGAAGCCGAAATATTCAGCTCGAATTCATTCCCTAACAGCTTTTCTTCTTCATGCACCCCATGGTAGGCGAAGAATTTTAATTTATCCAGATGTAATGTTATCAGCATATAGGTTTATAAGATATTACAAGCCTTTGGCGCTCAGATATCTTTCAGCATCCAAAGCAGCCATACAACCGCTGCCGGCAGCCGTTACCGCCTGGCGGTAGGTTTTATCCTGCACATCACCTGCGGCAAATACACCTTCCACACTGGTCCTGGAGGTTCCGGGGATGGTGCTGATATAGCCTGTTTCGTCCATATCCAGCTGCCCTTTAAAAATATCGGAATTGGGCTGGTGGCCAATAGCAACAAAAAAACCACTAACAGGTATTTCGGATAATTCGCCGGTTTTATTGTTTTTGATGCGCACTGCGTTCACCGTCTTTTCACCTAAAATCTCCTCGGTTACCGTGTTGAAATGTACTTCAATATTGGCTGTATTTAATACACGTTCCTGCATCACTTTACTGGCACGCATTTCATCGCGGCGCACTATCATGTGCACATTGGTGCATAGCTTGGAAAGATATAAAGCTTCTTCGGCAGCTGTATCTCCGGCTCCAACAATAGCTACCTCCTTTCCCCTGAAAAAGAAACCATCACAAACGGCACAGGCGCTCACACCAAAGCCATTAAGCCGCTCTTCGCTTGGCAAACCCAGCCATTTTGCAGAAGCACCGGTTGAGATGATCACCGCTTCGGCTTCTATCAGTTTTTCATCATCTATCCACACTTTATGCGGGTGACCCGAAAAATCGGCCTTAGTGGCAATTCCATAACGGATATCAGCCCCCATGCGCTTTGCCTGCTTTTCAAAATCTATCATCATTTCCGGGCCCTGAACGCCATCAGGATATCCCGGGTAGTTCTCTACTTCTGTTGTAATAGTTAATTGTCCGCCCGGCTGTATGCCCTGGTACAGGACAGGTTTCAGGTTAGCGCGCGCAGCATATATAGCGGCGGTATAGCCCGCAGGGCCTGAACCAATAATTAAACAATGCACTCTTTCTATGTTCTCATCTGCCATATATAAAAATAGATTTGTATAAATACAAAAATAGAGGGAAAAGGTTTAAGGTGGGTAGAATGTAGAATTAATCCAGTAACCGGAATGTACGATATAAGGTGTACGATGTACGAGTAAAAGGCTGAAAGCCGGAAGCTAAAAGCCTCATGCCTTCGGTCTTTCGCTCATCACTCATTACTCACCATTCGTTATTCACTACTCCCTATACTTCATCCCAAGGTTGTACATTGTAAACGCCCATATATCTGCCGCTTCTTCAATAACCTTGCTGGTAGGTTTTCCGGCACCATGACCGGCATTGGTTTCTATGCGTATCAAAACAGGATTATTACCCTTGTGGTACTCCTGCAATCTTGCAGCAAATTTGAAAGAATGTGCCGGCACCACCCGGTCATCATGATCGCCGGTAGTGACAATAGTAGCAGGATAAGAAACACCCTTTTTAAGATTGTGATAAGGAGAATATTTGTACAAATAAGGAAAATATTTTGCAGAGTCGGAGCTTCCATATTCCACAGCCCAGCCCCAGCCAACCGTAAACTTATGATAGCGCAGCATATCCAGCACTCCTACCTGAGGGATAGCCACCCTGAACAGATCGGGACGTTGCGTCATTACAGCTCCTACCAGCAAGCCGCCATTACTTCCGCCACGAACGGCTATTTTACTTTTGCTGGTATATTTTGCTTTGATGAGATATTCGGCGGCGCCAATAAAATCATCAAACACGTTTTGTTTATTGAGCAGCATGCCTCCCTTATGCCATTCCTCTCCGTACTCATTACCACCGCGCAGGTTCACCACCACATAAATACCGCCTTGCTCTACAAAGAAAGCATTGCTTACGCTGAAGCCCGGCGTCATGGGGATGTTAAACCCTCCATAGCCATATAACAGCACGGGATTATTGCCATCTTTTTTTATCCCCTTTTTATAGGTAAGAAACATAGGAACCCGGGTGCCATCTTTGCTATTAAAAAATATTTGCTCGGTAACAATATCGCTGGTGTTCATTTTTATTTCTGTAGCCCTGTAAAGCGTGGATACACCACAGGCAATATCATATTTGTAAATAGAAGGTGGCGTAGCAAATGAAGAATAGCTATAATAAAACGCCTTATCGTCCTTTTCAGCACCAAAGCCGCCTGCAGTGCCTATCCCGGGCAGTTTTATTTCACGTATCTGCCTGCCTTTATAGTCATACTGATAGACCCTGCTGGAAGCGTCTTTTAAATAACTGGTAAATAAATTACCGCCACCTGTGCCTACCCCCAGAAGTACTTCTTTCTGCTCGGGTATGATTGTTTTCCAGTTTTCACGGGCAGGGTTTTGGGGATCTACCGCCACTACCCTGAAGTTAGGCGCACCATAATTAGTTTTTACCAACAGTTTGCCTTCATCATTATCAACCACATTTGATTCTGTGTCGAAGCCCTTCACCAATAGCTTAAATGCTGACTGGCCGGGGTCCTGCAGATCACGGTACCAAAGCTCACGACCGCTGGTACCTGCCGAGATATTTAAGACCAGGAAACGCTCATCTTCTGTTAAGCCACAATTAACATAACGGTTGGGATGTTCCTTATCTCCATAAATAAGCTGATCTTCCAATTGCGGCGTACCTATTTTGTGAAAATATACTTTCTGATATTCATTAGCTTTACTGAGTTTAGATTGTTCATCGGGTTTGTCATAAGCGCTGTAATAAAAGCCCTCATCTCCCTTCCATGCAGCTCCTCCAAATTTGGTCCATTCAATTTTATCGTCCAGCAACTTTTTACTTTCCACATCCATCAGGAAGATCTCTGTCCAGTCGCTGCCAGCCTTAGACAGGGAATAAGCCAGCAATCTGCCGGATTTGCTAAACGAGATACCATTTAATGCCACTATACCTTCTTTGCTCAGTGTATTGGGATCTAAAAATATTTCAGGTGCAGCATCCAGATCTTTGGTGCGGTACAGTACCGCCTGGTTCTGTAATCCGTCATTTTTATAAAAATAGTACCAGCTACCTTTTTTAAAAGGGGCACCGTATTTTGGATAATTCCAAAGCTCCTCCAGCCTGGCTTTTATCCGATCCCTGAAAGGAATGGTTGCAAGGTAGGCGTTGGTAACCTTATTCTGTTCCATCACCCATTTTTTTGTAGCGGCTGCATTATCATCTTCCAGCCACCGATAAGGATCCTGCACTTTTGTTCCGAAATAATCGTCTGTT
>JAPUDO010000009.1 GCA_027493055.1 Niabella sp. | reverse complement strand
TTATTGAACGCTAACTCAAATATAACATGCCCTTAGGATTGTTGAGCAGGCCCTATATATTCTCCGGTAAATATTGGTTTTAAAAATTCTGTTACCCTTATTGGATTCAGTAAAAAATGATTGCCTAAAATAGGGGAGGGTAAGTCTTTTTCATTCGTTACATCCTGAAAACCGTTACAAGGATGACCAGACAGGCTACTTATTTATTAGCAGCACCAGAGTGCTTATTTAAATTGAAAAGCATATAAATCGGCGTCCTTCAATATAAAACGTAATCTTACTGCGTTACCTTGTATCGCTGTGAGATTACTCCCCATTTTCCATTCTACCCTGCGATCAATCGCGTCTCCAAATACCTCATAACAATCTTCCTCCATAAGTCCTTTGACAGGCCTTCCGGTCATTTCATCTATGACTTCCACGCGGATGGAGCCTGCCGCGGAAGACGAGAAATTCAGGTGAAGAGAACCACCTTTAAATATGACAGGTTTTGTCAGCAATTCTCCACCTTTCATAGGCGCATTTACCGAAACAAAGCCATCTAACCGAAGTGTATAGCGCCTCAGGTAGCTGGCCATTTCTTTCCAATAGTGCTCTGTAGCGTACAAAGAAATTTCATTAGGAGCGCTATCATCCGGGGAACCTGTTTCCACCAGATGCCAGCCAATGTAACTATCGCCATAAGTCCACGTACCATTCCGCTCCATACCAGGGCGAAGGAAGGATTCGTTCCATTTTTTAAAAGTTACCCCATCACGGGATACCATTAATAGACTTTCAGTTAAAGCTGTACCATATCGTTGTGATTTTGCAGATCTTTTTTCCCTTTCAGCCAGTTCCGGTAATGCCTTCATAGAAGGAGACCAGCCCCGGTCTATATACCTGGCGGGAAAACCAAGAAGAATATGCGGCGCACGATAATAGGGCTTGATCTGATTGGTATACAGTTCATCTGTATTAGAATCTTCATAACCAATATCATTCTGCTGCGTCCAATGTATGAAATCTTTGGAAACTGCGGTGCGTACGGAACGGACACCCACATAAGGTTTACCGGGCGTACCTTTGGAAAAATACCTCCAGTAAGCCCTGTACTCATTATTGCAGCTGTCCCAGAAAGCCAGATTTTGTGAATCAAATGCACCATCTTTAATGATGTAGTCGTCATTCATAATCTTCCAGTGGATGCCATCAGGAGATTTATAAGCGATCAATCCCTTATCTATGAGCAAGGCTTTGTATTTCGCATCTGCAGGAGCATCTGGATTGTTGTCTTTGAAAACTGCCGGATGCCCTGCATCTACGTTGAATTTGCCTTGCTTTCCACTTACAAATACGATGTTGTTGTCACGGGAACCTTTAAATTCATATAATCCCAGATTTGGCTTAGTCCAATTTATGCCGTCATTGCTTTCCGCATATGCGCAAAAGAGAGGATGGTCATTGCTCAAATCGCTGCTGGCTTCATGTTGCCAGGCTTTGTAATACATACGATATTTGCCGCCATCTTTAAAAATACTATGGTAACCGCTACCACTTCCTTCCCAGGGCTCATCATGCTTTAAAACTATTTCCTTTGGCACAGGTTGATGCAAAACAAGCCGCGATTCGCCGGATAACCTGTCAATCAGATAATCATCCACAAACAATTCCAGCTTTGAACCAATTTGCACCGCATTATTTTGTTTCACCTTTCGGATAGTATCGGGAAGATTATTGCCGCTACCATAAAGATTGCCTAGTGCCATTGCCCCCGATAAAACCAGAACCGCGGATAATTTTCCATCTTTCATACCAGTTTTTAAGTCATTGTGACCCGTATTTAATTTGCAAATAAATTTTTATGGATGGTCCCATCCTTCGTTCTGAACCAATTTTTTATTAATCACCAATTCATTGTACGGTAAAGGTCCAAAGTATTTATAATTCGGGTAAGAATTTACGATATTAGTCTGCCATAGTATTCTTCCTTTATCTATGTCAGAAAGCTTAATAGCGGTACCATCAATCTTATAATAATATACACCAGGCACCTGCGGACTGGGCGCGGTAGTTGTATAAAAATAAACATCAGGAGTGCCATCTTCGTTCAGATCCATTAACTGATTGAGT
Organism: Niabella sp.; assembly: GCA_027493055.1. Taxonomy (GTDB): domain Bacteria; phylum Bacteroidota; class Bacteroidia; order Chitinophagales; family Chitinophagaceae; genus Niabella. Next base: position 1,833 of record JAPUDO010000009.1, on the reverse strand, counting down.
TGTGGTACATGCATTCCATCTTTGGGTTTTTCCAAAAGATTTCCTTTTTTCCACCGGCGCAGGTCATCATAGCGAAAGCCTTCCTCAACCAATTCGATCGCTCTTTCACGCCTGATTTCCATAGTGGCAATAGAGCTGATTTCAGGATAATAATTGGTCTGCATGTAAGTGTCCATGGTGGTGGGCATATCGGTATTGGTTATGCCCGCTCTTTTTCTTAAAAGAGCAATACTTATATCCCAATCGTTATTGGTAAAAGTTCCTACTTCTGCTTTAGCTTCCGCATAATTCAGAAGAACTTCCGCGTAGCGGATAACAGGTATAGAGTTATAGCATTGTCCGTTAAGATCATAAATAGGATCGTCCAGTGAATATTTAAGAACCTGATAACCGGTCCTGGCAGCTCCTAAATTGGGTGGAGCAGCTAATCCATTTGATCTTTTATATCCTGCTGTTCTTATCGTCTGTGAAAGGCGGTTATCCCGGTTCTTTACTTCATCCTTAAACAAGGTAGTATTATAATCAGGATTATCGGTAAACCTGCTGCCGTCCTTATTAAGATAGGTATTTACAAATCGCTTAACGAGGAAGGTCTGATATTTGCCAAAGTCTGAGAAGAAGCCCGTAGCACCATGCCATATTTTAAGATTATTACTGTATAGCCTGGCGAGTATTACTTCTTCATTGAGCGGTGAAGCGCTGATAAATAGCGACCTGTAATCATTAAGGGAATTACCGGTATTACGCAGTTTGTATTGCCCGCCATTCATCACTTGCTGAGCAGCATCCGCAGCCTGTTGTAAAAATTTATCTGCACTGCCAGTAAGATTTAGTTCAGTATGATACTTTCTGAAAGTACCTTCAAAAAGGCAAACTCTTGATTTTAATGCAAGCGCTGTCCATTTGGTAATCATAGAACTGCTGTTATCCTTTGTGGCGCTTAAATTAGCAATGGCAAAATCTAAATCTGCTACTACAGAATCCATCACAAGTGTTCTCGGGTCTCTGGCCTTATACAATAAAGCAGAGTCTGAAGAGCTGATTACATCGCTGTACCAGGGAACATCGCCAAACATTTTTACTTTATCATAATAAAACCATGCTCTGAAAAAGCGGGCAATACCGGCGTACATGTTTTTACGGTCGTCTGTAGTTTTTGCTTCCTGGTAATGAGCCAGGAAATAATTAATATTTCGTAATGAACCCCAGCTCCAGCCTTGTGAATTACGACTGGTGAAGCCACTGCCCAGATAAGGATTTGTTTGGGTCCATCCGGTATTATCGCTGATTATATTACCCTGGAAATAATATCCTTCAAGGCTGCCGGATTCCCCATAAATAGCTTGGGCGCTGGGCACCATCTGGTAAAAGGAATTAGTGTATAACTGCAGATTTTGATCTGTAGCAAATGCCTGTTGGGGAGTGAGTGAATCAAGAGGATTTTTATTCAATACTTTTTTACACGACCCTACCAGTATTCCCAGAAAAATTATTGTTATAATATTTTTTAGTCTCATAATTTGAAAATTTAAATTGTCTTAAAGAGTGAACTTTAATCCGAATGTGTAAGATTTAAGCATTGGATAGGTCATCCCGTCGTAGGATCCCGGGCCAGCTTCAATTACTTCAGGATCTATATCTTTCGTTATTTTAAACATAGGCGAGTAAGTCCAAATATTTTGTCCGGTGAAATAAACCTGAACATTTTGGAAATGAATTTTCTGAACCACTTTTGCCGGTAGAGAATATCCTATTGTCAGATCTTTTAACCTGATATAGCTCGCGTTTTGTAAATAACGTGTTTGTGCCTGAAGTTCGCGTGGACCGTATACC
>JAPUDO010000008.1:49327-126035 GCA_027493055.1 Niabella sp. | reverse complement strand
TAATTAGCTTTAGACAAATTCTATTCTTTATTTGCGATTATTCTGCCTAAGCCTATGTAAAATATTGAATATTAAATGTAGAATGTTAAATGCAATCAGTATCCAGCATCTGTTCCGTAGGAACAAAATGTATGTAGAAAAAACGCACATTCAAATGTGGTGCCCCGTACGGGGCACAAGAATCGCCATTAAATATTTTATCCTATAAACGTTTTATCGCTATGCGATATTTAGAGCATCTAAAATGCACATTATTGATCCGCTCTTTTCTTGCACAGGGTGTGCCGCCTCAACCCCAGTCAGGAGAGGGAAGGGCATACGACTATCTTTGAGGATTCCGTTTTTTAACAGGAGGAAGGAAGGGTAGTTGATAAAGAATGTAAACTGTTGAATATTAAATGTAGAATGTTAATGCACCCAGCTTCCTATTCCCAATAGCCATCTGTCCATTGTCAACACTTCCTATACCCAAAATTCATCATCAAAATCATCTGTTGCTGTTGTGCTATGCAGCTTCTCAAGCTGTTCGCCAATAAGCTGCAATTCTTCTTCAGGGAATATTGTTTCCAGGTAGGGGAATAAAACTCTTTCTTCAAAGCGGATATGCTTTTCCAGAAGATCTGCAAATGTATTGAGATTTTTGAAGGTAGCCGGGCCGGTTATTTCATCTGCCACGGACTGAAGTTCCTTATGTTCTGTAATGGCCTGCTGATTTAACGGGTCCTGTATCTTATTAAATAAAAGCTGTTCTTCTTCATAGAAGTGCTTTACAAGATGTGTTTCCCAGAAGTACAAAACGTATGCCCTTATTCTGTCTGCCGCAATATTTTTCCTGATGCCCTGCCTTATTTTCCAGCAGCAAAGTAACCCCAGGTGGTGATCTTTTGAAAGAGGAATAATGCTTTTGTGCCGTTTCACGATATTTTTTATTTAAACAACGATGCCCAGACGCTCCGGGATTAAGAGTTTTAAAGTTACCGTAAAAACATTTTTACATATATGATTCCAGTCATATAGCAGTTCCGAAAGGCGAAATTACTTTTGACCTATTAAAAAAATATCAGACATTATGAAGAAAAAAGCAATGGCCATATTAGGCTTATTAATTGTCATCTTTATAGGCGCCTGTGGTGGCGATGACAACAAAGACAAGACATCTCCATCCGGTGCATCTGAAAGCACTCAGCCTGCTGCAGCAGAAAACTCAGATTACGACCCTAAAAGAGGGGAAGGGCAATTTGATGAAAGCAATGTCACAATAGGTGCTTTAGATGCTGCTATGGCGGCAAAGGGCAAAGCCATTGCAGAAACGAAGTGCTTTTCCTGCCATAAGATTACCGATGAGAAATTAGTTGGGCCAGGCTGGAAAGGTGTAAGCACAAAGCATACGCCCTACTGGCTTATGAACTTTATCACTAACCCCGATCCAATGATTGATAAAGACCCCGAAGTGCAGGCACAGCTGGAACTATGCCTGGTACGTATGCCTAATCAAAACCTGGCAGATCAGGAAGCGAGGGAAATTGTAGAGTTTATGCGCCAGAATGACGGGGTTAAGTAACTCATAAAAACGCAGACATCCGCAAAAAATATGGCGGAAACATGGAAGTAATTATTCAAACCCAATTAATAGTTTTATGCTTTACAAAAAAATATCAGTTGCATTACTGGCAGTAGCTGCATTATATATCAGCTCCTGCAAACCTAAAGGGTCCGGTAATGCTGTAAGCGGCGATGCTGCAGCCAAAACTTATGTAGCACCCGGCAAATACGATGAATTTTACAACTTCGTATCGGGTGGTTTTAGCGGGCAACTTAGTGTATATGGTTTGCCCAGCGGACGTTTACTGCGCGTAATACCTGTATTTTCGGTTGATCCTGAAAAAGGATGGGGTTACAGCGAAGAGACCAAGCCTATGCTCAACACTTCTCACGGTTTTGTACCCTGGGATGATCTGCACCACGTAGAAATGTCAATGACAGACGGGGTTGCAGACGGTAAATGGGTTTTTGTAAACGGCAATAACACACCGCGCCTTGCCCGTGTTGATTTAAAGACCTTCCGCACAGCTGAAATTATTGAGCTGCCTAACAGCGCCGGTAACCACAGCTCTCCTTTTGGGACTGAAAATTCAGAATATATTGTTGCCGGTACACGGTTTAGTGTTCCTGCAGATGGTGAAGCGGGTGATGTGCCTATCGACACCTACAAAGAAAACTTTAAAGGGCATATCAGCTTTGTTAGTATTGATAAAACAAGCGGGGAAATGAACCTGGCATTCCAGTTAAAAACACCGGGCTTAAATTTTGACCTGGCACGCGCCGGAAAAGGCAAATCTCACGGTTGGTTCTTTTTCAGCTGTTATAACTCTGAGCAGGCTAATACCCTGCTGGAAGTGAACGCTTCACAGAAAGACAAGGATTTTATTATGGCGGTAAACTGGAAAAAAGCAGAGGAGTATGTAAAAGCAGGTAAAGGTAAAAAGCAGGCTGTAAAATATGCTCATAATAAGTTTAACGAAGAAACCCATACGGCCACTTCCGAAATGAAAAATGAAGTGACCGTGCTGGACATAGCGGAGTTTCCAGACATTGTATATTTTATTCCCTGTCCTAAATCTCCTCATGGTTGTGATGTAGATCCTACCGGAGAATACATTGTAGGTAGTGGTAAACTAGCCGCTTTGCTGCCTGTATTCAGCTATGATAAAATTCAAAAAGCTATTGCTGATCAGAACTTTGAGCAGGAAAAATATGCAGGCCTACCTGTTATTAAATACGAGGCAGCCCTGTATGGTGAGGTTCAAAAACCCGGTTTAGGGCCTTTGCATACCGAATTTGACGCTAACGGTAATGCTTATACCTCTTTCTTTGTTTCTTCAGAAGTAGTAAAATGGAATATTAAAGATCTGAAAGTATTGGATCGCCAGCCTACGTATTATTCTGTGGGCCACTTAATGGTACCTGGTGGTAATACCAAAAAACCTTTTGGTAAATACCTGGTGGCTTATAATAAAATCACCAAAGACCGTTATCTGCCAACAGGCCCCGAGCTGTCTCAAAGCGCGCAGTTGTATGATATCAGCGGGGATAAAATGGAGCTGATATTAGACTTCCCAACTATTGGTGAACCTCACTATGCGCAGGCTATTCCGGCTGAATTGATTAAAGATAAGCAGCTGAAGATTTTTGATATCAACGCTAACAAGCACCCTTATGTTGCCAAAGGAGAAGGGGAAACCAAAGTGGTAAGGCAGGGTAACCAGGTGCATGTGAATATTACTGCTGTCCGTTCACACTTTGCTCCGGATAATATTGAGGGTGTACAGCTGGGCGACGAAGTATATTTTCATGTAACCAATCTTGAACAGGACTGGGATGTTCCTCATGGATTTGGTGTGAAAGGTGCCGATAACGGTGAACTGCTGATCATGCCGGGAGAAACAGTTACATTGAAATGGGTACCTGATCGTACCGGTATTTTCCCCATCTATTGTACGGATTTCTGTTCTGCATTGCACCAGGAAATGTCTGGCTATGTAAGAGTGTCACCCAAAGGAAGTAATGTTCCTCTGAGTTATCATTTAGGTGATAAAAGTAAATCTGCTGCAGAAGCCCAAAAATAACCAAAGCTCGGATTAGAATATATGCAGGCAGTACGCGTTCACGTACTGCCTGTTTTTATTTATAACTTCTGAAATCTTTCTTATTACAGAATTACGGGGCATTAGTCCTCTAAAATGGTATATTCGTTTCCTTAAATTTTTCAGGCAATGAAATGGAAGCTCATCTTTGTATTTATTTCTGTATTATCAGCTATATATGTTAATGCCTCTAAGGCTGATACCGTAGTTACTTACAGCGCAGCAATGAAAAAGGATATTAAAGCTGTAATTATAACGCCCGATACTTATCATAAAAACAGGCAATATCCCGTAGTATATCTTTTGCATGGTTATAGCGGTAATTATTCAGGATGGTCTAAAGCAGCGGCTGTCCTGCAGGCTGCTGATCTGTATAACCAGATCCTGGTTTGCGCAGATGGCGGTTTCAACAGCTGGTACTGGGACAGCCCGGCAGATCCTTCTTATAAGTATGAAACTTATATTTCAAAAGAGCTCACCGCATGGGTAGATAAAAACTATTCTACCATTCAAAATGCAGGGGGCAGAGCCATAGCCGGTTTGAGCATGGGCGGGCACGGTGCTTTATACCTGGCCATTAAGCACCCTGATGTTTTTGGAGCCTGTGGCAGTATGAGTGGCGGGGTTGATATCCGTCCTTTTCCCGATAACTGGGATATGGCCAAATGGCTGGGTAAATATGCCGAAAACCCTGAAACCTGGGAAAAAAACACAGTCATTAATATGCTGCACCTCATCAGGCCAAAAACGTTGAGTATCATTATTGATTGTGGCACTGAAGATTTTTTCTTTAAGGTAAATAACGAGCTGCATCAGCAGCTGTTATACAGAAATATTGCCCATGATTATATCACCCGTCCGGGCGGTCATACCTGGCCTTATTGGGAAAATGCGGTAGCTTACCAGTTGCTGTTTTTCCACAACTTTTTTACAAAAAAGGCCTGATTTTACTATTTACCTGGTCCGGAAGGGTTTGCTTTCGGCTGATTGTATTATTTCAGCATAATATTTGCTTATTAAAAGGCCAAACCAATGAGCTTATGGGTTTTATTCTAAATTAATTATTTACACTAATGGCACAGAACGGATTTGAGCGGCTTGTTGACATAATGGATACGTTGCGCGAAAAATGTCCCTGGGACAGGAAACAAACCATACAGTCTTTAAGGCAAATGACCCTGGAAGAAACTTATGAGCTCACCGATGCTATCCTGGATGAAGATTGGGATCATATAAAAGAAGAGCTGGGGGATCTGCTGCTTCATATTATTTTCTATGCAAAAATTGCTTCAGAGAAAAATAAGTTTACAATAGAAGAGGTGGCGCAGGGGATTTGTGAAAAACTTATCAAAAGGCATCCTCATGTATATTCACCTCAGGAGCAGCTGGAAGGCTTATTAGAGGTTAACAGTGAGGATGATGTTAAACAAAACTGGGAACGGTTAAAGCTGAAGGAAGGCAAAAAGTCGGTATTAAGCGGTGTCCCTACTTCGCTGCCCGCTATCATAAAAGCTATGCGGCTGCAGGAGAAAGCCAGGCAGGTAGGCTTTGAATGGGAAAATAAAGAAGATGTATGGACAAAAGTAGAGGAAGAAATAGGAGAGTTGCAGGATGCCGTAAAGCAACAGTCCATGGCCCATCAGCAGGAAGAGCTGGGCGACCTCTTGTTTTCTATTGTAAATTATGCACGGTTTTTGAAGGTGGATGCTGATGCAGCTTTAGAAGGTACCAATAAGAAGTTCATAAAAAGATTTACTGAAATGGAAGCAGTTGCCCGGGAACAGGGAAAAAACCTGGATAGCATGACGCTTTCAGAAATGGACGCCATCTGGAACAGCATAAAAGCGGCTAAATAAGGAATGAGCAAGATCTATCAAAATAAAAATTTCTGGAGTTATGCCATACTTATCTTGTCATTTCTTTTATTTATCAGCACCTTTATTTTAAAGCCATTTTCTCTTAGTCAAACCAATCTGCATCACAGGGTAAAGGAATTAGAAAACATCATTCATAAGCAGGAAGCTGATGCAGCAGCCGTTCTTGAAGATACCTCCTTAATTAAACGGCTTGGGCTTGCAATAGAAACTGTAAAAGACCTGGAATTTTTATATAATAAGCCTTATTGCTTTTATGTATATAAAAAATCAAAAGAGACAGACTATCTTACTTTTTGGAACACTGCTTTAATTATCATCCCCGACAGCATTTTAAGAGAAATAAACAATGAAGCGCTTGTAAAGCTTGATAATGGCTATTATTATGTTAAGCGGATGCCCTGTAAATATGATGCAAGTCTGAATATATTCTGCGCTATTTTAGTACAGTCGCATTTTTATAATGAAAATGCCTTTTTTCAGAATACTTTCCCTTTAAGCGCCCATCTTAACAAGCTGGCAGAAATAAGCGGTGCTCCAACGGACTACCAGGTAAAATCTTTGTCAGGACAAACCACTATATATCTGAGCAAAAAAAATGGCGCCATGGTGGGCAATGACATCCTGGCTATAGTAGTAATAAGGTTGTTCAGCTGCTTCTTCATGTTTCTTTCAATTTACTTTATCCAGTTCAAGAATGTGGTAAGGCGGTATAAATCCGCTGATATACCGCTGTTTGTGCTTATTATTCTTGTGTTCAGGATATTGCTGTATATTTTCCCCGATACATTCAATCTCAGCAGCCTTGATTTGTTTAAGCCTGTGGCAGGGGCCAACCCTTTATTGCCCAGCCTTGGCGATCTGTTGATCAACAGCCTGCTTTTTTGCTGGATCGGTATTTTTATATGGAACAGGATGAACCCTTCCGGCGCTGAAGCTCCTGCCAGGGATAAGAGGATCCGGTGGTTGCGGGGCATACTTTATATTCTATTGCTGTTGCTGCTTACTTTTACCACGGTTAATGTAATAAGGAGCATCATTTCAGATTATAAAGTATCCTTTGATGTAACCAACTTCTTCAGCCTGAGCATATATACAGCTGTGGGTTTTATCATACTGGCCTTTTTAGCGTTTGGCTTTCATTATTTCTCACGCATTCTTTATCACTATATTTTTCCATCTTTTAAAAATAACGAGTACGGGATCTATCTTTTTATTGCAACAGCAGGATTATTGTATATAGCTTTACAGGGTTCTAAAACTACAAGCACTTACCTGTTGTGCCTGGTATGGCTGTTGTTATATACTTTTTTATTTAACCATGAAGCAACGTTCAATAAGCTTATAAGATTCAATATTTCAGGTATCGTGGTCTGGATTTTCGTATTCTCGGTCAGCATATCCTTCTTAATGCTGTCAGAAATTAACAGGGCCGAGCTGACCCAAAGAAAAGTGTACCTTAAAAAGCTGGATACTACCAGCGATCCTGCAACAGAACGATTGATGGGCATGGCGAATGTTTACCTGGACAATAATTTCTTCCAGGCTAATTTTTCCAGGCTTTTCGATGCTCAACAAAACCGGTACCTGCGCGACAGTATTCTGTCTAACAATTACTTCAGGTACATTAAAGATTATACAGGTACGGTGTATTTTTACGATAGTACCAATGCTCCTTTATATAACGATGGGAATTTGTCTTATGAGTCTTTAACCCATATTATTTCCCGCGACGCTATAGCAACCAGCTTGCCTGATTTGTATGTATATGAGCCCTCTTACGACAATTTTGTTTATATTACAGTAAGGAGGATCAGCAATGAAGAAGGCGCATTAATAGGTACTGTGTTTATATTGTCGCAGCCTAAAAAATATGCTCCCATTACTATAACCCCCGAGCTTTTCCGGCAAAAGAAGGAGTGGGAGTTTTCCAATTCAACCGTTTATAATTATGCTATATATACCAATAAGCTTTTAACATCCTCTACAAAAAAATATCCGTTCACCTCTACGCTCCAGGGGGGGCAAATTCCTAAATCTGTATTTGAGCTGAGAGAAAATAACGGGTATAGTGAGTTATGGTACCGGGCCAGCAGTAAACGTGTAATTGTTATGGCACGAAAAAATGAACGGCTTCTTGAAACCATTACACTATTCTCTTATCTTTTTTGTGCCTTCCTTTTTTTGGTAGCGCTTATTCAATTGGTGTCTAACCTGATCAATCTTTTGCTTAATAAAGGACTTTTCCAGAAGCGCCTGCAGTTTTCAACAAGCATTCGCGGACAAATACATAACACCTTTATTTTAATAACACTTTTGTCATTTGTTGTAATAGGCATCGCTACTATATCCTTTTTCACCCAGCGCTTTGATGATGCTAATTCAGACAGGTTGGGCAGAACCATGAGCATTATGCTGAACGAAATGCAGTCGCACAAAGAGCTGGGAACGCTTGTTTATGATAAGGATGATTCCCTGCATACCCAGAAACTGGATGAAATTATCAAGCGTGTTGCAGATATTCATGGCGTTGATGTAAATGTGTATAACATTAAAGGCAGACTGATAGCGAGCAGCCAGCCGGACGTGTATCAAAGGGGTATTTTAAGCAAGCAGATAGACCCACGGGCCTACTATTACCTTTTAAGGCTCCGGCACATTGAACATACACAAAAAGAAAAAGTAGCCGAGCTCAAATATACCAGTATGTATGCGCCGTTGCGTAATGAGCAGGGATCGCTTTATGGTTACTTAAGCATACCTTATTTTATTTCGGAGCAGGTACTTAACCAGGAAATATCAAGATTTTTAATCACGCTCATCAACCTGAACGCTTTTATATTCTTAATTACCGGCCTTGTAGCGTTGCTGATTACCAACCGTATTACGCATTCTTTTGCGCTTATAAGGGATAAACTGATGGAAGTAAACCTGTCCAAACACAATGAAATGATCGTATGGGACAGGAATGATGAGATAGGCAGCCTGGTATCTGAATACAATAAAATGGTTACCAAGCTCCAGGTGAGCGCCGATGCACTGGCAAAATCGGAAAGACAGGAAGCATGGAGAGAAATGGCAAGGCAGGTTGCTCATGAAATTAAAAATCCGCTCACTCCCATGAAGCTGAGCCTCCAGTACCTGCAAAAGTCTATAGATAATAATAGTCCTAATGTTCAGCAACTCACTGTAAATGTATCTAAAACCATTGTGGAACAGATAGATCACCTTTCCAAAATCGCTTCCGACTTTTCCCAGTTTGCCAATATTAACCAGGTAGTAACTGAGATCTTTGATTTGCATGAGGTTATTCAACCGCTGGTGGTTATTTACAGCAAGAACCCCGATGTTGATTTTATATGGAGCCCGCAGCCTCATCCCATACCTGTTTTTGCTGACAAAACAAAAATGAACCGCGTATTTACCAACCTTTTCGGTAATGCTATAGAAGCGGCAAGGCCCGATGTTAACAGCAGGATAGAAGTGTACGAAAAGATAGAAGGTAAAAAAATTTATGTAAGCATAAGCGATAATGGGGTAGGTATTGAAGATGCCATGAAAGACAAAATATTTGCGCCCAATTTTACTACCAAAAGCTCAGGAACCGGGCTTGGTTTGGCCATGTGTAAAACCATTATTGAACAGGCAGGGGGTGATATATATTTTGAAACATCTGTAACCACAGGCACTACTTTTCATATTGAGCTACCCCTTGTTGATGACGTAAGCTGATTTTGATAGATGCCGGCGGGGTACATTGGTGAACAGGTAAGCTCAGGTTCCAGGTTGCTGTAAGGCTTTATGCTTATTATACACAGGCAAACCCACCAGGCTTAATCCTCCCACAACCAGTACCACTATAACCTGCAGCAGCCAAAGCAGCCAACCCAAAGCCAGTCCTACGCCTGTATTCAAATGATAAAGATCCATGGTTTTTTGTACAAGGAAGGCATAGGCACCTATACCGCCAGGTGTGGCAGCCATGGCCAGGCTACCTGCACATAACACCGTAAGGGCCTCTTTAATACCATAATGGCGGGTTTCTTCCAGCATTAAAAAGCCTGCATAAACGCTGGCTCCATATAAAGCCCAGATGGCTATGCTTAAAAGCACAAATTCCCAACGCCTGTTTAATGACCTGATGGCAATAAAACCCTGCCATACATGCAGGGCAATCTTTTTAAATAAAGCAAGCAGGTCGGCAAATTTCTTTTTGCTGATAAACAGCCAAAGAGCTGTTATAATAATAAAAACAGCTATACCAAGAGCCAGGTAAAGCAACAGATTAGACTCCTTACCATTTTGCCGGTCCGGGAAAAAAGTAGTAAGGATGGTTTGGTACAGGTCTGGCTGCAATAATAGTGCTATTACAAACACTGCCAGCAGGGTAATGGTATCCACCAATCGTTCCAGGATAACCGTACCTACCAGTTTATCAAGAGGTATTTTCTCGTATTTGGTAAGTGTGGTACATCGCAATACTTCTCCTAACCGGGGTACCGCCTGGTTAGCCAGGTAGCCTGTCATTACTGCAAAAAATGTATTGAGCTTTGAAGGAGAATATCCCAAAGGCTGAATAATAAGCCTCCAGCGTATGGCACGAAGCCAATGGCTTAAAACAGAGATAGCAATACCGGGTAAGATCAGCCAGAAGTTTCCTTTGCCAATTGCCCTGGAAATATGAAACTTATCATCATGAGTAAGCCCTTTTAATGACCAGCCTATTAAAAAGATACCTAATCCCAAAAAAAAAGCATATTGGAATATGGTAGTTAGTTTTTTAGCCATTAGCTTTTAAAGCTTATTGCCGGATTTGGGAAAGATGACCTTAGGCTGATGTGTTTTAGCTTCTTCAAAATCCATAATACCATAAGCGATGATTACAATGATATCACCGGCCATACCTTTACGTGCCGCAGGGCCGTTCAGGCAAATAGTGCCGCTGCCACGTTTACCCCGGATAACGTAGGTTTCAAGTCTTTCGCCATTGTTCACGTTTACCACCTGTACTTTTTCGTTCTCAATTAAACCGGCAGCGTCCATCAGGTCCTCATCAATGGTAATGCTGCCCATATAATCCAGATTAGCCTCAGTAAGGGTAACACGGTGGATCTTGGATTTTAAAACTTCTATTTGCATAGCGGCGCAAAAATAATCATTTGTTGTGAACTACCCTTTAGATAACGTTATTGAGCCACAAATGTTCATTTCCCGGTTACAGCCAGATGAACTCCAGCCTCTGAGGGCATTTTGCAGGTATCCGCCTGATTTTTAGCTTTTTTGTTAACAAACAACCTTCTCAATACATGAAAGTTTATTGTAAATTCGCAAACAATAATCGGGATCTGATATGAAGAAATATTTTTTACTGGCAGGATTTGTTCTTACATCGGGGCTGTTAATGGCCCAAAATGCAAAATTAATTGCAGAAAAATCAGGTAAAGGTGCGGTGGTCATGCACGAAGTGCAGCCTAAAGAAGGGTTATATTCGTTAAGCCGGATATATGGTGTGAAAGTGGCAGATATAGCCGCGGCTAATGGTTTTGACAGGGATAAAGGTTTATCAGTAGGGCAGAAGGTAAAGATCCCTTTAACCACGGATAACCTGTCCCAGAAAAAAGGTAAAACACCTGTATATTATTCAGTATCTGAAGGGGAATCTTTAACCAGCATCAGCAACCGCTTTAATAAGATCTCTATAAAGGATCTGAAAAGCTGGAATAAGATAGAAGGTGATGGCGTAGTTAAAGGCAAAGACCTTATAGTTGGATATTTTACAGGTACAGCTCCGGCTGTTTCATCAGATAAACAGGCCGATCAGAAATCAAATATCCTGGGGTCTAAAGGTAACGCCAAAACCCGCCAGGGATTAATTACAGGAACCAATATTAACATCCGTAAAGGGCCGGCTACAGACCAGCCGGTTATTGCCATTGCGCAGCAAGATGATGTGGTAGACATTATTAAAAAAATAAATAATGAGTGGACCTCCGTTCGTACCAAAGACGGGCTTGAGGGATATATAGCTTCGCAATTTTTAAAGGAGGCGGAAGTAACAGCGAAAGCAGAATTACCTAAGAAAGCAGCGCCTGTAAAAACAGCTGTAGTCTCCGGAACCAATATTAATATTCGTAAAGGGCCGGCAACCAACCAGGAAGTTGTAGGTGTTGTACAGCAGGATGAAGTGGTGGATGTTGTAAAAGAAGTAAATAGCGAATGGGCATCTGTACGTACCAAAGATGGAATGGAAGGATATATTGCATCGCAGTTTTTAAAAGCTACAACAATAAAAGCAGAACAGCCTAAAAAAGCAGCACCTGTTGTAAAAACAGCTGTGGTTTCCGGTACCAATATCAATGTTCGTAAGGGGCCAGCCACAGATCAGGAAGTGGTAGGTGTTTTACAGCAGGATGAAGTGGTAGATATTGTAAAAGAAGTGAATAGTGAATGGACCTCTATCCGTGCTAAAGATGGTGTGGAAGGGTTTGTAGCCTCACGGTTTTTGCAGCCGGGAACTGTAAAAGCAGCTGTGCCTGAAAAGGTTACTGTGCCTACAAAAACAGCGAAAGCTTATGGTACCAGGATCAATATCCGTAAAGGTCCGTCAACAGACCAGGAGGTAATTGGTTTGGCAGAGGAGGATGAAGTGCTTACCTATCTTAGAAAAGTAGATAATGACTGGTCTGAAATACGCAATGAAGGCGGAACTACAGGATTTGTAGCTACCCGCTTTTTATCGTTTGATGGTAAACCCTCTGTTGCTGCTATAGAGGCAGAAAAAATAGCACTGGCCCAGGCAGAAGAAGCAAAAAAAATAGCCGATGAAGCTGCTGCTAATGAAAGAGCCATCGCTGCTGCTCAAAAGAAAGATGAAGAGCGAAAAGCAGAAGCTATTGTATCAGAAAAAATTACTGCTAAAAATAATGCAGCGGTAACAGATGAAGCTGGGTATTTTAAATCAGACTTTGAAAAGTATAAAAACTCCAATCTTATTTCAGAGCACACCCTTTCATCAGGTGTTTTTAAAACAGACAGGGGGTGGAATGATGGTAAATATTACCTGCTGATGGATAATGCTGCCCCCGGAACTATTGTAAAGCTTACCAATCCTGATAATAACCAATCTGTATATGCCAAGGTGTTAGGCAAAATGAAGGGCGTGCAATACAGCGAAGGTTTTGATATCAGGATCAGCGAGGCCGCGGCTACTAAACTTAAGACCGATAATCTGGATAAGTTCAATGTAAAGGTGATGTATTAGGTATTAGGGGGCTTTGCAATTTAAGCTGATACAGGACTTACCCTGATTTGTACTCCGATAGCTCTTAACACTTTCATAATAGTTTCAAATTGGGGTTTTGCGCCGTCAGATAAAGCCTTGTACAAACTTGGTCGGCTCAATCCTGTTTCTTCGGCTATTTTAGTCATTCCGACTGCTTTTGCAATATGGCCTATTGCGGTCACCATATCGGTATCATTACCCTCTTGCGCCAGCCTCGGGGGCTTTTTATTGTACACCAACCATTGCGCACATCATTTATCAAATCCCGGAGGGATTACATATTTATAGCAAACATTATTGATAACACATCATTCGACCCCATCGGGGTCGCACAATTTTTTTGTATATATTTTCTATAAATATCTGACCCTTTCAGGGTCTTAACCCTTCTTGCGCCAGCCTCTCCAAGGGTGTTCTTCGGACCCGGCCGGTGTATTATCATTACCTGGCCCCAAAAAGCAATATTAATTACAGTGCCTCTTTATTAGCTCTATTTTCTCCCTCTTGCGCCAGCCTCCCGGCTGGTGTATTACCGTTACTTTGTTGAAAACAAGTAATATTAATTATAGTGCCTTTTTTATTAGCTCTATTTTCTCCTGCCTGATGAGAGAGTAAATATTTTCTGCTTTTTCTAAATGCTCGTAAATTATTAGGGATTTCCCGTACAGCAGCCTTTTGTCTTTTTCCTGTCCATTTTCGGCAATGAGTAAAAGTATATCTGCCAGCTTGTTTAAGTTATCGTTATTAAAGCCTTTTTTTGTTGTGAGCGTTTCTATGAAATCGTCATTGTTAATGTGAATCAGCTCCCGGATATCAAGATCTAATTCCCCTTTAAGCGTCTGGTACATTATTTCAATGCCATCCACTATTTGTCCATTATTCTTCAGTCCAAGCAAGTCGGAAGATATTTTCCCCAGCAACCTTCCGATTTGCTTAATGAGTCTTTGTAAATAATCTTGCTGTTCCATAAACAGCGCTTGTTGTTTAACCTGGATTTTTTTAGAGCCTTTCGTGAAAATAGTAAATATTACCACGGATACACAGATATTTTATATAAATTCTGCGTACGAAGGTCTTTGCTTTTAGGGATAAATTCAATCAGGAGCTTTTCTGTTTTACCAAAGTTAACCCCGGCCCTCTAAATTTTTGATTATTTCGTCAGCAATAGTTTTTGCATCTAATTTTGAGATTCTATACTTTAATGTCACTCCTTACGGAGTTGTTTAGCAGGTTTACACTCATTTTTATAATCCTGTCAGCCCTCCATGCTTATTTACCGGATCATTTTTCAATCCGCCGCGGCGGATGCAATGATTATAAAGAGCATGCGAAGTCAGCGTTAAACCCCGCAGGGGTGGTATTATTTTATCGGATATAATATTTGGGAACCCCTGTTTTTATTCAATAACTACTGCAACTAAAAACCAGCCGTTAGAGGGTTTCTAATATTTTCTGCTTTTTAATGAATCCGAAGAATTCACACATTCATAGCTCAATAAATGTCGTATAGCAGGGTTCGACCTCGATGGGCAATGTCATTAAGTTAAGCCACGATGTTCTGCGAAACATTTTGTTTCGTAGGACTATATTGTAGCCTTCGGCTACTTTTTTAATGTAGCCAAAGGCTACAACATGGAGCTTCGGGACTACAAGTCCCGAAAAGCGAGTAATTTCGGATACGTACTCACAACTGACCATTCACAACTCACCTTAAATGCGACAATTCTTTACTGACATACCAGTAGTATGTAATATTTAGAAGTTCTCAATTTCTATCCAGTAGCTACTAAAATCGGTACCCTCTTAAAAACTCTTCCACGTTCATCCTTTTTTTGCCTTCCAGCTGTATATCCAGTAGTTGCAGGTACCCATTGGCACAAGCCAGTTTCAGGTAGGTTTTGCCATCTGTTTCAAACTCGCCCGCGTTAGTTTCAGGTGTTTCCGCTGTCTTCCTGCATTTAAAGATCTTCAGCTTTTTGCCGTTTAAAAAAGTGAAAGCGGCAGGGTAGGGCGAAAGGCCGCGTACCAGGTTGAATACTTCTTCCATTGACCTGGAAGCATTGATCTGGCAGGTTTCTGTAAAGATCTTGGGCGCGTGATGAATAACTGCATCAGTTGATACCAACTGTGGCGTTTCTTTCAGGCTGTCATCTGCCAGTCCTTTAACTGTTTTAACCAGCAGACCGGCTCCTACAGGCATCATTCTATCATGTACAGTCCCGGCCGTATCTTCTTCGCTAATGGGAAAGCTTTCCTGTAACAGGATATTGCCGGTATCTATTTCATGTTTTAGTTTGAATGTGGTAACGCCGGTTTCTTTCTCACCATTGATAACGGCCCAGTTAATGGGGGCTGCACCACGGTATTGAGGCAGCAAAGAGCCATGTAAATTAATAGTGCCCATGGGTGGCATATTCCATACTACTTCGGGCAGCATCCTGAATGCTACGCATATCTGGAGATCGGCTTTGAGCTCCTGGAGCTGGCGCAGAAATTCCGGGTTCTTTAGCTTTTCAGGCTGAAGAACCGTTAATGATTGCTGCAAAGCATATTTTTTAACAGCGCTTTGCTGTAGTTCCATGCCTCGTCCTGCAGGCTTATCAGGTGCCGTAATTACCGCTACAATGTTACAGCCGGCCTGCAAAAGGGCCTCTAAACCTGCTACTGCAAATTCGGGGGTGCCCATATAAATAATCCTCAGATCTTTATAGCTATCCACATTCATGGCCGCGAATATCGGAAAAATAACAGGAAAGCCCTACCTTCGGTGTCCGGGTACAGGGTCTGACCGTCCCGGTCTGACCCGTATTACAAAGCCCGGCGCTGTAGAATATGCAGGCTGATAGCAGTACCGCCGATGACGCTGTGCGACGCAAGATAGCTGCTTCATATTCTTTGCCGGGTCAAATAAAACAAACAATAAACTATAAATAGAATGCAACAGGTAAAAAAAGGCGATAAAGTAAAAGTACATTATCATGGTAAGCTAACCACAGGAGAAACATTTGACAGTTCTGAAGGGCGCGATCCGCTTGAGTTTGAAGTGGGAAGTGGCATGGTAATCAAAGGCTTTGATGATGGCGTAACCGGTATGGAAGTGGGCGAAAAGAAAACCATTCATATTCCCGTAGACGAAGCTTACGGCCCTAAAAGTAATGAGATGCTGATTGATATGCCAAAGGATCGTTTTCCGGAAGATATGCAGGTGGAAGTGGGTATGCCACTGGTAATGAGCGACCCCAGCGGACAACAATTCCAGGTAGTAGTAACAGAAGTTAAAGAAGACTCGATAACATTAGACGGTAATCACCCCCTTGCAGGGCAGGACCTGGTTTTTGACCTGGAACTGGTAAGCATTGAAGGGAAGAGCCCGCTTATCATTACTCCTTAATAATATTGTATCTTTTTATAAAAGCCCGGAGCATATTAACGAATGCTTCGGGTTTTTTATGCAGGATTGTCACCATCAAGCTGTAAATTTGTATGAACCTGTAAATACCATTACTAATTAAAAAAATTTTGAATGATCAGTGATTACGATTTTAGTGTAGCAGACCGTTTTTTGAAGTATGTTACTATTGACACACAAAGCGACCCCCATTCTTCCGCCTTCCCGTCAACCGAAAAACAAAAGGACCTGAGTGGCTTGCTGGCAGAAGAATTACAGCAAATTGGAATTGCAGATGCCCACCTGGATGAATATGGTTATGTATATGCCACCATTCCTGCTACTACCGGTAAGCAGGTGCCGGTTATATGTTTCTGCAGCCATGTAGACACATCGCCCGATTGTTCAGGGGCCAATGTAAAACCTATTGTGCATAGCAATTATGACGGGAAAGATATTGTATTGCCCGATGATCCTGCACAGGTGATCTCAGTAAGGCATCATTCTTATTTAAAGAAGAGAATAGGAGATGATATAATAACGGCTTCCGGTACCACATTGCTTGGGGCCGATGATAAAGCAGGCGTGGCAATTATCATGGACCTGGCCAATTACCTGGTAACGCATCCCGAAGTAAAGCATGGCACTATAAAGATCCTGTTCACCCCAGATGAAGAAATAGGCAGAGGAGTAGATAAGGTAAACCTGCAAAAGCTGGGTGCTGATTTCGGATATACTTTGGATGGCGGAAAAAGGGGCACTTATACTGATGAAACATTCAGCGCCAATGGTGTTACCGTAACTTTTTATGGTGTAAGTGCGCATCCCGGTTATGCTAAAGGCAAGCTGGTGAATGCCATGAAAGTGGCAGGTACCTTTCTTGATCTTTTGCCCAAAGATTCATTTAGTCCTGAAACTACTGATGACAGGGAAGGATTTGTACATCCTGTGCAGATGGAAGGCACGGTAGAAAAGGCAACAGTGCATTTTATCATCCGCGATTTTGATACCGGTACATTAAAGTTGCATGAAAAACGGTTAGAGCAGTTTGCCAAGCAGGCCACAGGGCGTTATGATGGTTCTTCCTATACCTTTGAAAGCAAAGAGCAGTACCGCAACATGAAGGATGTTTTAAAAGACCATCCGCAGATTGGTGAATATGTGAAAGAAGCCATGAATAGAAGTGATGTCACTTTCAGGCTGGATAGTGCGCGCGGGGGGACCGATGGCTCGCGTCTTTCCTTTATGGGGCTGCCCTGTCCTGATATTTTTACCGGGGAGATGGCTTTTCATGGCAAGCATGAATATATAAGTGTACAGGATATGCGAAAATCGGTAGAGGTATTGATCAACCTGGTTCAGGTTTGGGAAGAACGTAGTTAGTAATTAATAATTGCAAATTAATAATTAAAAAATAAGCTGTATGGAATTTTTAAATTACTGGTGGGTTATTATAGTGCTCATCATTGTATTTAGTGGTTTGTTCACCATTAACCAGGGGTATATTGGTGTGATCACGATGTTTGGTAAATATCAACGCATTGCCCGGCCAGGGCTTCGGTTTAAGATACCTTTAATGGAGCAGTTATTTAAAAGGGTATCTACGCAAAACCGTTCGGTAGAACTGGAATTTCAGGCCGTAACACAGGACCAGGCTAATGTTTATTTTAAAGCGATGTTACTGTATGCAGTACAAAATGAAGCCGAGGAAACTATTAAAAAAGTAGCCTTCAAGTTCATTAGTGACCGGGATCTTATGCAGGCGCTCATTAAAACAATTGAAGGTAATGTACGTTCTTTTGTAGCCACAAAAAAGCAGGCCGAAGTGTTGGGGCTGCGTCGTGAAATAGTGCAATATGTAAAAGTAGAAATTGATCAAACCCTTGAAGAGTGGGGCTTTCATTTGCAGGATTTGCAGATCAATGATATCACTTTTGATAAAATGATCCTTGACTCAATGAGTAAGGTAGTAGCAAGTAATAATTTGAAAGCTGCTGCTGAAAATGAGGGTCAGGCATTGCTGATCACTAAAACAAAATCTGCGGAGGCCGAAGGTAATGCTATTAAGATTAGTGCTGAAGCGGAGCGTGAAGCGGCTAAACTCCGTGGCCAGGGTATTGCTTTATTCAGGGAAGAAGTAGCCAAAGGGATGTCATCTGCAGCTTCCGAATTAAGGCAGGCCAACCTTGATACGAATTTTATTCTTTTCAGCATGTGGACAGAAGCGATCAAAAACTTTGCAGAATATGGTAAGGGCAACGTTATCTTTTTAGATGGCAGCACCGAAGGCATGGAAAAAACTATGAAGCAGTTCCAGGGCTTAATGATGAGGCCGGCAGGTTTTACCGATGATCTGGATAAACCGAAGAATTAATAGTTTTTTGTAATAAAATTTTTATTACCTTCGCCACCCCAATCAAAAAGGGTGGTGAGAGGCCCGGGTGGCGAAATTGGTAGACGCACTGTCTTCAGGTGGCAGCGTTCGCAAGGATGTGCTGGTTCGAATCCAGTCCCGGGCACAGTAAAAGGTTGTAAGTGATTGACTTACGGCCTTTTTTGTTTTTGTGTGAGCCAAAAGGGCGGCGCACGAACCAGGTTTAAAAATTGGTGCACTTTCCAGCCTTCACAGGATTCCGGCGTTTCTTCGGATAAACTGTCTCAACGTTTCTTACACTATCTTTCTAAATATCAAACTAATAAAAGGGGGCGATGTATTGAAACGGCTGGAAGCAAAGATCAACTCCGTTTCATTTGATAATATTAAAGAGAATATTGCAAGGTTTATTCCTGATCATATAATCTCTTTCAGTTCCGGGTGCGGCATTTAATACATCCGTAATTATTACATCGCCTCTTTTTGCCGGAAGCGATATGCGCGTACCTTTTATATACTTCTCAGCCATTTGCTGATGGATGCCCTGGATCTGCCTGCCGCTAAAATTTTTCTCTGCAAAAAGATAAAGTCCCGCCAATGTAAAAAGAAGCGCCACAGGCTTTGTATGTTCGTCAGCAGTTTGAACCGTATAAGCATCTGCAATGTGCTGGTGAATAAAATTTTCTTCGCCGTGTGCCAGCGTATAGTAAGAAAGCTCATAGTATTTTTCCTGGTTGACAAAGAAATGCAGAAGAAAGAAAGGACAGCGATATAGAATACGACACCGAAAAATAATCAGCGCAATATAGAAATACAGCACTGTCGTTTTTAAATATAACCCTTAATACAAAAGAGTGATTATTTTCCTGCTTGCATTATGTTAAATAGCGTAGCTATTTATTTTTTTTAGAAGGGAAGGAAAATAGAGTAGGAGACACGCCCTGATTATTATTAATATGCTTTTCTTTATTTTTTGCGTATTCTTTTATATGGTTGATTTACCCACCAATACAAAGGCGGTATCAACAGCGGTGCAAAAAGCAAGGTGCTTGTCAGTCCGCCAATGATTACGGTTGCCAATGGTCTTTGAACGTCTGAACCTATCCCTGTGGAAAGTGCAGCAGGGATTAAGCCAAGCATAGCAAGCAGGATAACCATTAAACGTACTTTAAACTGTTCAATGGACGAATGAAATACAGCATCATATAAAGGTTCGCTTTTCTTTAAATTCAAATGAATGCCATTTATGATAAGAATACCTGTCATTACTGCTATGCCTGAAAGTGAAACAAAACCGACACCCGCAGAGATATTGAAGTACATACCTCTTAACAGCAAAGCCAATATACCGCCCGGAATGGCAAATACTATACAGGTTAATGTTATAGCCACTTCCGAGAATCTTTTGTATAGCATAAACAGCATTACGATAACTGCCAAAATGGTTAATGGTACAATAACCAACAATCTGTTAGACGCCCGTTCCAAATTTTCGTATTGTCCACCGTAAATAATTTCATACCCTTTTGGTATGCTGATTTCGCTTTTAATTCTCTTTTGCAGTTCGTTTACAAAACCGCCCTGGTCTATGCCCCTGATATTAGTTCGCACCGTTACCATTCGTTTATTGTTGTAACGGTAAATATTGGTTTGCCCTTCTACAAAATTGATGTCGGCAAGTTGTTCCATAGGAATTAAACCACCGTTTACCGAAGGCACTAACAGCTTTTTTATTTTGTCAATGTTGTTTCTGAATTGCGGTAAATAGCGAACAACAATATCATAGCGTTTTGTGCCGTCATACAAAACAGAAATGTGTTTTCCGCCTATGGCTGCTTCAATCATATTTTGAATATCGGAAACATTGATACCATAACGGGCTGCCCGTTCACGGTTTATTTTAATGGCTAATTGTTCCTGTGTTCCTTCCTGTTCAATGTTTACGCCTTCACTTCCCTGCATTGATTTTACAATATTCGCAATGCTGTCTGCTTTGTTTCTCATCATTACCAAATCATCGCCCACGACAGAAACAGCAAGGTCGGCAGCACTGCCCGTAACGATTTCCATTACCTGGTCAATGATTGGTTGCCCTGATGAAAATTTTACGCTTGGCAATTCTCTTTCTAAATCGTTCAGCATACGTTTGACCAATATCTTTTTTGAAATGGTATCACTCCACAAATGATAATCTTTCAGTCCTATTAAAATTTCGTTTCTGTTTGCAGGAAACGGGTCTGTGCCGTCATCGTTTCGTCCTGTTTGTGTAATGACATAAGCAATTTGCGGATATTTTGAAATGATGCTTCTAATTTTCGGTGCATATTTGGCGTTTTCCTGAATGGTAATTCCTGCGGGAAAATTGCCACGAAGAAAAATAGAACCTTCGTCTAATTCGGGTAAAAATTCTGTTCCTAATTTTAGACCAAAGGGAATAAGCAATAACACTATTCCAAAACCAATCAATACGGTTTTTTTGTAATATTTCAGGGATTTGTTCAGTGCTTTTGCATACATTTTTTCAATAAAGGAAATAATTACATTTTTCCGTTCCTTCATTGGTTTTTGTGCGGTTGTAATTGTTTTGTTGTAAGCAAAGGAAATAAGGACGGGAATAAAGGTTAATGCAGCAATCATTGAGCCGATAACCGCAAAAGCAAGCGTTAAAGCCATAGGCGAAAACAATTTACCTTCCACTCTTGTCATTAAAAGAATGGGCATATAGGCTAAAATAATAATCGTTACCGAAAAGAAAATTTCCCTGCCTACTTCCTGTGCGGAAAGCAGTGTAATTTTTAAAAGTCCTTCCCGTTTTTGTTCAGGTGTGGCGGTTCGGTATCTGCGTATCAGGTGTTCTGCCATTACGCAAGCTCCGTCCACAATGATACCAAAATCAATAGCTCCCAAAGAAAGCAGGTTGGCAGGTATGCCCGTAAACCGCATCAGGATAAAAGCAAACAACAACGAAAACGGAATTGTAAGAGCAACGACCAACGCACTTCGCACACTTCCTAAAAAGAAAATTAAAATGATGATGACAATGCTAACGCCTTCAAACAATGTTTTTCCAACGGTGTGTAATGAATGGTCAATTAAAAAACTGCGGTCATAAAGTGTGCGGATAGTAACGCCTTTGGGCAGTTCGTGTTCTTGCAAATCGGCAATGTGTTGTTTCAGTTCTGCCAATACTTCGCTTGGGTTTTCGTATCTGCGAAGCAAAACAATTCCTTCTACTCCGTTGTTTACGTTTATGCTATCATCAGCAACGGTATAGCCCAAAACTCCACTTGGCGGTGGAGGTGTAATTTCCACACTTGCCACATCACGAACAAAAACAGGTACTCCGTTTTCGGATTTTAAAACAATGTTTTCAATGTCCTTTTCTGATTTTATCGCTCCCAAACCACGAACGGCAAAACCTTGTCCGCCACGTTCTAAAATATGTCCGCCTGTATTTTGATTGTTGGCTGTAATGGCATTTTCTACATCGGAAATTGTCAGATTGTATTTGCGTAATTTATCGGGATAAGCAAGGATATGAAACTGTTTTAACGCTCCGCCAAAGGTGCTAATATCTGCAATCCCTTCGGTTTGCAATAGATAGGGGATAATAACCCAATCTTGCAAATCACGCAACTGCATAGGCGAAAACGTTGGCGGTGCTTCCACTACATAACGAAAAATTTCGCCAACGGCTGTTGAAAGCGGTGCAAGTTCGGGTGATACGCCTTCTGGCAACTCTACTGTTGCCAATCGTTCCATTACTTGTTGCCGTGCGAAATAGTCGTCTGTGCCGTCTTTGAAAGTGAGTTGCACTACCGACAAACCAAAAATGGTTCGGCTTCTGCGGTCTAATACATTGGGTGTGTTTTGTAATGCTTTTTCAATGGGAACGGTAATTTGCTGCTCAACTTCTTCGGCTGCTCTGCCTTGATGTTGTGCAATGATAATCACATTGGTATCGGCAATGTCGGGATAAGCTTCTATTTTTAAATGTGTAAAGCAGTAATAGCCGATTGCAATTAGTACAAAACTTAACGCAACTACAAGCCAACGGTTTTTGAGCGAGAATATGAGAAGATTTTTAATCATTGTTTACCATTGTTCTACTTGATGAGTTACTATAAATCCGCCTTTGTATTGCTTCCGCAATTCTGTTAATGCTTCTTTTACTTTTTTTTCTTCATCAATAAAAGTGATAAGCATAGGTGTTTCGTCAAATGAAAATTGCTGTGTGGGTTGTTTGAGGCGGTGATTTCCGCCAAATCCCGAATGTCCGACAAGTGCGGTTGCCCCTGCAATTCCGTTTTCAATCAGTAATTGCATAATGAACTGATGAAGCGGCTGCATACCTTTCAGTTCGTCTTTGTCTATATAAATTTGTGCCTGTATCATAGCCAATTATTAAATTTTTTGATGAACCAGTTTTTTACGAATTGCGTAAGTAAGCAGTAGCTAAACAATATACATACGAGCCATGGAAAGTAAGCCAATGGCAAAGGCTGCAATTTCAATGCTGTGGCAAAAGGCGAAAAAGGTATGAGAATACCAATAACCATAATCAGCGAGGTAAGGGCTACGACTGGCGTGGCTGCCCAGCTTTGTATGAACGGTATCTTCCGTGTGCGTATCATGTGGATGATAAGTGTTTGCGAAAGCAAGCCTTCCACAAACCAGCCGCTTTGAAAGAGTGTTTGGTGTTCGGGAGTATTTGCCTTGAACACATACCACATCACGGCAAATGTTGCAAAATCAAAAACGGAACTGATGGGTCCGATATAGAGCATAAACCTGGAAA
Organism: Niabella sp.; assembly: GCA_027493055.1. Lineage (GTDB taxonomy): Bacteria > Bacteroidota > Bacteroidia > Chitinophagales > Chitinophagaceae > Niabella. The sequence goes on along the minus strand of JAPUDO010000008.1, from coordinate 102,675 downwards.
GGCTCCCGGCATCCCATTTTTTTGGCCTTTCCAAAAACTCCTTATCCATTCTATCCCACGGAATAGATATTTGGGAAATATCATACAGCAGGTTTTGTATCAGCAAATGAATGGGCAACATTGGCAGGAACGGCAAGAATGCACTTGCTCCGAGCATACTGAACATATTACCGAAATTGCTGCTGGCTGTCATCTTGATGTACTTGATTATATTACCAAAGGTTCTCCTGCCGTATAGCACGCCTTTACGCAACACCATCAGGTCTTTTTGCAACAGGATAATATCGGCACTTTCTTTGGTGATGTCCACGGCCGTATCCACGCTGATGCCCACATCGGCTTCTTTGAGTGCCGCTGCATCGTTAATGCCATCGCCCATAAAACCTACGGTATGTCCTTTGCTCCGCAATGCTTTTACTACTCTTACTTTTTGCAGTGGGTTCAGCTTGGCAAAAACGGAAACGGTATCCACCTGCAGCAACAGTTCATCGTCCGTCATATTTTCCAAATCACTGCCATTGATAAGCTGCTGAACGGGAATGCCCACATCGTTGCAAATCTTTTTGGTTACTGTTTCATTGTCGCCTGTAATTACTTTTATGCCAATGCCTAATTTATGCAGGGCTTCAATAGCGGGTTTTGATGAGGGTTTTGCAGGGTCAAGGAAACCTATAAAACCTGTCAGCGTTAAGTTTTTTTCATCTTCAACGGTATAGGTAAGCGGGTGCGTTCCTTCAAATTCACGAATGGCAACCAACAGCATACGAAGACCTTCTTCATTCATTTTTTGGGACGTGTTCAATACTATCTTACGCATTGTATCGTCCATTGGAACTACCTTGTCGTTTTCTATATGCAGGCTACGGTCTTCACCGGGGTCAAAAGCATTGGTGCAGAGTTCCAGCATTTCTTCCACTGCACCTTTGCAGATAAGCAGGTGTTTTCCATTTCGCATTTTTAAGATTACCGACATTCGTCTGCGTTGAAAGTCGAACGGAATTTCATCTACTTTCAAAAAATGCTCTTCTACTTTTAAATAGTCGTGTAACTCTATGTGTTCCAATACCGCTTTATCCATCAGGTTTTTAAGCCCTGTTTGGTGGACACTGTTCAGGTATGCCCATTTCAGCACCTCATCATCTTCAATGCCAAACACGTTCAAGTGTCTTTCCAGCACAATTTTGTCAAGTGTCAATGTTCCAGTTTTGTCGGTGCAGAGAATATCCATAGCACCGATGTTCTGGATAGCGTTCAAGCGCTTTACAATGACTTTGTGATTGCTCATATTTACAGCACCTTTGGCAAGATTGGCAGTAACAATCATCGGAAGCATTTCGGGCGTTAAGCCTACAGCTACTGCAACGGCGAAAAGCAACGCCTCTGCCCAGTCGCCTTTCAGCAAACCGTTAATCAAAAAAATAAGCGGAACCATCACCAGCATAAAGCGGATAAGCATAAAGCTGACTTTGTTGATGCCTTTGTCAAAACTCGTTTCAGGGCGTTCGCCTACAATGGACTTGCTGATGCTGCCGAAAAAAGTATAGCTGCCTGTGGCAACCACAACTGCCGTAGCTGAACCGCTTACCACATTCGTTCCCATAAAGCAGATATTATCAAGTTCAGCGGGTTGCTTTTTATCGGCATCCCGTATAGGGAAGTGGTTTTTTTCAACAGGCAGGGCTTCGCCCGTGAGCATACTTTCGCTTACAAAAAGGTCTTTTCTTTGTATAATGCGACAATCGGCAGGTATCATATCACCGGCAGAGAGATATACAATATCACCGGGTACAAGCTCGCTGATAGGTATTTCTTTTTTCCCTGCAAACTTCCGCAATACGGTAGCTGTGGTTTTTACCATACTTTTCAGCTTTTCAGCAGCCGCATTGCTTCGGTATTCCTGTACAAAACGCAACAACGCACTGACCAGCACCATAACGGAAACCACGATGACGGTTTTGAAATCACGGTCTTCGGCAGATGCCAGCCATACGTCCATGATAAATGAAACAAATGCAATGGCAAGCAGGATACAGATAAACGGATTAGCAAATGCTTTCAATAGCTGCACATACCATTTGGGTGCTTTTTGGTGCTGCAATTCATTCACTCCGAATTTCAGTCTGCGGTCGTCTGCCGTTACATTGGTTATGCCTTCTTCACTTGTTTCCAGCATTGCATAAACAAATTTGTCGTCCTGACGGGAAGCGTTCTGCAATTTGGTAACAGTTCCCATGTTCATTCCGCTTGAATTAATCACGGAATGAAGCGGTTTTTTTATTTTGTCTTTTAATGTCATCATAACATTCTTTCATTATGCGTTTGATAAATAAGTATTGAAATGCCCGCAAGCATCATCAGCAGGACTATTATCTGTATGGCTTTTAATAATCTGAACTTTTGGAACTGCCCTAAACACCAACCGAGCAGCATCATTGTCTCCAACACGAGCATTGATAATAAATAAGCTGTCGGGGAATACAGTTGAAGGCTTTCCAAGGTCAAGCCCAACACAAATACATAAATGGAAGTAGCACAGGCAATACCCAAATAACCGTCCAGCCCAAAGGCAATTTTCATATCCTGCATTTTCCCTTTGTTCCATTCCCGATACATACGCACTGCGGTTGCAACGAGCATAAAAAGGGCAAGCCAATACTGTTGTTCGGGTATATAACTTTTTAAAGCCTTACCTGCCCATTTTCCGTACACAAAAGCCATCATTTGGATATTGAGCAACATAAAAAGTATCACCAACTGCTTTCCCTGCTTTATCACACGGGCAGTATTGCGGCTCATCGCTGCCAGTATCAGGTTGTCTGAAGCAATGCCTGCCGAAAGCAGCAATACGGATATGTGGCTGTTTAAAATCATTGTTATAATTCCGATTGTGTTCCTGTGATTTCCCAACTTACTTTCATTACTTTTTCTTCAATGGTGAGGCGGCTTGCCACTCGTTCCATCAGGCTGTCCTGCTGTGTGACAGATTTTATTTTTGCTGTAATAACAGCGTTAGCGGTATCATCATCACTTGAGAGTGATTGTAGTAATAGTTTTCCGTCATTGCCGAGCATATGCATCAGCAGTACCCGAATGTGGTTTTCCACTTCGGGTTTGCATTTAATTGTGAACTGGTAATCGGTTTGTGCCGTTGCTGGTTTTGTGAATGTAAGTGCACTTAATTTTTGACCAACAGGGCGAAGAAATAAATGTGTAAGTATTATGGCTGCCGTAACAATACCTGCCTGCACAAACAAGCCCAAGCCACAAAGCGAACCTACGGCAGCCGAACACCAGATAGTGGCAGCCGTGTTTAATCCCTGCACGCTTAAACCGTCTTTCATAATCACGCCTGCACCGAGAAAGCCAATGCCTGTTACAATTTGTGCTGCAATGCGGCTTGGGTCACCTGTATTGTCAGTCAGGGAAACCGAAATAAGGATATAAGCAGCCGCTCCCAATGACACTAATGTATTAGTGCGAAGCCCTGCACTTTTTTGTCGCCACTGCCGTTCAATGCCGATAGCAACACCAAATGCAAGTGCAAACAAAAGACGAACAGAGAAATCTAAAACGGTCATCTGAACAAATTTTTAATATCCAAAACTTAAACCCTTTAATTGCATTACGCCTTCCACTGCGATTTCATCATTGTTATTCAGTCCACTGAATACAATAATTTTTTCGCCTATTTGCTGCCCTACCTGAATTTCTTTGCGTTCAAAAGTGGTGTCGTTTATTTTTTGAAAAACATAATGTTTGCCTTGAACCGTTATCAAAGAATTTTTACCGATACTGATAAAATTACCTTCGTTGATACCGAAAGAAACATTGGCAAACATTCCCGCTTTCAGTTTGCTTGATGAATTGTTCACGCTAATTCGAACTTTTACCATTCGTGTTGCATTGTCCACCATATCGGCAACAGCATCTATTTTTCCGATAAATTTTTCATTTGGAAATGCAGTAAAAACGATGTTGCAGGACTGATCTTGTTTGATTTTCTCTATCTGATTTTCGGGAATGCCGCAAATTAAATACGCTGTTCCTACTTTTGCTTTGCGTAAAATATTCGGGTTAAAACCTGCCGAAAGTAGTTTGGTTTCGTGTTCAATCAATGCCGCTTTTTCATTGGCTAAATTGGTTTGTTCCATACTTAACTCCGTTTGGGCATTTAATAAATCCTGTCCTGTGGCTGCTCCGTGCAAATGCAAATCTTTTGTGCGTTCCAATTCAATTTGCTTTTGTTTGATGTTGATGTTTTGAATTTGGCTAATGTTGATTTGATGTTGAATAAGCTGTGTGTAGTTACTTGCCAATTCGGGATTTTCAAACAGTACAATGTTTTGTGATGCTCCTGTATTTGATGCAATAATGGTAGCCCCAACATTTCCGACTGCGGTAAAATCGGCATTGATATGGTCGGTGTTTACCTTTTCGATTTTGAAAAATGCAAGGGTTCCCTTATTTGGAAAAGCTATTGCCTGTCCGCTATTGCTCACTACGGGAATTGTGTTTTTTTCTTCTTTCTTTTTTTCTTTGTTTCCGCAAGAAGTAAGGAGCAGAAGTATAGGCAGAATGTATTTTATGTTCTTCATCATTTTGCTAATTGATTGATTAAACCTGTGGTATAAAGTAGTTGAATGTAGCTTTGGCGATATTGCTGCAGCGCTTCATAATATTGTTGCTGTGTTTCCAACCAACTGCGTTGTGCTTCCAAAAAGTCTATAATGGTTGTTCCGCCTTTCAGGTAGGCATATTTTACATTGTCTAAAATGGTTTGCGATTGTTCCCAAACAGATTTAAAATTTTCAATGTTCTGTTGCTGTAACCGATAACTTGCATAACCGTTTGTGAGTTCGGTTTGCAGTTGGTTTTGTATCGTGAATAAATGCTGTTCGGCTTGCTGTTTCAGCAGATGCGATTTTTTTATTTCGCCCTGATTGCGGTTGAAAAAAGGCAAATTAATAGCGGCATAAATACCCCAATAAGGAACCGCATTTTGCGGATTGTAAAAGAAACCTAACTCGGGTTGCGGAAAGGCAAGCGACTTTTGTAGTTTGATATTGCTGTTTGAAACATCAATCATTGATTTTGTTGTAAGAATATCACTGCGGTTTTGCAACGATTGTGTAAGTAAACTGTCTATGCTTTGGGGCATCGTAAATAAAAAGTTGTCTGCTGTATCAACTTTTATATCTTCCTGAACGCCCAATAAAAATTTCAATTCATTTTGGCGGTTAGTAACTTCCTGCAAAGCTGTTTTGTATTGAATGGCGTATTGCTTTGACAATAATTCTGTTCGAAACAAATCGGTTTGCGTAATGACCTGATTTTTGTATCGGTTTTGATTGGTAATAACCAAACTGTGAATATTGCTTTTAGCAATCTGAATAATATCTAATTGCTTTTGTACCGTCCATACTTCCAACCATTTTGCTGCTACTTCCGAAAAAAGATTGCGTTCAATTTCGGTGTAATTTTTTTTGAAAAATGCTACATTTTTATTTGCCGTTTCAATGCTATATCTGCGTTGTCCTGCTACCTGAAAGGATTTGCCCAACTGAAATGCGTATTGGTTGTTTATGGCACTGTATAAATTTGACTTAGGCTCTGCATATTTTTTGGCAGCCACATTCATATAATTAAAATTGAATGTCGGGTTGGTAAACAGCTTCGCTGTGGTAACGTCTGCCTGTGCTATTCCTATGTTAAACTGTTCTGTTTTTAAAACAAGGTTATTTTCCCTTGCCGTTTGCAAGGCTTGTCGTAACGTATAGCCTGCCTGCCGGTCAGGCAGGTTGCTTTGTGAAGTTGCTGTGAAGCAAAGCGACAAAGAGTAAAGAATAAAAACAGTATGTTTGAAACGAAACAGCATTGCACCTTTTTTAAGTCGATGCAAAAGTCTGTCTATCCTTTAAAGAGAGCCGTTAGAGAAGTAATAGAAAATTATTAGAATTTTATTAGAAGTAATTAGATGTGTAGTAATTCCACAAAAAAGGTAGTGCCTTCGTTTTGTTTTGATGAAACAGTAATAGTGCCTTTATGCAAAGTGATAATCTTTTGTGTAAGTGAAAGCCCGATACCGTTACCGTCTGCAAAGTTTTTATTGTCGCCACGATAAAACGGAACGAAGATATTTTTTAAATCATCTTCCGAAATGCCAATACCTTTGTCTGTAAAGCGAAGTTCTATTTTTTCGTTTTCAAAAAATACAGAAACAATACTTTGCTTGTTATCTGAAAATTTACAGCCGTTTTCAAACAGGTTTACAAAAGCCACTTTCAACAAATATTCATTGCCATTTACTGAAATTTGATTGTCGTTCTCACCCCGAAAAAATTCGGGGTCAAAGTGCATATCAATTTTGTAATCGGGATTTACCTTTTGTACCTGCTGCCTTGCATCTAACAAAATTTCATCAATACGGATTGGCTTAAATGCAATTTCGGCAGGGTCGTAACTTGCTTTTGCCAAATCCAACAGGCTGTTTGAAAGGCGGGCTAATTTTTTGGCATCGTTCAAAGCGTTGTTGATAGCGGTTTTATATTCTTGTGCGTTTTTTTCTTTGTTGGCTGAAAGTTCCAATTCGGTAATAATAGCTGCAAGCGGTGTCCGTAGTTCGTGGGAAATATTGGAAACAAAGTGTTTTTGAGCATCAAAAGAGTTTTCCAATCGGTTTAGCATTTCGTTAAATGTATTTGCCAACTCTGAAAGTTCGTCTTTGTTGCCGTTGCCTGGCAAACGCAAATCCAGGTTTGTAGCGGAAATGTTGGCGGCTTTCTCTGTCATTTCCTTTACAGGTTCAAACGCCTTTTTTGAAAAGAAACGCCCTGCTATGTAAATAACCAAAATGGAAATGATGAAAACAATAACGATAGTTTTAAATAAGCTGTCTAATTTGTTATAGCCGTATTGGTCGTAAGCAGTAGCGGTAACAATGAAATTTTTGCCCAGAAATTCATACCGCAAACCGATTACCTGCCAATCTTCCTGATAAAAATTAATTTCCCCTTTTTGGTTAATATTGTCTATCATTTGCTTGGTTTCCTTCACAAAATCAATATCAACGGCATCGTGATACAATAATGTAAAGTTGGTATCATAAATAGCTACTTCAACTTCGTTTAAAATTTTTCGGTTGTTGTTGTAAATGTCCTGCAAGGTTTTTTTTTCAACGCTTGCATTTAAAAACAAGTTGGCTTTTGTAATAGCTTCTTTTTTAAGAAGCGTATAAAATTCCTTTTCCCGATTTTCTTTTGCGGTGTAATAAATAACGGCTGCAAACGCTAATAAAATAGTAGCGGTAATTAGTGTAAATAATATCGTTAACCGTGTTCTTATTTTCATTATTCCGCCTTCAAGATAAATCCCATTCCCGATTTGGTATGAATAAGTTTTTTGTCAAAATCCTTGTCAATTTTTTTACGCAAATAATTGATGTAAACGTCAATAAAATTAGTGCCTGTATCAAAATGCGTGTCCCAAACTTTTTCGGCAATTTCTACCCTTGACAGAACCCTTTCAGGGTTTTGCAGCATATATGCCAAAAGATTAAATTCCTTTGGTGTAAGGTTTATTTCTGTTCCGTTACACTTTACAATTTTTGTATGCAAATTCATTTCAAGGTATGCATACTTTAAAATGTTGCCTGTATTATTTGACGTTTTGTTATTTCGTTTCAGCAAGGCGCGAATACGAACCAACAATTCCCGCATTTCAAAAGGCTTTACAAGATAGTCGTCTGCTCCTGCGTCAAAACCTTCTATTTTATCGTCCGTTGTACCCAATGCCGTAAGCATAATAATTGGTGTGTCGGGTTTGCTTTCTCTGATTTGTTTGCATAGGTCAAGCCCGTCTATTTTGGGTAGAATTATGTCGGTAATGATTAAGTCATAATCATTTTGCAATGCTAATTTCTTGCCTGAAAGTCCGTCATACGCCAAAGTAGGGGTAAAGCCCTGTTCTTCCAAACCCCTTTGTATCAGTTCGGCTACTCTTTGGTCGTCTTCTATCATTAAAATTTTCACGAATGCAAAATTATAAACTTTACCATGAGGATATTATTTTTACAATATTTAGATTTATATTATTAGAGTAATATGCAATATTATTGGTCAAACTTTAGCAGTCTTCAATTTGAGAAATATGCAGCACATTTTGTAAAAATGAATTTTATTGCTGCCAGCTGTGCTATTTATGAGATGCAGGCGGGAGTAGGGGAGTGAGCTTTGTTATAAAAAAATGAGAAAGGGCAGTAGCTCTAGTGTTGTTTATGGATGAACGAGAGCTGATATTTTATTTGATACCCGTCCATTGTTTGGCGTACGCCAGATGAATTGTTTACGGACAGTTCCGATTATTCCCGAAACAAACCGTCCTGGGGTATTAACATTTCAAAAAATACCATTCCAACGTTTGCGGAGAAATATTGGTTCGAGAATATTATGTTAAATAGAAAATCCTGATTATCTGTCGGGATTTTAAACGACCCTGATGCGTGAGCGTTAAGAAAATGGATGAAGTGCAGCGTTAAAAAATGCCTGCTGTCTTGTCTGAAGCGTATCCGCCGCAGGCGGAGAAGCAAGTTCAGGCATTTTAGCGAACGGCGAAGCTCTCATGAGCACAAAAATTAAATAAAAAATTAGCGAGTAAACGTAGCTCATTTTTAGCAAGGCATGACTCCCGATGCTTATCGGGATGATTTTTTGATTCTTTTGCATCAAGACAAACCTGAAAAAATGCAAAACTATACCAATGGCTATTTTAGCGCGGCCCGAAGCGCGTAAGCCGGAATTATTTTCAAAAATTCACCATTGCGGCAGGCGTCCTTTATTTACCCGCAGGGCAAGCGTAGTGCAACAGAACACAGACATTATATAAATTATAGCTGACAAACGGCTTATATAGTCTCTGCTACGATCTTCATTTTGTCTTATAATTTATATTATGTTAAATATAAAAATCAAATATAACACAGGTACTCTATTCTCCCTCACATACTCTTCTCCTCTTTAATAAACTCCTTCCGGATGCCTTCTACCAAATCGTTTTGAAGGATAACTTTTGAACCACGTGCATAGCATTGCAAAGTGGCATAATGCACAGCATTGAGTATTGATGCTCCCGTCATTTCGTATTGACGCGCCAGCTCACGTAAAGAAATGTCTGCATCAGCAGTTAATGAAGCCGGCATGGCCTTTTGCCACAGTTGTAACCTTTCGTTGGTATTGGGCAAAGGAAAATGAATGATCGCATGAAATCGTCTTAAAAAAGCATCGTCCAGGTTGGATTTAAAATTGGACGCCAGTATCAGCAGTCCCGGGTAATCTTCCACACGCTGTAATAAATAGCTCACTTCCTGGTTGGCATATTTATCGTGCGATGACTGCACATTGGTACGTTTGCCAAATAAAGCATCCGCTTCGTCAAAAAATAATATCCAGTTCTTGGACTCTGCACGCCTGAACACATTTTCCAGGTTTTTTTCTGTTTCACCAATGTATTTGGACACGATCTGCGACAGATCAATCCTGTACACATCTTTCTGGAACTGCTTGCCTATAAGCGCCGCTGTAAGCGTTTTTCCGGTTCCCGATGGGCCATGGAACAAAACCCTGTAGCCGGGCTTTATTTTGTTTTTCAGGTTGGCATCTTCTTTAACTGCACTATGATGCTGCATCCAGGTATTGATATCACTTATCTGTTCCGCCGTTTGCTCATTTAAAACCGCATCTTCCCAGCTCATCTGTGTAGTGATCCGCCGGGCAGGAAAATCCAGGCCAAAGCGAGGCGCTGTTTCTTTACCATATAAGATCTTCTCAACAAAATCTGAGGCCAGTACCACGCGGCCGCTCATAAAAGGTTCCCCTTCTTTTACAGGTTCGAGCCACAGCATGTTGCTGCCGTAAAAAAAATGAGCTTCTGTGAAATATTGCTGCAATGCCAGCCGCTTCTCCAATTGCCTGCCGGCTAATACAAACTGCACAGTTTCCCCTGTTGGCAGCATACCGCGGTGGCTACTGCCCCTCACCCCGCCAAATTCGGGAAAATCACCTCCATTGGGTAAATACTGCGCAATCACTGATTCAAAAAAATGAGGGAGAATATGGGGAGCCAATGCCATCATAATAATGGTAAATTCTTCTGCATTTATCTCCTCCCCTGTTTGCTGGCGGATATGCGTTGCAAAGTTGCTGTTTTTGAAAAAATTCTGCAATACATTTTTAAACTCTTTATGCTGATTATCAACACTTTTCTGCATTCTATATTCAATAATGCTTTGCAGGCTATTGAGCGCTTCGTCCAGATCAGGGGCGTTTTTTCTCTCGGGGTATAAAGTATATAGCACAATGATAGGTTTAATTGGTTGCTGAATGTAAAAAATATTAGCCGGATTTTTTGACTTTGCCTCAAAAAAATCTTATCTTTAGTGTTCTTTGATGGAAACTTATGAACAATGCATTCCCGTTTCGAGTACACGGGCCAGTTATAGTCGTCAAGGCTATAACATGGGTGGGTCGGCCACAATGCAGTGGACGTTGGTGTCTGGTTGAAGTATGTCAAGACGATCTTGTACAAAAGCCCGCAACGGTTATCGTAGCGGGTTTTTGCTTTATTAATGAGCCGAAACCATGCAACCGACTTCCTGAATTCTGACGGAGAAATACCTAAATACCTGTATGCTTCTTGAAATATTTCAAGAAATAAGAAATATCATCAAACCCTAAAAGCCAGGCTCTATCATTTTTTTCTATTGACCGATCATAAAATTTTATGAGATGAACAGGATTTTCATTTATACTTTTTAGTATAAATAGCATACCTTTGCATAATGAATACGGATACTGCACAATTAGACAACCTGCAGGCCCCTGAGGTTGAACTGGACCCGATTGAAAGTCACGTTAACAGCGAATACAAGTATGGTTTTGTTACAGATATTGAGTCGGAATCTGCTCCTAAAGGCCTGAATGAGGATATCATAAGATTTATCTCCGCCAAAAAAAATGAGCCTGAATGGATGCTCGAATGGAGGCTGAAAGCCTATAGTCACTGGTTAAAAATGAAAGAACCGGGCTGGGCTAATATAACTTTCCCCCCTATCAATTACCAGGATGTGATCTATTATTCGGCTCCCAAGCAAAAAATAAAGCCTAAAAGCCTTGATGAAGTAGATCCTGAGCTGATCAAAACTTTTGAAAAGCTGGGCATTTCCCTGGAAGAACAAAAGCGCCTTACAGGTGTAGCCGTGGATGCGGTTATTGACAGTATTTCTATAGGAACCTCTTTTAAAGAACAACTGGCAGAGCTGGGTATTATTTTCTGTTCGATGAGTGAGGCCATACAGGAACACCCGGAATTGGTACGCCAGTACCTGGGAAGCGTTGTGCCTGTAACTGACAACTTTTTTTCAGCATTAAATTCAGCTGTATTCAGCGATGGCTCCTTCTGCTTTATTCCTAAAGGAGTACGTTGTCCTATGGAGCTTTCCACTTATTTCCGTATCAATGCAGAGAATACCGGCCAGTTTGAACGCACGCTGATTGTTGCAGAAGAAGGAAGCTACGTAAGTTATCTGGAAGGATGTACTGCTCCAATGAGAGATGAAAACCAATTACATGCAGCAGTTGTAGAAATAATTGCTTTAGATAATGCAGAAGTTAAATATTCCACTGTTCAAAACTGGTACCCCGGAGACAAAGAGGGCAAAGGTGGTATTTATAATTTTGTTACCAAGCGTGGAATATGCAAGGGCGTCAACTCCAAAATAAGCTGGACGCAGGTAGAAACCGGGTCATCCATTACGTGGAAGTATCCAAGCGTTATACTACAAGGTGATAATTCCAATGGTGAGTTTTATTCAGTGGCGGTTACCAATAATTACCAGCAAGCTGATACCGGAACCAAAATGATTCACCTCGGTAAAAATACGAGAAGCAGGATAGTAAGTAAAGGAATATCAGCTGGTTATAGCAATAATAGTTACAGAGGATTAGTACGTGTTGGTAAAAATGCAAGCAACGCCCGTAACTTCTCCCAGTGTGATTCATTATTGCTTGGAGATAAATGTGGTGCGCACACTTTCCCCTACATAGAGGTAAAAAATAATACAGGTATTGTAGAGCACGAAGCTACTACTTCAAAAATTGGTGAAGACCAGATATTTTATTGCAATCAGCGCGGAATTGACACCGAAAAAGCAGTAGCGCTGATCATTAACGGCTTTGCGAAAGAAGTGATGAATCAATTGCCCATGGAATTTGCGGTTGAAGCACAAAAATTACTGGCAATCAGTCTTGAAGGAAGTGTAGGCTAAAATTTTTATTAAGTAATTTTTATTATTGATGCCAGCTTATTTACATCGCACACATTACAGCAGTATATACATCAAAATATCTTAAACAATAAATCAGAAATTATAAATTTCAAATCAGAAATAAAATCATGTTAACAATTAACGACCTGCGTGCAGGTATTGAAGGCAGAGAAATATTAAAAGGTGTTAATCTTCAAATAAACCCCGGTGAAATACATGCTATAATGGGCCCTAACGGGGCAGGCAAAAGTACATTGGCCTCTGTTTTAGCTGGTAAAGCAGATTATGAAGTGTTGGGAGGCTCGGTTAAGTTCGAGGGTAAAGACCTCCTGGAACTGGCTCCCGAAGAGCGTGCAGGTGAAGGTATATTCCTCAGCTTTCAGTACCCTATTGAAATTCCGGGATTGAGCACTACCAATTTTATGAAAACTGCGGTTAATGAAATCAGGAAATACCGTGGTGAAGAGGAACTGGATGCGGTTACTTTTCTTAAAAAAATGAAAGAAAAAATGGCCCTGGTTGAAATTGACCAGTCTATGCTGAGCCGTTCGCTGAACGAAGGATTTTCAGGCGGTGAAAAAAAGCGTAATGAGATCTTTCAAATGGCAATGCTGGAACCCAAGCTGGCCATCCTGGATGAAACAGACTCCGGCTTAGATATTGACGCTATTCGTATTGTGGCCAATGGTGTAAATAAATTACGCAGTGCAGAAAATGCAACATTAGTTATTACGCACTACCAGCGACTGCTGGAATACATCGTTCCTGATTTTGTGCATGTGCTGTATAACGGACAGATCGTAAGATCGGGCACTAAGGAGCTGGCTTACGAGCTGGAAGAAAAAGGCTACGATTTTATTAAAAGCGCTTTGGTGTAATTAAATATTACCCTGAGCTTGTAGAAGGGAGGTTAATTAAACGGTCATGGTTCGACAGGCTCACCACGACAAACTAAGATTTAGAACTAATGGATACAATCGCATATTTAAAAGAACGTTTTGAACAGCTTCAGACAAATCCGGTAAATCAGCATATTAAGCAGATGAGGGATGAAGCTTTCACGGAGTTTACACAAACAGGCATCCCTACTGTAAAGCATGAAGAGTGGAAATATACACGTATCAACGACTTTTTCGGTAAGGATTATCATTTTACTACCGATCTGAAAGAAAAGGCTTTTACTATTTCGGATCTGGAGCCCTTACAGCTCCCCGGACATGAAGAAGCCAACCTGGTTGTTTTTATAAACGGCCATTTTCACCCGGAGTTATCGCATACCCGCTCAGAAGAGTTAGAGATCATTTCTTTGCAGGAAGCCACTGCGCACCCACAATACAGTGTTATTGTTAAAAAACATCTGGGACACAGCGCCGCTTATCATAAAGATGGCATTAATGCGCTTAACACAGCTTTTATACAGGAGGGGGTGTTTATACATGTGTTTAAAAGCCGCACCGCCAGCCACCCTGTTTATTTATACAATATTACCGATGCACGCAATGGCAATATTTTTGCGCAACCGCGCTGCCTGGTGCATGTAGCGCAAAATGCACAGGTGCAAATGGCAGAGACTTTTGCTACTATTGGTGCAGACGAGAGCTTCACCAACCAGGTGATTGAACTGGTAGTTGAAAAAGATGCTGTCCTCGATTTCTATAAGATCCAGAACGATGCGCCCAATTCAAAAGTAGTAACCACTACACATGTTCACCAGGTTGGTAAAAGTGTGGCCAACGTGGTAACCGTTTCGCTGAATGGAGGTTTGATCCGCAATAACCTGAACATGGTCATGTCTGCAGAATTTAGCGAAGCCAATATGTATGGGCTGTATTTAGGAGACGGGCAAACACATATTGATAACCATACGGTAGTTGATAACCGGCAGCCCAATTGCCTGAGCAATGAATTATACAAAGGTGTGCTGAACGGGAATGCTACCGGTGTGTTCAATGGTAAGATCTTTGTGCGCCAGATAGCGCAAAAGACAAATGCCTACCAGAGCAACCGTAACATTTTGCTTTCGGAAAATGCAAGTGTAAATACCAAACCACAGCTGGAAATTTTTGCAGATGACGTAAAATGCTCACATGGATGTACAGTGGGGCGCCTGGACGAAGACGCTTTGTTCTATATGCGTTCCCGTGGTATTGAAGAAAAAACAGCCACTGCTCTCCTGCTGCATGGTTTTGCATTAGATATTTTAGATAAGATCAACCATGAAGGAGTAAGGACTTTTGTAGAAGGATTCATTACAAAAAAACTGGATCTGTAGGGCTTAAGAAAAATAACAAAAGGCTCATGAAAACAGCTACTTTAAATACAACGCATACTTTTGATATTGAAGCCATCCGCCACGACTTTCCCATTCTAAACCGGGAGGTAAAAGGGCACCGGCTGGTTTACTTTGACAATGCCGCCACATCGCAAAAACCCCAAGAGGTTATTGATGCGCTGGTGTATTATTATAGTTTCCTGAATGCGAATGTGCACCGCGGCATTCACTCACTTGCAGAAGAGGCCACAGCCGCTTTTGAAGCTACCCGCGATGCCGTAAAAGACTTCATTAATGCCGCTGCCCGGGAAGAGATCATCTATACAAAAGGCACTACCGAGAGCATCAACCTGGTAGCTTATACCTGGGCCCGGCAGAACCTGCAGGAAGGCGATGAACTTATTGTTTCGGGCATGGAGCACCACTCCAATACGGTTCCCTGGCAAATTGTTTGCGAAGAAAAGAAAGCCAGGTTAAAAGTAATTCCTGTAAATGACAATGGTGAATTATTGCTGGAAGAGTATAAAAAGCTGCTTAACGAACGCACTAAGCTGGTAGCAGTAAACCATGTATCCAATGCAATGGGTACGGTAAATCCGGTCAAGGCAATAATACAGATGGCCCACGAACAGGGAGCGCTTGTATTAATAGATGGCGCACAAAGCGCTATGCACCTGGATATTGATGTGCAGGAAATGGATTGTGATTTCTTCGCGTTTTCCTCGCATAAAATGCTCGGTCCTACAGGAATGGGTATCTTGTACGGGAAGAGAGCGTTATTAGAAGCAATGCCTGTTTTTAATGGTGGCGGGGAAATGATCAAAGAAGTAACTTTTGAAAAAACCACCTACAATGAGCTGCCTTATAAATTTGAAGCTGGTACGCCTAATATTGCAGATGCCATTGCTTTAAAGCCCGCTATTGAATATATTAATAAAACGGGTAAAGCTAATATCCGGCAACAGGAAGATATGCTACTGGCTCATGCCACGGAAAGGCTGAGGGAAATTGACGGGTTAAAGATTATTGGAGATAATGATCATAAAGTAAGTGTAGTATCCTTTGTTATAGATGGGGTTCACCCGCAGGATGTGGGCATTTTGTTAGATAATAAAGGTATAGCTGTCCGTACCGGCCATCATTGCGCAGAGCCCCTGATGAGCCGCTTTTGCATTCCCGGGACAATAAGAGCTTCTTTTGCTTTGTATAATACCATTGAAGAAGTTGATCTGATGATGGAGGCGTTGAACAAAGCTGTTAGGATTTTGAGGTAGACACAGTTAAATATTGCCGAAAAAGGCAGATTAAATTAGTTCAGGCCTGGATAGAAATACATCAGGAAAAGTTGATGGCGGATTGGACATTATGTCAAAACAATGATGAACCTTTTAAAATTGAGCCGTTAAAATAAATATTATGTATTTAAAAGTTACAGATGTCCAGCCCAAACCCGATTATATTTTACTCCTGACTTATGCTAACGCAGAAAAAAAACAATTTGATGTAAAACCTTATCTTGACAGGGGCATTTTTAAAGCACTGAAAGATCCGAACTTTTTTAGTACAGTAAGACCTTGCTTTGATTCTGTCCAATGGGCTAATAAAGCAGATATTGATCCGGAAACGCCGTATGAAGATAGTATAAAGGTGAACTGATGAATAATAAAACCATAGAACAAACAGAAGCAATAATAGTAGACGAGTTTTCACTATTTGACAGTTGGGACGATAAATATGAATATATTATTGACCTGGGCAAAAAGCTGGCGCCCCTGCCCGATGAATTTAAAACAGAAGAAAATAAAGTAAAAGGCTGCCAGTCTACCGTTTGGCTTACAGCTGATTATACCGATGGGAAAGTGTATTACAGGGCAGAAAGTGATGCCGTAATTGTGAAAGGCCTGATCAGTATGCTGATCAGGGTATTAAGCGGTCATACACCTGATGAGATCATGAATGCAAAGATGGATTTTATCAATAAAATAGGTATGACCAGCCATCTTGCACAAACCCGGTCTAACGGATTACTGGCTATGGTAAGGCAAATGAAGCATTACGCGCTGGCGTTTAAGGCAAAGGAAGGTTTATAAGTTAAAATGTTGGAAAGTTAAAAAGGAACTGTCCAATTAATCATTCATCATTTACTGAAATATATGAACGAAGCAGAAATAAAAGATAAGGTAATTGAAGTGCTGCAAAGTGTTTTTGATCCTGAGTTGCCTGTAAATATTTACGAGCTGGGGTTGATTTATAAAGTGGAGATAAATGAGGGTGGAAATGTTTTCGTGTTGATGACGCTTACGGCACCTGGATGTCCGGCGGCACAATCACTGCCACTGGAAGTAGATGAAAAAGTAAGGCAGGTGGAAGGCGTTACCGATGTACTGGTTACTGTAACCTGGGACCCGCCATGGAATAAAACAATGATGAGCGAAGCTGCCCAGTTGGAATTAGGCTTTTTATAAGGACACTCTGTATAGCTATTATTAAAACTCCCGAAAATGAAAATTACCGCACAGGAAGAATATGGTTTAAGGATTTTGATCCGCATTGCGTCCTGCAAAGACCATGACGGAATGAGCATCCCGCAACTTAGTGAAACGGAGCAGCTTAGCCAGCACTATATAGCCAAGCTTACCAGGCTGCTGCGCATGGCTCATTTAATTCGCAGCACCCCGGGTAACAAAGGTGGATACATTTTAGCCCGGCCCGCAGATGAAATTGTTATTAAAAATGTACTGGAAGCACTGGGTACTCCGCTGGATAAAGAATTTACAGATGAAAATGGCGCTGTTATGCGATTTTGTACCAGTTCAGTAGATTGTTCCTCACGTTCGCTTTGGCAAATGATCCAGCTTACAGTAAATAACCTGCTCGAAAGAATTACTTTAATGGACCTGGTAACTGAAAAAGACAGTAAAAACACCATATTTGATATGCTAAGTCCTGAATTTTTAGAAAAAAGATGATATATTTTTAAAACTAAATTATAATTATCTAATTATCAATAAAAAAATATTTTAAAAAAATTTCAGAGTTTGGGTTACCTCTTTGTCTTTTGGGTATTAATCTTCAAATTATAATTTTAAAAACAAAAAAGACCATAATGAAAAAATTATTCGCAATTGCTCTGATCGCTGTATCTTTTGCAGCTTGTAACAGTGGTGAAACTTCAACTGAAGGAGCAGAAGCTACTGCTGATTCTTTAAACGCTCAGGTTGAAGCTGTTGCAGATTCTGCACAAGCTACAATTGATTCTGCTGCTGCTACAGTTGATTCTGCTGCTGCTGCTGCTGTTGATTCTCTGAAAAAATAATTAGAGCAATTACCAATTAGCTATAAAGAGCCGGTTGATACTTCAGCCGGCTTTTTTGTGCACGTATTCCATCCGAATAGGAGGCTGCACCTGTTTTCATATAATTTGGCGGACTGCGATTATACGGCCCGCCAACAAAGCGCATTTTTCTTCCGGTTTCCGTCATTATTCAGCCTTGCCAAGATTTTCAATAAAATAGGAAGGCGGAATGCCTGTTCTTTTTTTGAACGCTGCAGCAAATACCTCTCTCGAAGAAAAACCACAGGCATCTGCCAGGTAGCTTATTTTATACTCCCTGTATTTAGGCTCCCTATACAACAGATTTGTAATGTGGTCAATTCTCAAATCATTTATATAATTGCTGAACGTTTTCTCTTTGTGCTTTTTTATTATTTCAGATACATACCGGTGATTAGCACCCAACAAATTAGCAAGGTAATTTAAGTTGATATCCCTTTTTAGATAAGCCTCAGACCTTTCAAATTTATCCAATTTCTTTAACAGTGAATGTAAGGTACTATCCGTAATCCGCAGGCCTTTTTCTTTTTCCAGGTTTATTGCATGCATCTCATTTTCCGGGGGCATTTCAGGTTCAACCTGTTCATCAGCAGAAAAATGGCTATGCTTCAATTTTTCAACCAACTTTTCATAGTTTTTCTGAAGATGCCGGTTTTTTCTTCTCCAGAATAGCCAACCCATTAAAAACAGGGCAACAGAAGCTAACCCTGCCCATGTAATTACAGTCACCAGGTATTGTTTCTTTTCACTTTCTTTATCAGAAATGATCTGGTTAACCGGTGTGTAAAGACTTTCTTTTTCGGTTTTTAGCAGGCTGTCATTGATAGCAGTGTGCAGGTTTAAATAATATTTAGCCGAATCGCTTTTGCTGATTTCAGAGTAGGCATTAAACAGGCTCCTGTAAATATCTCTCCGGATATAAGGCAATGATGTTTGTTTTTCATAATGCTCAGCCTGTTTTGCAAATTGTATGCACTTAGCATACTCTTTGTTTTCGCAATAAAATATTGCCATATCGCTAAGCAGCGTAGCCTTGCCATTTATATAAATATCATACTTCTCATTTTCATAAATACTTAATGCTTTTTCAAAGTATTTTAGTGAAGAATCTTTTTTGCCTGCTTCCTTATAAGCCAATCCTAAACTGGCGTACTGAAGTGCAAAATTGTGGTATTTAGCGTTTAATCTAACCGCATTGTCTTCTGCTATTTTAGATGTTTCAGCAATACTTTTATACCGGTAATCAATCTCCTTATAAAACGCTCTTTTTTTATTAAACACTCCTGCATAAGACTCATATAACAGGGCTTTTTTATAAAACCGATTATTTAAAGAGGCTATCTTATCAGTGTAGGTCGATGCTTTGTCAAGCTCCTTCAGGGCCTCGTTGCCCAATGCCATTTCGTCATAAGAAATAGCCCTCATTCTATGTACGTCAAACAGATATTGATTGTCCGTAAGCGCCTTTGCTGCTGCTTCGGTAAACCGGCTCTCCTCAATTACTTTTCCATACTGTCCTCCATTGTAATACAAAAGCATTAAAGCATAAGAGCTCTGCATGATGCCTTTAGTATATTGAATTTCTTCAGATTTCTTTTTTGTATTCAACAGTCCACTGGTGGCTTTTGCGGGGTCTTCAGCCGCCAGCACCCTCAGTTCTTTTATTGCTTCATCTAAACTGTCGTGAATGATTTGAGCCTGGGCCGTTACAGATAAGAGAAGGAAGATCAATAACCTGAAATACGTCATTAGTTTTAGTGCAATAAGTAAGTAAGATTTTGTGCAAAAATAACCAGCTCAAAATTAACCGGAATTTTACGGGAAATGAAACAATATAAATTGCGCTTTTTATACCCGGTTTATTCATAGTTAACAGCATCACTTATATTATATTAATTATCAGTAATTTATAATTTTATTGCTTTTGAATGAATAAGCAATTTTACATGATAATATTTAAGTAATTCATCTCATATACTCTTTTGTATAGCTGCCGGCTGCTGTTAAAATTGTACCATTATGGGCAATGGAAAACATAACAGGCAGCAGGTATTTAACCGGCTAAGCATATTGTTGATCTTATTTTTACTCTATGCTTTAATCACCTCCTATTCCGAAAGAAAAAATACAAGCCCGTTCAATCGTGAGCCTGAAGATCCTACGCTTTTACTTCGGGATACTGAGGTCGGGCAGCCTGAAAAAAGCTATTCCAATTTTTCAAATTTCGGGGGATTTGGGCCTTGCTGGATACGATAAATAGTGCTGCTTCTCTATGATAAGGCCGTATCACAGCTGGCCTGCCGTCAGACAGAAGATGTTGCTGTACTGATGCAAGAACACAGTTTTTAAAACAGGTAGATAAATAGGATCTGTAAAAATTTTGTATCTTCCGGCCATGTCAGAGCCCAATATATGTAATGGCCTTTGTTTCATTCAACCTGCCAGCATGGTTCCTTTTGCCGGCAAGCGGCTCTATGCCTTTTCAAATCCCAAAGACTTCAATAAGTAATCCCCCGGAACTCCATTAAGCTTCGGGGGGATATAAATGCAGCCTTTGTTGTAAAACAAAGAGGTCCGGTATATATACATATACCGGTGATCATTTTTTATTTATAATAATCAAAGTACAACATGAATAACAACAGATTTATTGTATTGGACCAGGATCATAAATTACTTACAAAAGCGCTTGAAAGCGATGCCCGGTATATGGCATTGAGCGAAGCGGAGCAGCAACATATCAAAAGCTGGCTGGCCGGAGCCGAGCTGGTAACAGCCTCCGATTTCCCTAATAATGTATCGCGCCTGTATGATGTGATAACGCTCAGGGACGTTCAACTGCGCCAGAATACCCGTTACAAGCTGGTGCCGCCGGACGAAAGCAATGAGCGCGAAGGAAAGCTGTCTGCTATTTCCCCGCTGGGTATCCGGCTCATGGGCCTTACAGAAGGAGAAAGTGTAGTATGGCAACCCGGCAAAAAGAAAAAGCTTTACGTGGTAATGGAAGTGAGCAATGCTATTTACCTGTAGTCATTGTGATGCTAAGAGCAGTGGTAGGCTCCTACCCTGCTCTTTTAAAACTACCTGATAGCCAGGAGCAAATTCAAACACTCAATACACAATCTTTAACAATCAATGCTCAATCTTGAATATTGAATTATTTATATAAATTTCGCACTTATCTATTTTGGCGCAAGTGACGATCTTTATCACAAGCTCCCGTTTAAACTTACAGCTATAAGCCCTAAATTGCCCAATGATTTTCATATTCTTGTTTTATGCATCAGATCAAACAAAACATACTTGAAACACTGACACAATTAAAAGGCAGTGGCCGGTTTGCCAGTATCGGCACAACCGATTTTGTGTTTCCCGGATTAACAGTGGAAGGTATAGAAGAAATTGCCTTTCCCATAAACGAGGTCCAGGCATTGGCAAATATCTGATGCTTTGAAAATACGAGTTTAATAATCAGGGCGTGCCCCTGCCCTGCCGGCACACGGAATCAGCACACAGCAGGGTCGGGTTATACCCTGCTACTCCGCCACAAATTTATGCACAAACCTTCAGCGGGGTATCCGCTTCTATCCCTCACGCAAGAGAATTACATAAGTTGAAAAGACCTCTTCCATAAGAGGCTGTTAAAAATCAATTTGCCTGTCATATTGATTTATCTATTTGCAATGCGAATCAATGATGCGATGACATATCATTAACCGTCTTTTCGACTGGAATCCCGGGTTGCAGGGATGAAGGGAGAAATCTCAATGTGAGGATACTTTTTACTATGAGGCATTATGAGCTGTACAACAAGTTTCAGGTTTATGTTGAGGCCCCTCCCTACGGTCGGGACGGTACACATTGATTATCATAATTCCACTCAACATATCATTAGCAAACCCTAAACCACTATCTTGAGGTACCATTTTGGCACCTCAAGTTTAAGCGAAAAAAGAAATAAAGACTGCTTTCTAAAAGACTTCATGCTTGCCCTCACGGAAAAAGAGTCGATCAACTTGAGGTCACAAATTGTGACCTCAAGTTTGCCGGATGGCAAAGCAGGTTGGGGAGGCGCACGCTATCGTCCAATATAGAAAATACACTAAAAATTCAAAAACAATAACTATCTTGAGGTACCATTTTGGCACCTCAAGTTTAAACAAAAGAAAGAATGCCAGCTAATCTATTTATATAACACCAAACCCATACACCATGGCAAAAGCCGAACTCCAAACCCTCATTGCCGAACAAAAAATACTCAATCGTATTTACGTAGTACGCAAACAAAAAGTAATGATAGACCGTGATCTGGCCGAAATGTACGGTGTAGAAACAAAGGTCTTCAATCAAAGTGTAAAAAGAAATAAAGAACGCTTCCCCAAAGACTTCATGTTTACCCTCACCGAAAAAGAGTGGAACAACTTGAGGTCACAATTTGTGACCTCAAGTTTGCAGGATGGCAAGGCCGGTTGGGGAGGCGCACGCTATCGTCCTAATGTATTTACAGAGCAGGGAGTGTCTATGCTCTCCAGTATATTGAACAGTAAAACGGCCATTGAGGTGAATATCCGCATTATCCGGGTATTTACACGGCTTAGGGAATATACCCTTACCCATACAGAAATATTAATGCAGTTAGCAAAGCTGGAAAAAGAGGTAAAGGGCAACAGCAGGGATATCGAAAACATTTTTACCGTTCTCCGGGAGCTGATCGGCCAGCAAAGCGCTCCGAAACCACGGAATAGAATAGGTTTTAAAATATAAAAGCGATACTGCTTAAGGGATATTTTACCTATCTTTATGAGTAGCTTATTGAATAACAAAAATCTTAAATTTGACCTATGATAAATACAAACACTATGGAGAAAAAGATACACGAAGGCCGTAATGTGAAACGCTTCCGCGAAATGCTGGGTATTAAGCAGGAGGCCCTTGCCTATGAACTGGGAGATGACTGGAACCAGAAGAAAATATCCGTACTGGAACAAAAAGAAACCATTGACGCTCCCCTGCTCCGGCAAATATCTGATGCTTTAAAAATACCTGTGGAAGCCTTTCAGAATTTTGATGAAGAGCAGGCGATTAATATTATTTCCAACACATTTAATGAAGGTTCATTTTTAAATACTGGTCATACTCCCACTTTTAATGTAAACCCGATTGACAAATTAGTTCAACTGCATGAAGAAAAGATTGCTTTGTATGAAAGGATGCTGAAGGAAAAGGATGAGATGATGACTGAGTTAAAGAAGTTGATACTTGCGAAGTAATTTTTAATTAGGGCGTGCCCCTGCCAGCGCACAAAGTCAGCACACGGCCGGGGTCGGGCTATACGCTGCTATCCCTCACGCGGGGGGGATAGCAATCCAAATTAGTATTGATATATGATTGCAATAATACTTGATATTTGTAATTTTACGCGATGACGACTATGACTATTAAAGAAGCAATTCTTAGGAGTTTAGATGATATAAAAAGTCTTACAAACTATATGACCATATATAATCATATAATCGATAAAAAGTATTATGACTTTGGATTAGCCAAAACTCCACCATCAACAATTTCAGCTCAGCTTGGTGATTTTATCCGCAATGGAGATACAAGAGTAAAGCGTTTAAAACAGTCAAATGGGTCCTATTTTTACTATCTTACTAAAAACGAGCAAGAAATAGGAGTAGATGTTTTTGCGACGGTGACGGAAGCCACCGATACGAAAAATTTGAAGAATAATAAAAGTAATACATATGAAGAAAGATCACTACACAAACTACTTAGTAGCTATTTAAAAAATACTGGCATCTATTCCAAAACAATTTTTCATGAGCAGTCGACTAGCAAAGATAACAACCAAATATGGACTCACCCCGATATGGTTGGTATTAAGTTCTTGAACCTTCAGACAAAAGCTAGTCAGAATTTTTTGAAATCAATTAATAGAGTCGACACGTTCAAACTAAGTTCTTACGAAATAAAGAGAGAAATCAATAGTGATAGTGAATTGAAAAAAGCTTTCTTTCAAGCCGTATCTAATTCCAGTTGGGCCAATTTTGGATATTTGGTGGCTTTTGAGTTTAGCGATAGCCTTTCTGAGGAAATGACACGACTTAACCAATCATTTGGCATAGGCATCATTGAGCTTAATGGAAACCCCTATCAAAGCAAAGTATTATATCCCGCCACCTATCGTGATCTGGGTTTTAAAACAATCGATAAGCTTTGTAAGATTAATCCGGAATTTGAAAAATTTATTGAACAAACAGAGAAATTGATGATTGCTGAAGAACGATACTATAAATCAACAGAAAAAGAGTTAGATGAGTTTTGTGACGACTATTTTATGAATGATACAGAAATAGAAACTTATTGCCGGGAAAAATATATACCGCTGGACGCTGAATAAACCACATACCCTTTCGAAAATGTAACTTTATATTGCAACATATTCAATATCAATAAATAGTGTTGTTATTATTGTTGTTATTATCTAGGGAGTAAACTCTATTACTTATTTTATATTTGTTCTCTTTTAAATATCAACAGGAGCAAATAACTTCTTATACAATTTAAATAAATTTACAATATTTATAATGGCTATTAAAAAATCAGAATTATATAGTTCGCTTTGGGCAAGTTGCGATGAATTGAGAGGTAGCATGGATGCCAGTCAATATAAAGATTATGTGCTGGTAATGTTGTTTATGAAATATGTATCTGATAAAAAGGATCCTTTGATAGAACTGAAAAAAGGAACCACTTTTTACGATATGTTGGAGCATCGGGGCAAGTCAGATATTGGTGATCAGATTAATAAGATTATTGGAGAGTTTGCCAAGAATAACGGCCTTTCTGGCATTATTACTACAGATTTTAATGAAGATACTTTATTAGGAAGCGGAAAAGAAAAAGTAGACCGCCTTACCAATTTGCTCAATATCTTTAATAAGCCTGAATTAAATTTCACCAACAATCGGGCTGAAGGCGACGATCTGCTTGGTGATGCCTATGAATACCTGATGCGGCACTTTGCTACCGAAAGCGGAAAAAGCAAAGGCCAATTCTATACCCCTTCAGAAGTATCCCGTGTCATGGCACAGGTAATTAGTATTGATCAATCAAAAAGCCAAAGCGATACTATATATGATCCTACCTGCGGATCGGGTTCCTTATTGCTGAAAGTGGCAGATGTAGCGCCGCATGGCATTACCATTTATGGGCAGGAAAATGACAACGCTACCCGCGCCCTTGCAGTAATGAATATGTGGCTACATAACTTTAGCGATGCAGATATTCGTCAAGGCAATACAATGGCTTCACCGTTATTTACAAATGACAAGACAGGGGAGTTAAGCCAATTTGATTATGCAGTATCCAACCCTCCTTTTAGCTACAAAGCCTGGATGAATGGCATAGACCCTAAAGATGATATTTACAAACGCTTTGAGGGTTATAATGCCATACCGCCACAAAAGAATGGCGATTTCGCTTTTTTACTACACCTGATCAAATCCCTCAAATCAAAAGGTAAAGCCTGTATTGTTTTACCACTAGGTGTATTGTTCAGGGGTAATGCGGAGGGCGAGATACGAAAAAAAATAATCCAGAAAGGATACATTAAAGCTATTATAGGCCTGCCGCCCAACTTATTTTATGGAACAGGCATTGCCGCTTCTTTAATTATTATTGATAAAGAAGGTGCAGATAAACGTAACAGCATTTTTATGATTGATGCTAGCAAAGGGTTTATTAAGGATGGTAATAAAAACCGTTTGCGTGAGCAGGACATTCATAAAATTGTAGACACTTTCAAAAATCAACTACAAATACCTAAATACTCACGACTTATCCCTGTTTCGGAAATCGCATCGCCTAAAAATGATTACAACCTCAACATTCCCCGCTATATCGATAACCAGGAAGAAGAGGATATGCAAGATATTGAGGCACATTTACTGGGTGGCATTCCCAAAAGAGATGTGGAAGCATTGGATGATTACTGGCAGGTGTACCCTACCCTGAAAGACACACTATATAAAGCCATTAAAGCTAGGTCCGGTTATTACCAGCTCAAAGTAGGTAATGATGCTATAAAAGATACTATTTTCCACCATCCGGAGTTTACCAACTTCGGTCAACTAATGCATAAAGTGTATAAGAAATGGGAAAAAGAAACCATCAGCCACACTCGGGCTTTGGAAAAAGGTTTACGTCCCAAACAGGAAATACATCTTATTTCAGAAAACTTGCTAAAACATTACGATAAAAAGCCTTTGACAGATAAGTACACCATGTACCAACTGCTGATGGATTATTGGGCAGAAATGATGCAGGATGACTTTTATGAACTGGCTGCTGATGGATGGAAAGCTGGCAATGAAGTAAAGCGTATAGAAAAGAAAACCAAGAAAGGAGATAAAGAAATCGTAAAGCAGGTATCTGGAATAGAGGGTTTAGAAGGACGAATGATCCCTCCTGCCCTCCTGATTCATGAATACTTCGCAAAAGAGCAGAAAGCTATAGATGAGCTTGAGGCAATTATAGAAACTATCAAATCTAAACAGGAAGAGCTAATAGAAGAGCATTCGGGCGAGGAAGGGCTACTAACAGAAGTTATGGATGATAAAGGTAAAATAAGCAAGCCAATGGTACTTAAACGCTTAAAATACCTGGCACCTGCTAAAGGTAAAAAAGTGGCTTCAGAGAATAAGGAAGAATACGATTTATTGGAAATTTACAAATCACTCTTGGATGAGGAGACCGAAAAGAATGTTATATTGAAAGCTGCTAAAACCGAATTGGAGTATAAAGTAATTGCCAAATATCCTAAGTTGAGTATTGAAGACATAAAACGAATAGTAATAGAGAAGAAATGGATGACAACAATGGCGCAGAAAATCAATACAGAAATGGATAATATCAGCCATCGGCTAACGCATCGTATCAAAGAACTGGCCGACCGCTATGAAATACCTTTACCACAACTAAATAAAGAGTTGGATGATCTAACCACCAAAGTAGAAGCGCACTTAAAACAAATGAATTTTAAATGGTAAAGGGATATAAACATACAGAGCTTGGGATAATACCTAAGGACTGGGAGGTGAAAACAATAGGCGATATAGGTGAAGTAAAAATGTGCAAGAGGATTTTTAATTTCCAGACAAAATCTGATGGGCCAATACCATTTTTTAAAATAGGAACCTTTGGAAAGGTGGCAGATGCATATATCTCTCTTGAACTATATAATAACTATCGACAAAGGTTTTCTTTTCCCAATAAAGGTGATATACTTATTTCTGCTGCCGGGACTATAGGAAGAACAATAGTCTATGATGGAAAGCCTGCTTATTTCCAAGATTCAAACATAGTTTGGATTGATAATAATGAAAAGGTTATTTATAATAAGTTCCTGTATTATATATTTAGAGTTATTAAGTATAATACCGAAGGAGGAACAATTCAACGGCTATACAATAGTATTTTAAAGAATGCAAAATTTATTCTACCTTCTAAAACCGAGCAAAATAATATTGTAACTGTATTAACGGACATAGATGATCTTATAAGAAATGTTGAGAAGCTTATTGATAAAAAAAGAGCGATTAAGCAAGGAGCAATGCAAGAATTGTTAAAGCCCAAAAAGGGATGGAAAGAAGAAACTGTATTTGAGCTTGCTGAAAATAAAAAAGAACTTTTTGATGATGGAGATTGGATCGAAGCAGAATTTATAACAGATAGAGGAGTCCGTTTGATTCAAACAGGGAATATTGGAATTGGTTATTATATAGAAAAAGAAAACAAAAAGTATATTTCGAAGAAATCGTTCCATCAATTAAACTGTAAACAATTATATGAGGGAGATTTGTTGGTTTGCCGACTGGCTGAACCAGCAGGCAGAGCCTGCGTATTACCCAATATTTCTGAATCTCAAATTATTACTTCAGTAGACGTGACAATTTTTAGACCAAAAAAGGAAATTGCAAATCGAATATTCCTTGCTAATTTATTTTCCACTTCTAGCTGGTTTTCAAAGGTCATTGAAAAAGTTGGGGGCACAACCCACAAAAGAATTTCAAGAAGTTCATTAGGGAAAATACCAGTATTCCTACCGGCAATTGAAGAACAGAACAGAATTGCTCAAATGCTTTCCGATATGGATGAAGAGATTCAAGAACTGGAAAAAAAACTAGCTAAATACAAAATGCTGAAGCAAGGCATGATGCAAAATCTATTAACCGGTAAAATCAGATTAGTATAATATGGCAGAAGACCTAAGCTATTTTGAAGATCTTTCATCTGTAGGCATTACCTGTCCACACGAGGATTGTTTTGTACCAGATGGTGTAAAAGTATTTTACCGGGTCTTAAAGTCTAATCCGGTTACTTCTGAGTGTTTTTTACCTACTCCTTTAAAAGATGACAGGCCACTTCCTAAAGGGTATGATGATTGCATTGGTAAATCGGTTTCCATCTATGATGATTTA
This sequence comes from Niabella sp., assembly GCA_027493055.1. GTDB lineage: Bacteria > Bacteroidota > Bacteroidia > Chitinophagales > Chitinophagaceae > Niabella. The sequence goes on along the minus strand of JAPUDO010000008.1, from coordinate 74,269 downwards.
GATGGTATGATCAATGGTTTTTTTAAATTACCCTCAAACAAAGGCAAGAAGAAACATATAGGTATTTTAAAATTACAGGCAGCGGACGGTAGATTGAAACAAACATTCGACCATAAAAACCATCATTCCTGGTGGCGTTCACAGGCTTTTGACATAACTACTGTAACCATCCAAGAAATTGAATTATGAAATTAGCATACGTAAAAATACTATACTACTATGAGGTGCCAACTGTGATGTTCTGCCAGGACGAACGGCAGAATAATTTCATCTTCATTTTGTTGAATGATGAAACATACGAGTATATTGGAAAGAAGGTAAGTGTAGAGGATGTGGCGCTTTTCCTGGAAGGTGAGTTGGATTTAAAGCCCATTTACGAAAATCAGGCAACTAATTTATATATCGGTAAATATAAAAAGGATAAATTTTATGCCGAGCTCTACAGAGGTGAATATAGTGACGCATTGCTGCCGGATGATGGATTAATGTTGATTAACACCGAGAATGAACTGGCGGCATCACTCAAAAAAGAAATTATTAATCGCCTGATGGCAGGTTCCAGCCAATCTAGGGTCGGTCAATTGGAGAGAGATACACAAAATCGGGTGATCCAACTCATGCAAAAAGAATTGGGATATCGTTATTTAGGTAATTGGGAAGAACGGGAAAATAACAGCAATGTTGAAGAAGAAATATTAAGCGAATGGCTACTAAAAAAACATGATCAAAATATTGTTGCCAAAGCTATACAGGAATTTACCAAGGTAACCACCAACCAAAGTCGGTCATTGTATGACGTCAACAAAGAAGTATATGGAATGCTTCGTTATGGTATACCTATACAGTCCGAAGTAGGCAAAAATAAAGAAACAATTTGGTTGATTGACTGGGAGAATCCGCTTAACAACGACTTTGCAATAGCTGAAGAAGTGACCATAAGAGGCCTGCACAAAAAACGTCCTGACATTGTTTTATATATTAATGGTATTGCCTTAGGCGTGTTGGAACTCAAAAGAAGTACTGTTTCCTTGTCGGAGGGCATCCGGCAAAATGAAGATAACCAGAAACACATGTTCATCAAGCCTTTTTACAGCACGATTCAATATGTGATGGCAGGCAATGATGTTCAGGGATTGGCTTATGGCGCTATTGGTACAAAAGAAAAGTATTACCTGAAGTGGAAAGAAGTAAACGAAGAGAAAGATAAAGACTATCCTTACTTATTAGACATCACTAAACCCATTCGAAATAAAACTGCACGGTATAAATATTCGTTAGATAGAAATATTATTGAGCTGCTAAACAAAGAACGGTTTATTGAACTGATACATGATTTTATAGTGTACGACCGGGGACAGAAAAAGCATGCCCGCCCCAACCAATATTTTGGAATTAAATCAGCTCAGGATTTTGTAAAACGCCGGGAAGGGGGCATTATGTGGCATACCCAGGGAAGCGGCAAAAGCCTTACAATGGTATGGTTGACCAAATGGCTGCGTGAGTTTAACCCAAATGCACGGGTTCTGATTATCACCGACCGTGATGAACTGGATGAGCAAATTGAAAAAGTATACAAAGGCGTACAGGAAGATATATACCGTACCAAAAATGGTAGGGATCTTTTAAACAAACTCAATGACACTTCTCCCTGGCTCATGTGCTCTCTTATACATAAGTTTGGCGGGAAAGAAGATGCCGATGAAAAGGATATTGAAAACTATCTGTTGGATTTACGCAATAGCATTCCCTCAGATTATAAGGCCAAAGGAGATATTTATGTTTTTGTAGATGAGTGTCACAGAACCCAGTCCGGCAAGCTGCATGATGCTATGAAACAGTTTGTGCCCGATGCGCTGTTTATAGGCTTTACCGGAACGCCCCTATTGAAAACGGATAAGCAGACCAGTATGGAAGTATTTGGAAGATACATTCATACCTATAAATTCAATGAAGCGGTAATTGATAAGGTTGTTTTGGATTTACGTTACGAAGCCCGGGATATTGAGCAGGATATTTCTTCACCCGATAAAGTAGATGAATGGTTCGAATTGAAGACTCGGGGACTTACCGAGTTTGCCAAAGCAGAGCTGAAGCAGCGTTGGGGTACTATTAAAAAAGTATTCAGTTCCAAATCACGTCTGGAAAAGATTGTGATGGATGTAATGCTGGATATGGAGCGAAAAGAACGGTTGCAGAATGGTCGAGGAAATGCCATGTTAGTTTCAGATAGTATTTACAATGCATGTCGTTATTACGAACTATTTCAGAATGCAGGGTTGGTTAACTGTGCTATTATCACTTCTTTTGTTCCCAATGTCAATGATATAAAAGGAGAAGGCGATAATTATACAGAGAAACTACAACGCTTTGAAATTTACCGTAAAATGCTGGCTACCTATTTTAATGAAGATGCAGAGATAGCAATTCACAAAGTAAAGCTATTCGAGAAAGAGGTAAAAAAGAAATTTGTAGAGGAACCAGCACAGATGAAATTACTCATTGTAGTAAACAAGTTGCTTACCGGCTTTGATGCCCCTAGTGCTACCTATTTATACATCGACAATAAACTGCGGGATCACAATTTATTCCAGGCAGTATGTAGAGTAAACAGATTAGATGGTGATGATAAGGATTATGGGTATATAATTGACTATATGGACTTGTTTAAAAGCCTGGAACAAGCTTTTAATGATTATACTTCAGAAGCGTTTAGCGGTTACGAAAAGAAAGATATTGACGGGCTGTTACAAAACCGTTTACAAAAAGGTAAGGAGCGGCTTGATGAAGCTTTAGAAGCCATCAAAACACTTGTAGAACCTGTTGATGAGCCTAAAGACACCTTAGCATACATCCGCTACTTTTGCGGAAGAGATACAGAAAACCCGGATGAATTAAAAGATACCGAGCCGAGACGCCAGGCCTTATATAAATATACCATTGCGCTAATAAGAGCTTATGCCAATGTAGCAGATGATATGAAAGAAGCCGGCTATTCAGAAAGGGAAACGGAACAAATAAAGATCGAAATTAAATATTTTGAAAGCGTTCGGAAAGAAGTACAACTGGCTAGCGGTGATTACATCGATTTGAAACAATATGAACCGGCCATGCGTCACTTGATCGACAGTTATATTGGCGCTAAAGAAAGTCAGCTACTTGCTAATTTTGATGATTTAAGCCTGGTTGAACTTTTGGTTGAAAAAGGAAAAGCAGCAACAGAAGGGCTGCCGGATGCCATTAAGAATAATCCGGATGCAATGGCCGAAGCCATAGAAAACAATTTAAGGAAAGTAATTATTGAAGAAAGTCCTACCAATCCCATGTATTTTGAAAGGATGAGCGTATTGCTGGACGAGCTGATCAAAAGAAGGAAAGAAGAAAGAATTGAATATGCCAATTACTTGAATGAAATTATAGCCTTGTCCGGCAAGGTAAAGAAACCAAGTAGTTCTGCAGCTTATCCATCGTCAATAAATACCAATGCAAAGAGAGCTCTTTTTGATAACCTGGGGAAAAATGAAGCATTAGCACTGGAGTTAGATCACAAAATAATAACTACAAAAAAAGACGGCTGGAGAGACAATATTCAAAAATCAAAGGCTGTTCGAATTGCAATAACAGATCTTTTAAAATCTTATGATATAACTGATGACCTTGAAATACATAGAATTTTTGATCTTGTAAAAAACCAGAGTGAGTATTGATGGAACAGATTACAGTCAATAATTTTACTATTGATGTAGTTCGTAAAAATATAAAGAACATACATCTTGCGGTTTATCCACCAACCGGCAGGATTCGTATTGCTGCGCCAATACAAACACATGAAGAAACGATTCGTCTATTTGTTGTTTCTAAATTAGGATGGATAAAGAGGAACCAAAGAAAACTAGAGGACCAGGAACGAATACCCAAGCGGGAATATAAACAAAGGGAGAGCCATTATTTTCAAGGTAGGCGCTATCTATTGAATATTATTGACAAAGAAGGTTCCCCCGAGGTGGTTGTAAAAAGTAAAAAGTATATTGATCTATATATAAGGCCAAATATTCCGGTAGAAAAAAGGCATGAAATAATAACTGAATGGTATCGAACTGAGTTAAAAAATAAAATTCCTGATATTATTAAAAAGTGGGAAAAGATTTTAAATGTAGAGGTAGATAGCTGGCAGGTAAAACAAATGAAAACAAAATGGGGAGCCTGCAATATTGAACAAAAAAGGATTTGGATCAATTTAGAATTGGCAAAAAAACCGGAACATTGTTTGGAGTATATTATTGTTCATGAGATGATACATTTTTTCGAACGACATCATAATGAGCGATTTGTGTATTATATGGACAGTTACTTGCCTAATTGGAAACAGCTTAAAATTGAATTAAATAAATTACCAGTGAGCCACGCTGATTGGAACTACTAATTTGTTAAGTTTCCCCGCGTGAGGGATAGAAAGGGCGGCCGCCAGCAGCGGCCGGTGCGCAGCACGGAACCCCTGCATAGCCCGACCCCGGCCGTGTGTAGGTCCCGATGCGTTGGAGGGCTGGGGTCACGCCCTAAAAAATATTGGAATTACTGCTTTAATCTTTACGGTGCACCACTTTCATAAACTGCGCCAGGGTGGCGGTAAAGGGAAAAGCGGAAGTTCTGCCGGAAACATAGTTGGGCAGGTTTTTAAAGTTCCATTGCAGGTGGTGAAACTCCGGCTCCGGCACAGGCTCCAGGCGAATAACTAAATAATGATCCTGCGTGGGAGCAGGATAGTCTTTGGCCAGCAACTCCTGCCGGGAAAAGATCTGCGGGCCCTTGCTTACAATTTTCCACAGCTCGCCGGAGTGTTGCTCCCCGGCAGTATGCAATAATAAATACCGGGCGCTTACAGTTGGCGCATCCAGCACCAGGCCCCCTGCCCCGCTGCCGGTTCTGAAATTGTACAGGCGATGCTTCCTGATCCAGGCCAGTTGTTTGGCAGATTTATAATAGCCAATGAGCACAAAATTATCATCTGGCAACAGATCCCGGTTGGGGCCGTAAGGCTCCGGCAAAGGTTCGTTGAGTATATTGTCTTCCCCGGGCTCTTGCTTAAACACATCAAACGTGTGGTAGGCCCATTTTTCCCGCTGGGAACTGCGGTTGATAAAATGATCAATAATGGCCAGGATAAAGGCTTTTAAGGCGCCAATGCCATCCTCTGTTTTGGAAGGTCGCACCGGGAAAGCGCCCAGTCCGGGTATGATCTCATGAAAACCTTTACGGGTAAGATCCTTATGCCCGGGATACAGCACATAAGCCCCGCCTGTGCGCCGGATAGCATCTTTATAAGCGTGCATTTTAAGCAGGTCGGCATTTTTATAAATACCCTTGTTGTTGTCCTTCTTTTCCTGCGCCAGGGCCGCATTGGAGGAAGGCTCTAAAAATTTATTGAGGTGATCAATTTTATACTTGGCATCAAAATGAATGTGCACAATAAGCTCCTGCTGCTCAGCCTCTACTTCTGTAATATCCGAGGGCCAAAAAGAAAGCGTATAATCCGGCCGCATGTGCATGGTCCAGCTACCGGCATCCGGGTAGGTTTTGTTACCACTGAAAGAGCGGTTGTAGCTAAAGCGGATGGCCAGCTTGCGCGAACCTGCATCATACACACCCTTTATAGGATAATGCCGGCCCTGTTTGAGCCGTAGGTTAAGACCATCTTCTGTTTTTTCAATAAGCTGTGCCACATCTGCGGCGTTCAGTTTGAACACCGATTGAAACAGCGACAACAGCTTAAAGAACAACCAGTATTCATACAGCGTGGCTACATCCTTTTTACCACCCTGGTACACATCATCGCCGCCCGTCCATACCAGTCGTGCCGCCGTATCAAACAACAACCAGGTACGGAGTACTTCCCGGTACCCCTCCTTACGCTGTAACACCGGACTATTGAGCTTTAGCGTGGTGGGTGCGGAAATTTTTGTAAAGATGCTGTGGTGCAAAAAGGCCTCCAGCGTCCGGATGAGCAACAGCGATTCCTTATACAACTTGCTTTGCGGGGCTGCCGCATTGTGCACATCTGTACAAAATTTTAAAAACACTTCCAGGGCATGCTTTACAAAACGGTTTTCCGGGGTGTCTACCGAGTCTGCTTTGCGCGTGGCCGCAATGCGCCGGGGCAATGTGTTGAATCCTGCTTTTTTTAACACCTCCGGAGCGATGGCCTGGCTGCTGCCCTTTAATAGTTCCTTTATGTTCGCATTGGAGAGTCGGCGTAGCTGACGTACATCCCTGGGTTCGGGCGCATCTGCCCATTGGGTAACAGGTGCCGTAACAATGCGGTGTATAGCCTCAGCAAACTCATCTGTATCAATCACCGATTTGATAAAAGCAAATTTTTGATAAAGGGTCTGGCTGTCTTTTGTATAATCGATGTCGAAGTAATGTGCTGCTGGTGCATTGGACTGCAAGAGCAGATCCGTACATTTTTCGGTGATCAGCTCCAGCATATCCCGGTAATCGTTGCGGTAGCTGGTTTTGATGGACTGCACTTCCAGCCCGATCATAGTAACCGGCTCCGGCTGATTATTGCACAATACGGGAATGATTAATGTGCCTGTAAAAATATTGGGAGCCAGCGTACCAGTATGGGTATTTCTTTTATGCGGGATGATAATATTTTCTCCCACATCGCCCAACCGGTAAGCCGCATCGCTAAAAGAATAATCGTAAAAGCAGCCTTCCAGTAACTGATAACGGGCTTCGTTATTTTCGGCAGCATCCTCCTCAGCATCAAACAAAGTATCCGGCTTGCGGGCATCAATATATAACCGTAAACCGGGGATTGTTTTCTCTAATTGAAGTTCTATGGACGACAGGGTTTTCATATCAGGCTTCGGCAAAGCTTGCAAATCCGTTATCAATAGCACCCTTGTACATCCGGGTTATTTTTTCCAACGACAGGGGAAAGATTACCTGGTCAGTTTCATAATCAAAATCTTCGGCTTCAAAAACTTCCTTTTCTACATTGCTGCCTTTAAAGCAAAGTGCACCCAGGGTGCTAAGTACAGGACAAAGCCTCCTGCGTGATCCGTGTAACTTGGGCAACAGCTTTTGCATAATGGCCATGTCCAGCTTTTGATTTAAGGACAATGCCGGATCAATAACCTCCAGCTGGCGCAGGAGTTGCAATATTTCTGTTGCTGTACGGTAGCCAAATTCAGCACTGGTTTTCCTTAGCTCATTAAAAAAGCTGATTAGCGTTTGATTAATATATTCTCTGTCTGTATCCTGTGCCGGCAACTCCTTTACACCCGCCAATGCGAGAAAGTTTTCTGCCATAGAAGCTCCGGCGGTATTGAGGGCCTGTTTGTTTTGCGGATGGATGTTGTCTAAAAAAGTAGCCATCTCATGCCCTGTTACCCGGAACTCAATAGTATTGGCCCTGTCCAGCACTTTAGGACTGAACATATTGGTGGTTTCATCAATATTCACCGTACCAATAATAAATAAATTCGCCGGCCATTTTATAGTGGCCGGAACACCCGATCTTTTTTGCGTACCTCCCGCATGTAAGGAAATAGCTTCCTGCGATTCCATGATGCTGAGAAAATCCGCAAAGTAGCGCTCCACATGGCTCAGGTTCATTTCATCCAGGATCAAAAAACATGGCAGGTTGGAATGATCGTTGGCGTATAGGATAACATCCAGAGAGCCATTGTCCGGCTTTACATACTCCTCCTGGTTCAATGCATTAGGATAGCCGAGCAAGGGCTCCCGGTTGGTCCAGTCGGCCCCTACCGGCACAATACAATACTGCTGCGCACGCTCACAGATCCATTGTACAAAGGCCTGTGCCAATCTTGTTTTGCCCGAACCAGAAAGTCCGGTAAGGATAACAAAGGGCTTAGCCAGCAAAGAACCGATGAACCTGGTAACCAGCGCAGGGTTAAAGCTGAGTCCGGTTGTATTTAATGCTTCTAAAAAAGCAGATAGCTGAAAATCCTGTTGCGGAGTGGCTGTGGAGTTGGTGATAGGCATGTCGGTATCCTCCTGCATTTCGTTATATATATCAATAATATCGAGCAAATCCTCCTCTATTTCATCCCGGTTTAAAGGATTGTCAGTGTTATACACTTTATATACATAAGAGCTGCCATAGTTAGATAGCTTACCCAAATGATGATCGACAAAATATTTTGAGATGGAGGTAGGATTATCGAGTACCCAATTGTTGGGAGGTTCGTGAGTTTGACTTACCCCATAGGCCAATACTAATAGATTTAGATTCTTGTAGAACAGATAAAAAGGGTAAATCCCTTTTTGAACCGTATTGGATCCTTTTAAAAAGGCAATCCAGGGCACATCAGCCTTAACTCCCTGTCCAAAGCTCACTTTTACTTTTAGATTGATAAAGCTTTTACTATAGCTGCTGTATTTGAGATCATCTGTTTTTGTCTGCTCCAGGAAACGGTTGAGTTCGTCAAAGTAGCTGGGCACTTCTTCCCTCTTTTCCACCTGGAAGCCCATTTTATTGAAGTAATCAACGGCTTGTTGTGTGGTAAAGCCATCTAAATTCAGTTCCTGTCCGTTAGCGTATTTGTTAGCCAGGGACAAGATATATTTGGGCGGATATTTTTTCCCATCCACCACCAGGTAATACTTGGTGTAAAACCGTCTTGGCGGTATGGATGAAAGTTCCGTTTCCTGCACCGCCTTATGAATGTCTGCCTGTATTATATTTAAGGGTATAGTTTGTGCCAATGCTTGTTTTTACTTGAGGTGAAAAATAGGTTACTATAGCAATATAGGGAATATTCTTTTAATTCTTCTCGGATATTAAGGATGGAATCTCTCCCATTATTGAAATACAATAGTCTAAAAATTAAAATCCGGAAATCTTCTTGCGAGTTGATACATGTACAGGATGGATCGGGATAGTTTTTTTGGCCACAAAATGTAGCTTTACCATTATTATCAATACATAATGATATGAGTATACGGTTGGCTTGTGTCCTGTTGCTTTCTTTTTTTTGCTTCTGTTCTTCTAAGAAAGGCCCTCGTATTAAAAAGATCAAAATAGCAGCACCTTTCAAAATGCCCGCTATAAACGTGCCCGATTTCAGTAAAGCTGCAACATTCTCTATCATCGACTTTGGAGCTGTTCAGGGTGATAAAAAGAAAAATTCAGAAGCTATTGCTAAGGCTATCCATAAAGCCAATAGCATAGGCGGTGGCACTGTTACGATCCCCAAAGGGGAATGGATTACGGGAAAAGTACACCTGAAAAACAATGTCAACCTTCATATAGAAAAAGGCGCGGTGCTGTTATTTTCAGAAGATCCTGGAGATTATTTACCCGCCGTTCATTCCACATGGGAAGGAATGGAATGTTATAATTACTCGCCCCTTATTTATGCCTACCAGTGTAAAAATATTGCCATTACCGGCGAAGGCGAGATCAAAGCGAAAATGGAGGTGTGGAAAACCTGGTTCTCCCGCCCGCCTGCCCACATGAATAGCATTAAGCGCTTATACAATCTGGCATGGGAGCGTTCTCCCGTTGAGCAAAGGCAAATGGTAAATGATACTGCCCACCTGCGGCCGCAATTTATACAGTTCAACCGCTGTGAAAATGTATTGCTGGAAGGTATTAAAATTACCAATAGCCCTTTCTGGACCATCCATCCCTACCTGTGCAAAAACGTAGTGATTAGGAAAGTGCAGGTATATGCACATGGACATAATAATGATGGTGTTGACCCTGAAATGAGCCAGAATGTGCTGATAGAAGACTGTGTATTTGACCAGGGCGATGATGCCATTGCTATCAAATCGGGCAGGAACCCCGAAGGCTGGCGTTTGAAAACCCCGTCTAAGAATATTGTTATCCGTAACTGCGTAGTAAAGAATGGTCACCAATTAGTGGCTATCGGCAGTGAATTATCCGGTGGTATAGAAAATGTTTTTGTGGACAACTGCAAGGTAAATGATGGCGCCAAACTCATGCATTTGCTGTTCATTAAAACCAACGAGCGTATGGGCGGCTATGTGAAAAATATTTATGTCAACAACGTACAATCCGGTAAAATTGACCTGGGTATTTTAGGTATAGAAACAGACGTGCTGTATCAATGGCGTACATTAGTTCCCACTTACGAAAAAAGGCTTACACCCATACAAGATGTATTTCTTACAAATATAAAAGCGGCAGAAGTTCAGTTTATATCCCGGATACTGGGACAAAAGGAATTACCCGTAAAAAATATTTCTTTGCAAAATGTTACAGCAGCTACAGTAACAGGGCAGGATCATATTCACGAAAACGTAACCAGCTTCAGTACAAAATAGAATAATGAATTTTAAAGTCATATTTTTATCCGCCATCATTGTAGTCCTTTTTAACAAGGTAAGTGCCTCAGGATGGATGAGCTATCAAAAGGACAGTGTGCCTGTAAAGGCACAGGTAGGCGCTGCCGTATTACCTGAAAAGATTGCTCCTATAACTGCACCTTTTACCATGCCGCAGCTGCAAAAGCCTGTATTCCCGGCACGGCGCATCAGCATTACTTCCAATGGCGCTAAAGAAGGTACAAAAGTCACCCGGGCCATACAGCAAACTATAGAGCAGGTGCATCAGCAGGGAGGCGGCACCGTTATCATTCCCAAAGGCCAATGGCATACAGGCCGCATCAGCTTATTAAGCAACGTAAATTTAGAAATTGCCGAGGGTGCGGAGTTATATTTCAGCGGCGAAGTGGAAGACTATCGCCCTGCAGTATTTACAAGAAATGAGGGCATAGAAGTAATGTCATTGGGCGCCTGTATTTATGCTAATGGCCAAAAGAATATTGCCGTAACAGGTAAAGGGAAACTGATCGGCCCTGCAAAAGGAGGATCTGTACGCAAGCAGATCATGACCAAAGACGTAATAGAAAATGTAGTCTCTTACAAAACACCGGTTGCAGAAAGGGTATATGAAGGTCATAACGGCGAATTCATTTTTCCGCCTATGTTTATCTCGCCTATCAACTGTAATAATGTACTGATAGAAGGTATATCGCTTGAAAATACAGCCTTCTGGAATATTGTGCCCGTTTACTGCGATAGTGTTATTATCCGTGGAGTTACAGTGCATTCGGTTGGTATTCCGCGGGGAGATGGTATTGATATCGAATCTTCAAAAAATGTATTGATAGAATATTGCACCCTTAGCACCGGTGATGATGCTTTTACCATTAAAGCAGGCCGTGGCGATGATGGCTTAAGAGTAAACAGGCCAACGGAAAATGTAGTAGTAAGGCATTGCCTGGTGGTAGAAGGGCATGGTGGTATTACCTGTGGCAGCGAAACGGCAGCAATGATCAGGAATCTTTATGTACAGGATTGTGTTTTTCAGGATGCCCGGTCGGCCATAAGGTTTAAGACCCGCAGGCCACGTGGCGGTGGCGGAGAACAGCTGTACTATGAAAGAATAAGGATCAGTGGTTCCAAATACGCTATAGAATGGGATATGCTGGGGAGCGCACAACATGTAGGCAATATGGCATCCAGGTATCCTTTGAGAGAGAAAGATCATTTAACACCAGTGTTCAGGGATATAAAAATGAAGAATATTATTGTTGAAAACGCTGAACAGTTTATTAAAGCAACAGCTATTCCCGAAAGTCCGCTGTCCAATGTATGGATAGAAAATGTTTCTTCTGCAACTCACAAACTGATCGCTGCTGCTGATGTGGATGGGTTGACAATCAGACATGCCCGGTTCATATCTGATAGCGCTGACATCCATTTATTAGACACAAGGAATATACGTTTTGAACGCGTTCAGTTTATTAATCCTCAAAAGAAGATCCATACCCATATAAGCGGGCCATCTTCTGCTAATATAAAGTTCACTAAAACCCGCCCCAAAATGCCAGGAAGCAAAAAGCTATTGCAAGGAACAAATACACAGCATTAAATATGAAAATACAATACTTACCCCATTACCTGGTCCTGTTGCTAAGTTTTATCAGCCTGAAGGCGATGGCACAGCCACCAGGAAAGGTCTTACAGCTGGTGTCGGAACATACGGGACCTGTTATCAGCGCCAATCATCCTGATGTGTTAGCCAGTGGCAACCGTTCGGGTTTTGAAACAGGACATGTGGTAAAAATTGACAATGTATATCACATGTTTGTAAACGAAATGTTTGAACGGCCTCACAGGGATATGCGTATTGCCTACTGGACCAGCACCGATGCCGTAAACTGGAAGCGGCAGTCCACCATTGTATCCAGCATTCCCGGCAGAACGCACACCAATCCCCGGGCAGAAGTATGGGTAAATGCGGTAATTTTTAACGAAGAAGAAAATGCCTGGAATATCTTTTATGTAGCTTACAGAGCCGGCGATAGTACCCTCGGGGAAATAACCGGTAACGATTACCAGGGCAGGATCTGGAGGGCTATGTCGGTAGTAAAAGGCCGTAATGGTATTGCCGGACCTTATGCAGATATGGGCATTGTACTGGAGCCAGGGGCTGATTCCCAGCCCTGGGAAGGTCAGCAGGCTGTAGCTTCCTTTTTTCCCTACAAAGCGGGTAATACCTGGTATGCTATGTACGATGGGCATTATCATACGCCTAAAGGCGGATGGCCTACAGGGATGGCATTTGCGCCAAAGCTAAATGGCCCCTGGAAACGCATGCCGGACGGCTTCAATCCTTTAAAAGTGGTTGAGGTTTTTATGGAAAACCAGATCGTGTACCAGCTGGAAGACAGTACATATATGATGATCTTTGATTCTTTTGGCGACCAGGAAATCGGTTACAGCCTTTCTGAAGACGGGATCAGCTGGGGTAAGGAAGTAAGGATCAAAATACAATCGCCCGGACGCACCTGGGCCGAGCCTGGCGATCACTATACCCGTACACCACTGTGTGCTATACCTGAAAATGACGGCAGTTTTACTGTTATTTATACAGCCATGACCAAAGTGAACGGTAAGAACTTTTATGCCATAGGTAAATGCTCCCTGGCATGGAAATAAAGCCGGAGGTAACAGTTGTTTTACTATAACCTGATATAGTAATCTGCAAAAGAGATGCTCTTCGGAACTTGTAGTTCCGAAGTTCTATGTTGTAGCCTTTGGCTACATTTAAAAGCAGCCAAAGGCTACATTATAGTCCTGCGAAACAAAATGTTTTTGCAAAGCATCAGTTTGACTTTTGTACCCCTTATATTTGCCCGCCTGATGGCTATGGCAACAACGAATACAAAAACATTTTTACTTTTTCAACCTTCGCATTTATTTTCAAAGAAGGAAGTAATATCCATAAGGCAATTAATTAAAACACCTGAAGGCATAACCACTGCAGGGCAGCCTCTCTCCCGTCCGCAGCTCAGAACGCATTTTAAAACCTTCTGCGATGATACTATAAAGGCGCTGCTTGCTTTTGCACCGGTTGAGCTGCAAAAAACAACTGCTGCTTTACATCAGCAAACAGAGTACATTACAAATGTAAAAGAAAAAGATGCTGCTGTAAGAAATGCTTATAGTCGCCATCTTTATAGCCTGGTAGGTGCTTTAAGAAGACAACCTGTTAAAGAATGGTATCATTCGGTACTAACCAATGATAAACGTGTGCAAAACATCAAATGCAGCTTTTATCATTATCCTGTTGAGCTTATTTTCCGCGCGGCTAAAACAGGAGATCAATTCAGCATAGAAACAGTGGTTGAAATAGGTAAAGAACAAATTGCTTTAAGTGGATTTAGAAGATATTATTTTTTATTAGAGCGGAATAATTGCTATTACCAGGTTTCTCCAAAAAGCTACGAAGCCCTGGACTGGCTTACAGTACAGGCTCCATCAACTGCGGTTTTTGACAATAAAGAAGCATTCGAACAGGTATTGCAAAAGCTTAGCCACTGGCAGGTTAAAATAGAGCGCTATAACCTTTCGGATGTTGAAGCCATAGAGGTAATACCCCAGGCCCAGGTGATGTTAAGTGAGCTAAGCAATACTTTTCTGAAGCTGGAGCCCCAGTTTGTTTACGATGGTTTAACTGTAGAGGGACCTTACGAACCGGTATCTGAAATTGAAACCGCAGATAAGATCATCCATATCAGCAGGAATAAGGAAAAGGAAGAAGAGCTGGTAGGTTTCCTGAGGTCTCTGCATGAAAAATTCAGCAATCAGAACAATGGCTTCTTTTATCTCACTTTTGCTGAAGCCCAGAAAAAAAGCTGGTTCTTAAAAACCTATCATCTTTTATTAGAAAAAAATATTGACCTGCTGGGCATTGATATGCTTAAGCATTTCAGGTACTCACCACATAAAGCCGAAACTATTATTACGAAGCAAACGCAGGAAGGCGATTTTGCATGTATAGAGCTGGCCGTAAAGTTTGGTAAAGAAACTGTACCGCTTGGCAACCTTCAAAGAGCTTTATTGAACAATCAAAAAGCAGTCATGCTGAAGGATGGCAGTTTGGGTGTGCTGGGCGATGAATGGCTGCAACAATATGGGCTGGTGCTGCGGCATGGCAGGATCAGGAAAACGGAGCTGCTGGTAGCCAAATGGCTGATGCTGGGCAATGTTACAGAAGATACAGGTAGCGAGCCCGTTGTCAGTACCGGCATTACAGCCGCCTGGTTCTCAAAATGGCAGCAGTGGGAAAAACAGGAAGCCCACCTCTACCCTTTGCCTGATGGTTTGCATATAAAAGAGCTGCGTTCTTACCAGCGTACCGGTTACGAATGGCTGCGGCTGCTTGCTGAAATTGGCGCCAGCGGCTGCCTGGCCGATGATATGGGCTTAGGTAAAACATTGCAAACGATCAGTTTTCTTTTGTACAAAATAGAGGTTAATCCGCAGGGAAGGCATCTGGTAATAGCCCCGGCAAGTCTGCTGTATAACTGGCTGAAAGAACTGGAAAAATTTGCACCAGGCGTACAGGCCACTGTACTCCACGGCTCAAAAAGAGATACGGCTTTGCTCAGCGAAAAAGAGCACCAGGTATTTATTACGAGTTATGGCACTATGCGCCAGGATGTGCACCTGCTGGAAACCATAGCATGGGAAACCATTGTATTGGATGAAAGTCATCATGTCAAAAACCCGGCAGCACAAACCACAAAAGCTGTTTGGCAGCTGACCGCCAAAACCAAAATAGCCTTAAGTGGTACCCCTGTAATGAACAGTACCGGTGATCTGCACAGCCAGGTGCACTTTCTGATGCCGGGCCTGTTAGGCACTCCCGAGTTTTTTAAAAAGGAATACACTATTCCTATAGAGCAGCAGGCAAACAAAGAAAAAGCTGCTGTTTTGCAAAAATTGATACGTCCTTTTCTGCTGCGCAGAACCAAAGAGCAGGTAGCTAAAGACTTACCGGAAAGAACTGAAGCTGTACTGTGGTGTGAAATGGGCGC
Organism: Niabella sp.; assembly: GCA_027493055.1. GTDB lineage: Bacteria > Bacteroidota > Bacteroidia > Chitinophagales > Chitinophagaceae > Niabella. The sequence goes on along the minus strand of JAPUDO010000008.1, from coordinate 58,880 downwards.
CGACCAGAGAAGCGCCTATGAAAGCATCAAGGAGGAAGTGCGAACTAATATCTTTACTGAAATAAAAGCCACCGGATTAAACAAAGGCAAGCTAAGCGTATTGGCCGGACTAACCAAACTCAGGCAGCTATGTAACAGCTGTGAGCTGGTTAAGGATGAAGATCTTTTTACTTACGATAGTGTAAAGACTAAAGTACTGATTGATGAGCTCAGATGTATCATTCCGCAACACCGGGCGCTGGTGTTCAGCCAGTTCACTTCTATGCTCGATTTGCTGGAACGTGATTTGAACAATGCCGGTATTTCAACGTTGAGATTAGACGGTCAAACAGGTGTAAAACAAAGACAGGAGCTGGTGGCACAGTTCCAATCTGATGAAGAAATCAACACACCAGTATTCTTAATAAGCCTTAAAGCGGGTAATACCGGTTTAACCCTGACAAAGGCCGATTATGTGTTTTTATTTGATCCCTGGTGGAATACGGCAGTTGAAAACCAGGCCATAGACCGGACGCACCGCATTGGTCAGAAGAACCAGGTCTTTGCGTATCGTATGATATGCAGGGACAGCATCGAGGAAAAAATTATTAAAATGGCCGGTAATAAAAAACGGCTGGCTGACGACCTCATTACAACAGAAGAAAGCCTTGTAAAAGGTCTTACGCTGGAAGATATACAATACCTGCTGGAGTAAATTTTTACACATACTAGCGGATCTGCCTATATTGAATAAATCTATCCAATCGAAAAAAGTGGGATATCATGGTATCCAATGGACCCCTTGGGAGCCGCGCGAACCCCATGTTCCACGAAAATGTATCCTTCGCTAAGCTCTTTGAAGAGTTCCCTGCACAGGACATTTTGCTTATTATTTATTTGGAATGATTGAAGATACTGTCATTAGCATTCTGACATAAAACGGATAGAACTCGAATTATCCTGCGATTTTCCTAAACCATGCAATATAAGCCTCTACTGCTTTATTTAGAAGATCTTTTGTTTTATCATCTTTTACATTCCCTCTTTCATCAAAACATTCATTAATATGGGAAAGATATACTTCGGGCTGTTGCATAACCGGTACGTTTAGAAAAACGAGGCTCTGCCTTAAATGGTGATTGGCGCCAAAGCCCCCCAGATTACCCGGGGAATTGCTAAAAACCGCGCCGGGCTTTCCATTCCAGGCACTTTTGCCATAAGGCCTTGAAGCAATATCTATTGCATTTTTCAGCACAGCAGGCATTGACCGGTTATGTTCAGGAGTAATAAATATAATACCGTCCAAGTTTCTTACAGTATCTCTAAACGCAACATACGATTCAGGCACTATATCATTATCATCAAAATCCTGGTTATAAACTGGAAGATTATCCAGAGGAACAAGCTTAAACACAAATCCTTCCGGGGCCATTGATAATAATGCGCTTCCAATCTTTTTTGAAAAGGACGATTTACGCAGGCTTCCTGCAATAATTCCAATGACCTTATTCATGATTTTAGATTTTAAGGGTTTATAATAGACTTCGCGAGTAAGTGTGTATAATACCTTTCCGAGTAGTAATGATCTCGGTGCTTATTGAATAATATACAGAAAGTAATTATGTTTTACTTTTTGTTTGAAGAACGCATTGTAAAAGTAACGAAAATCTAAAAGAGAACGTAATAGCAGGGCTTGAAAAACCTTTTCCTTTCTATTTTAAGACCTCATATTACCCAAAGCATGAATTTGCTTAATTTAGCCCTATAATGACAATAAAGGAAGCGTTCATGCTGCTGCTCGGGAACCTGCTGTTCATCAACGCGATCCTGGGGCAAAGTCAATCCGCAGCATCCTATACAGAAAACAGGTATTTCCGTACTATCTCGGTAGAGCAGGGTTTATCACAAAGCACCGTATTTGTTACAGCACAGGACCAGCAGGGTTTTATCTGGGTAGGAACACAGGATGGGCTAAACCGGTACGACGGGCAAACATTCACTATTTTCAGACCCAGCATGAAAGAGAAGAATAGCCTGTTTTCAAATTATATACGCAGCCTGTACGCAGACAAACAGGGATTGCTTTGGATTGGAGGAAATAAGGGCATCAGTTCCTACAATTACAAAACAGAACAGTTCAGCAACTACCCCCTGCCGGTAAAACCAGGTGAATGGTTCATTTCGAGCATCATTACTGCTCCTGACAATCAGCTATGGATCACATCCAATACCGGGGAGATATACTACTATAATTCTTCGGACAACCAATTCGTATCTTTCCGTTACAGGGTAAACGGTTCGCCGTTTGGCTCTGTTCAACAGCTGTTATTCATCAATCAGAACCTGTTCTTAGCTACTAATAAAGGTTTGTATAAGGTAAACACCAACACCGGGATGGCTGATATGCTACCACAGGCAGGCGCTATAAGAATCAATGCGCTGCTGCAAAAAGGTCATTATTTGTGGATGGGATCAGAAAGCAATGGCTTGTTTTGCATGAACCTGCGCAATAACGAGGTTAAAAGATATGTTCATCAATCACAAAATGATAACAGTCTTATCGATAACGATATCAGGAGCCTTGCCTGGGATGAGGCTGGCCAGCTATGGATCGGCACTTTTAGAGGACTATCTATATTCAACCTGCAATCATCCACCTTTAAAAATTTTATTCACCAGTCCAGCCAGCATCTTTCATTAAGTCAAAATTCAGTGCGGTGCATCTTTAGAGACAGGCAAAACGGGATGTGGTTAGGCACTTTTTTCGGGGGGCTGAATTATTATCATAAAGACGATTTCCGCTTTAATGTTCTTAGCCAAACAACGGGAAACATATTGTTAAATGACCAGGTGGTCAGCATCATCAGGGAAGATCCTTTACAAAATATATGGATCGGCACTAATGATAACGGCATTAATATCTGGAACCGGAAAACCAATCGTGCTACTTATTTAATCCATAATGAAGCACAAGCCAATACACTCAGCTCAAATAATATCAAGGCCATTGAGTTTGATAATAGTGGTAACGCCCTTGTAGGCACTTTTAACGGGGGGCTGAATTATATTGACACAAAAAACTATGCTGTAAAAGTTTACCTGCATAACCCCGGCGATCTGTATTCTATTTCCAGCGATATGGTTCATGCCATTCTCAGGGACAGGCAGGGCCGGATTTGGGTAGGTACAAAAGAAGGGCTGAACCTGTTTGATGCGGACCGGCAGCAGTTCTCTTTATTTAAGCAAGATGCTTTAGGAAAACAGCTAAGCTCAGAGGGTATCACTTCACTGCTCCAGGATCAAAAGGGAAGAATATGGATCGGCACTATCAATGGCATCAATGTTTTAAGCCCTGATCTTAGCCGTATTACAATATTCAAAGGTCATACACTTACCAATGAGTTGGTAAACTGTATAGCTGAAGATCGCAACGGACGTATATGGGCCGGAACGAGAGACGGGTTAAATGTATTGGATGAAAAGCAACAGCGGTTTGTGCCCTATACCGGACCTGACAATGCCATACAAGGTGCGATCTTTGGAATACAGCCTGATAATGACGACGGGATCTGGATCTCAACCAGCCAGCGACTTATAAAGATCTCCGACCGACCAAATAGAATACAGGCATTCGATAACCGGAATGGCTTGGGAAATATACAGTTCAGCCTTCCTGCGTATTGTAAAGCCAGCGATGGCATGATGCTCTTTGGAGGGCTAAATGGTATTATTTATTTTTACCCGCAGGCGCTGCAGTTAAAACCTCTTGATCTGCATATTACGTTTACAGGCCTTGATATTTTCAACATGCGTGCAAAGCCGGGAGGAAACTTCAAAGTGCTCGAAAAGGCTATTTCCGAAACAAAGCAGCTCAACCTGCAACATGAGCATAAGCAGTTCACTGTGTATTTCAGCGCATTAAATTATATTTCGCCGGGAAGCATTAAATATCAATACCTGCTGAAAGGCTTTGACAATACCTGGCAGGTTTGTGAAAACATCCCAAAGGTATCGTACACCAATTTAAAACCCGGCAATTATACTTTACAGGTTCAGGCAACCGGACCTATGGGTGAAAAAAGCCAGGTGAGCACCTTGCAGATATGCATTCTTTCGCCCTGGTGGCGCAGCAACTGGTTTTATTTTATAACGCTGCTGGTGCTTGCAATGATCGGCTATATTATTAAGCGGGTAATAAGCGAACGCATCCATACTAAAAAGTCTTTACAAAGAGAAAGAGTTGAACGTGAAAAATCGGAGCATCTCAGCCGGATGAAAATGGAGTTCTTTACCAATATTTCCCATGAGTTCAGAACACCACTTACGCTTATTATAGCCCCGCTGGAAGAGGTACTTAGTAAAGACGTCCCCGAAAAAAAACTCCGCAAATACCACGAGCGAATGCTGGGCAATGCCAAACAGCTTTACCAGCTTGTTGACCAGCTGATGGATTTCAGGAAAACGGAAAACGGGCTAAAACAGCTGGAGCCCGCAACGGGAGAGATCATTTCTTTTTTACGTGGCATCTACGCTTCCTTCCTGGAATTGTCGCATCAGAAAAAGATCCATTATTTATTCAAAGCCAATTACCCTGAGTTTAATTGCAGTTTTGATAAAGATGCTGTTGGAAAGATCTGCAATAACCTGCTTTCAAATGCGTTCAAATACACACAGGCTAACGACACTATTGAGCTTATTGTTGAGCTGCAAAACAACAAGGTATTACTTACGGTTAAAGATACCGGCCAAGGGATCTCTGCCAAAGACCACGAACGGGTTTTTGAACGGTTTTACCAGGTGAACCCTGCCGGCACAAATCCCGGCTCGGGTGTGGGACTGGCTTTCACCAAAAGCCTGGTAGAATTGCATAAAGGAACTATTACAGTAGACAGTGCTCCCGGCAAAGGAACAAGCTTTTTGGTGTCGCTGCCTTTAAACGAAAGCCTGGATGATTCCCGCATTAGTTCTGCTGATAATCATTATGAACTCCTGCTTGACAATCTTTCTTCACTGGAAGATAGCAGGGAAGATGAGCATAAACTGGCCATATCAGAAACAGATATACCGCAACAGCAACTATTGATTGTAGACGATAATGAACAAATAGTGGCGCACCTTACGCATTGTTTCGAAAACCAGTTTTCAATCAGACAGGCTTATAGCGGTTCAGATGCTTTGCTGATCATTGAAAATGAACTTCCCGATATCATTATCTGCGATGTGATGATGCCTGGTGTAGATGGTATCCAGTTCTGTAAAAAAGTAAAGCAAAACATTCATACCTGTCATATACCGGTAATACTGCTCACCGCAAAAACCGAGATCCCCAACCAGATAAAGGGCCTCGAAGCCGGCGCTGATGATTATATTACCAAACCTTTTTCGTTGCCGGTACTGGAAGCAAAGGTTCAGAATATTATCCGCTCCAGGAGAAGGTTAAAAGAATACTATTCTGCTTCCACGGAAATCATTCCTGAGAACATTGCATTAAATACTTTAGACGAGGATTTTTTACGCAGGGCCATCGAAATAGTGGAGCATCGTTTAAGCGATCCTGATTTTTCAGTGCTTAAGTTCAGCCGGGAAATAGGAATGAGCCGTTCCAGCCTGTATTTAAAACTGAAAGCAATTACAGGAGAATCTACCACTGATTTCATCAAGCGGATCAAATTTAAAAAAGCCGCATCGCTTTTGGAAAGCAGGCAATACTCCATTACCGAAATTGCGTATATGTCGGGCTTCAGCTCTCCCTCCTATTTCTCCACCTCATTCAAGCAATATTATGGGCATTTACCAACCGAGCACTTATCAAACAGGCAACAAGCTGATCCCGGAAATAATGAAGCCGAAATTCATCCATAAAAAAAAGAAAAAAACCAATAGTGACATTCATTTTGACGGTTAGATATTATTTTGACAATTGAAAAAAGACATGAAACAATTATCCTCACAAAAACTTTTAATATGTACGCAATTGCTGTTGACGTAGGAAGCACTTATGTAAGATGTGGCCTGGTAAACCCTGATGGCAACATCATTTATTCATTCCGGATGCCCTCAAAAGATGTGCTTACCGAAGGGGAGATCATAGCCCTGATCAATGCAGCCATAAGAAAATGCGCGGGCGTTGCAGACAGGCAGGTACTGGGGGTGGGTATAGGATTTCCGGGTATTGTGGAACATAACATTATATTAGGCAGAGCTGATAACCTTCCGGGGTTTAATAATGTGAACCTGGGAGAACTCATTCATTCTTCTACGGGTTTAAATGTAGTAGTAGATAATGACGCTAACATGATGGCCTGGGGAGAAATGAAATATGGCGCAGGAAAGGATTGTTCAGATGTGGTTTTCCTGACTATAGGCGCTGGCATTGGTGGCAGCGCTTTCATAGATCATAAACCTTATGGTGGCTACCGGAACAAGGGTACTGAATTTGGACATATAGTCATCAACTTTGATGGCCCTGCCTGCTCCTGCGGCAGCAACGGTTGCTTTGAAGCCTATGCTTCTGCCAGGGCGCTTATAAAGGATTATGCACTCATGACAGGTAAAACAGCAGCCGAATTAAATGGGAAAATTATTACGAAAAATTACGTGGATGGAGAAGCAGCAGCTATTGACGTTATGAACCGGCATTTCAATTATGTGGCTGTTGGTATTACCAGCCTTATTAATATTTTCAGCCCGCAAAAACTGGTTATTGGTGGCGGCGTATCTGATGCCGGCAGTTTTTACGTGCAGGAGATCCGCCAAAGAGTGGCAAAAAGAATGATGCCGGATACCTTTGACAGCGCTGCTATCGTACACTCTCAAATGGCTAATGAAGCCTGCTTGCTGGGTTGTGCAAGCCAGGTATTTTCTACACCACTGCTGTTGCAATCCAATACTATAATGGATATATAGAGCGCTGCATTTTGTTGGTAAAACAGGAGAACAGCCGGCCTTACAGGACAGCTCAGTTTTTCTATTATATCAAATCGTGATATTCCCTACTTCTTATCAACCACTCACTACTACCCTACACACTACCGCCATACCTTTTCCTTTACAAAAGGATCTTCGTTCTTTGTACACCAACTTTTTAAGTACCGGTTCATTTGCTGTACCAGCTTTTTATATGCTGATCTTACAGCCAGGTTGTCCATTTCACCAGGATCCTTACTTAAATCGAACAATTGCTCTTTAAGGTCGCCCTTATTGTAGATAATATATTTATATTTTCCTGTTATTACAGCACGGCCACTAATACCTAACAGGCGGTCATTGTCTGCAAAATCCGTTTCAATCACCAATGTATCTCTCAATACAAAAGCAGGATCGGATAAGCGTTTGCTGACATCAGCACCCTTTAAATAAGCGGGTGCTTTAACTCCTGTAAGTCCGCAAATAGTGGGGATAATATCGGTTCCATTACAGATCAGTGAAGCATCGGTACGGGATGGCCAGCCTCCCGGCTTTGAAATAATAAAAGGAACTTTAGCCGATTCTTCGTAAAGAACCTGTTTTTGATTCCAGGAGTGAGCAGCATACCCATCTCCATGGTCGGCAGTAAAAATTACTATAGTATTTTTTTCTACCCCATATTTTTTAAGCGATGCCAGTACCATTCCAATATACTGATCCACTTTTTCTACCAAACGGTTATATGCCCACCGGTATTGACGCCATTGATCTGCAGTCCAGCCTACTGAAGGGTAAGTGCGTATATTGGACGCCTGTTGTTCACGTACTATTTTAGGTTCATTGGCCGGGATGCCCCAGTTAGCCGGCAAGGGCGGACATTGCGCTGGTGGCGGAGCATTTTCCAGGAGATCCATTTTCAGGTTTTCACCCCTGGCCCACTCGCATATATCATGCGGATTGAGAAAGGATGCTACCAGTAAAAAAGGCTGGTCTTTATTTTTTTTAATGAAGCTGGCGCAGAACGAAGGCGTGGCTGCATCGTTATAATCCTGGAACTTTGTATTTTCAATATATTCAAAACCATGCTGACTGATCTTTGTAGTTGGCAATGGAAGATGCCATTTTCCTACATAGCCTGTTTTATAGCCTCCATTTTGAAAAATTTTCCCCATCATTAACAAACTATCAGGCCAAAGGCCGTCTTTCTCAGGAGCATTTCCTGTAAATCCGGTTTCAAAAGGCATCTTACCGCTGAAAATAGAAGTGCGGGAAGGCGTACAAAGGGGCTGCGCACAATAGGCCCTGGTAAAGCGCACGCCGTTTGCTGCCAGCTGATCCATTGCGGGCGTGGATAAGTCTTTATTACCTGCATTGCTCATAGCATCGGCAGTATGTTGATCTGTCATAATAATGAGGATATTCGGGCGATCCGTCTTCTGAGCAAAAACCATCGTGCTGATACACCAGATAGAAATAATACAGAATAATTGTTTATACCTCATACAAATCCTTCTCCAAAGAAGTCCTTCGGACCGGCCTGTGGCCACCCCCTTCATGAGAGGGACATTAATTTTTTTCATAATTATCCTTCGTTCTAAATTGAAATGTTATGGCTTATTTAATCTTCATCATCTGCTGCTGCAGCCCTTTTCTGCAAAGGAAGATCAATGCTCTCCCCATCTTTACAGAAAACTGAAAATGATGTATTGCCGTTTACTACAACTGATGATAATAACACAGGATTATTACCTGCAACAAACCATTCACCTTTTATAGTAAAGGTAACCACACGTCCCTGCGCCCACGCATTGGTAATGCTATCCGGCATGTGCGACATATTATGATTCCATTTTGCCTGCCCTATATCCGGCGCAGCAATGGTCAGTAGCAGCTCATCGATGCTTTGCCTGAACTGCGCCAATAATGGGGCATCCGTTTTCAACAACGGCCCGTCAAGAATTACTCCACCAGGATCAAATATAGCGAAAGCTGCTATGCCGGTAGCCTTGTGATGTATAATATGGGCAGTACTATTCTTTTGTAATACAGTATATGTTTTTTGATTGAGGTAGCTTCGGGGATCTTTTGTGTTCAGCAACATCTCATATTCATATCCTTTATCAGAAGGCTGTGTACCATGATCGATCCAGGCTTTTACAAAGCTGCCTTCTACAGGGCTGTAGTTACCATTTTTCCATTGATAGGAATTTTGAACAGCTTGCTGCCATTTGATGGATTGTCCTTTAGGTACGATGTAGTGAACACCATTATGATCCGTGAAATACCCGCCATCTGCCTGCTGTAGTGCTGCCAACTGTTGCGAGATTGGCTTTCCGTTAAACAACAGCATTTCCTCTTCAGCAGCTTTGTATTGCAGTAAAGTAGTTACTGTAGCGTACCGGCTATCATCATTTTGTATGCCGGAGCCGAGGCAAATAATTTCATTATCTATAAAGAAATATGATTTTTTAGCGCGAAAAGAGCTGTCGAACAGGATGCGGTCTTTATCAGGGAAAACATCATCTCTTAAATCTATTGCAAACAGGCCATTCTTGCCCTGTCCTAACCCGCTGGCCACCACACTTTCAGAAAAATTACGGTGCATCCCTTCTATATATTTTTCATCTGCCTGCAAAATATTCAGCACTTTATCTGCCGGTAACATTTT
>JAPUDO010000008.1:21119-49317 GCA_027493055.1 Niabella sp. | reverse complement strand
GTAGCCCCGGGCAGCATCGACCAGTCGTAACCTTCATTCAATCCTGGGTCAAGTCCTTTTTTCTCATCACCCTGTACCGTAATAAGCATGCCATGACTCAGGTACCGGCCCAGGTTATTTTCTCCTTTGCCACCCTCAAAATCCCATACATATTTATTATAACCCTTTACCGTTGCAAAGGCACTGTCTTTCCTGTAAGTGAACAGCCCTGAGTAAGGCATCACCACTACCCCATCTTCGGGCCGTTGCTGCACTATGCCTGTTGCCTGGTGCAAACGCACCATCAGGCTTACCGTACCATAAGTACCGGAATAGGTAAGTGCAGGCATCAGCATTTTATTTACTTCTTCTGGCGCCGCAATGCTGTAAATATAATTAAACAAGGCTGCCATATCTTTATCCTGCACCTCATTATCTGCCATGCTCATATATGCAAAAGCAGGCATGCAATGACCGTCAATAGCGCTGTTGTTTAAAGGAAAACGGCCACTGACCCCATAGTGGATCTGTACCCCGAATGCAATAGCCGCCTGCCGTTTCAACACTTCTTTAAGCGTAGCAGCAGAAGCAGGGCTCATAGCATATTGCGTTCCCTGCATCAGCCAGTGCAGCATAGCCATGGTATTAAGGGCATTTATGCCATACGCATTCAGGTAGGTGCCGCGATGATGATAAACAGAATAATCAGGCTTAAAAGTATCGCTATATCCGGGTGCAAAAGCAGCTACATGATCCATATATTTTGCAAACTGTTCCAGTAACTGATGCTTACGTATATCGTTGTCATCCATTAGTAAAATAGTGATCAGCTTTACCAGTGCCCCACCCCGTACCTTATCCGAGTTTTCTCCTCTTGTTTCGTCTAATTGCAATAAGCCACCCATGCGCGTGTGCCAAAGCAACATATCCACTAATGGCTTTAATTTGTTTTTCGCCCTTAGCTCATCGCGCATCAGGAATATAGCAGTGGAAACAGGCGTAAGACGTATGACATGATCTACCGTACCTAAGGCGCTTCCGGCGGCCCAGCCCTGGTCCTGGAAATAATCGAGCGCCAGTAAAAGCTGTTCTCCGGATTGCTTATTATGGTTGAGCCGGTAATCCACTGCCAGCGGAAAGAACACCGCCTGGGCTACATTATCATATACCATGCCTTCGGGCGCCGGGTGCTCATCTCTTATGGCAAACAGGGGAATACCATTTACCACACCATTCACCTGTTGCAGTTTCAGCTGATCATACATTAACTTTGCTGCCTTTATTCTTCCTGAAACAACTTTTTCAATCCCGGTGTTACGTTGCTTCCAATCCTGCTCCTGGTCACCTAACATTAAAAATTCCAGCCGCTTTTCCATTTGCCTGCTCTGTGCTGCCAGCACTGCTTTATCTGCCTGGCGTTCAAATTTTGCTGTATTGAATGCAAGGGCAGGTTTTAGGATTTCGTATCCATCGGCTGAACGCAGGTTACGTTTGTTATTTACGAACTGAAGATCAGAGTTGCGTTTATTAGAAACAAAGTTTAAGAAAATAAGATGGTCAATAAACAGCTTGCCGTTTTCCTGCTCCACGTTTTCTGGGCGCATCACTATTGCTTTCAACTCATCGCTTCCTTTATAATTATTTACTTTGGCGTCTTCATCAAAACATACCCATATCGTACGCCAGCCTGAAAAATCGAGATTTACCGTAAACCTGTACTTGGGTGATGAATGAGCTGCCGCAACGCTGCTTCCCAGCTGAAAAGCCATTTTACCTTTAACTGGCTTCTCCTGATACAGCCATATTTTAATACCCCCGAAACGGTCTTTGGGATAAAAAGAAGGCTCGTAAATTTCGGGGATGCCACCAGGATAAAAATCACCGGATTCTTTTAATCCTCTCGGGTTTTCTATTTCCAATATGGCTGCTTTAGACCAGTTCCAGCAAAGCGAACGCTGTCCGTCCTTATAATGATCGCCCGAAAAAACCAGACTGCTTTTTTTAGCAGTCCAGCCCTGCCGGTCATTATCCAACTCGAAATCATATTGACCGGTAATGATTTTTGAAGCGGCTGTTTCATTTTGCTGAGCCTTCAATGTCTGTGGACAACAGAAAAGTGCCAGTACAATAAGCAAAAATGTTATGTTGCTTTTATTCATATCTTTTACCTGTACATATAACTAATCATGATGAGGCGAAAACATTCAGGAGGTATCGTCATCTCGACCCAAGGATGAGATCTTACTCAAATCCCCGGGATTTTTCCCTCCACTCCGTTCTGGTCGTGACGACAGTCTGATGTTGATGCAATCTTAAATAGTTTTATTAAAAATCACCCGGGCTTCTGTATCACCGTATTTCTTTATCTGCTCCAGTAATTGCTTTTTAAGCTGTTTTATAATTGATGCAGCAGACGGATCGTCATAAATATTATTAAGCTCACTGGGATCTTTTTGCAGATCAAATAATTCCCAGCTTTCTATTTTATCATAAAACCGTATCAATTTGTACCGGCCAGCTTTAATTCCAAAATGAGGAGAAACTGAATGCTCGCCTTTTTCATAATAATGATAATACATTACTTTACGTGATGCATACTTTTTATGCTGAAGGAGCGGAAGGAAAGAAATACCCTGCATTCTTTGGGGAACACGTGCTTTAGCCAACTCAATGAAAGTAGGCGCAAGGTCAATATTCATCACATAATCGTCTATTCTTATTCCTGGTTTTATCACCCCGGGGTAACGCATTACCATGGGTGTTTTGAACGATTCTTCATACATAAACCGCTTATCAAACCATCCATGCTCCCCCATATAAAAACCCTGGTCCGACATATAGATCACCACTGTATTTTCCGACAATCCTTTTTGATCCAGGAAGTTGAGGGTTTTAGCAATATTACGATCCAGAGAAGCAGCAGTAGCCAGGTAATCTTTCATATATCGTTGGAACTTCCACTCAGTAAGCTCATTGCCCTTTCTTGGATTTACATCAAAATCAGCCTTTACTTTTGCATAATAAGCTAACCATTTTTTCTTTTGCTCAGGGGTCATCCGTTTTATATTTTCACTCATATCTGATGAATCAGCAGCTTCATAAATTTTCAGGTCATGTGCCATACGCATGGTTTTGGAAATGGTCATATCCTGTACCGCAGCGGCTTTCCTGGTTTTATAATCGTCATAAAAATCAGCAGGCAGATCAAAATTCAGTTCATCATATTTACCCAGGTCTTCCAATGCCGGCATCCAGGTACGGTGCGTGGCTTTATGACCAATAACCAGGCAAAAAGGCTTTGACGCATCCCTGTGATCCAGCCAGTCTTCCGCCACATCGGTAATGATATCTGTTACATAACCCGTGTATTTCTTTTTTATATTGCCCGTCTGGATAAAATCAGGATTATAGTACTGGCCCTGCCCTGGAAGGATGCTGTAATAATCCAGCCCCTGCGGAATATTGTCTCCCAGATGCATTTTGCCAATCCATGCGGTTTGATAACCTGCACCCTGCAGCACTTTGGCAAAGCTGTTCTGGTTAAAATTGAAATTATAATTAACATTATCCCTAAAGCCGTTTAGATGACTATAAACACCTGTAAGAATACTGGCCCTGCTGGGCCCGCAGATGGAATTGGTTACATGCGCATTGGTGAACAAAGCGCCTTCTTTGGCCAGCCGGTCAATACCCGGCGTCTGTATCTGCCGGTTTCCGTAAGCACTGATTGTTTGATAGGCATGATCATCAGATAAGATCAAAACAATGTTGGGACGTTGCGCTACGGCATTATATACAAAAAATAACAGTAGTGCTATAGTGAGTGTCTTCTTCGTAAAAAAAATCATATTGCTTTTTTTTGAAATTACTTTCTTTCTATTTGGCTATAGCCTGCCAGGTTATAAGCTACAGGTACGGTGCTGCTGGCAGTGCGGTAAATTCCAAATTTAAAATAATACCCGCTTTCATCATTCCGGCCAATGGCAATTTTTTGCTGATTAACGATATGATCTTTTCTTTGCTTATTACCATAGGCATACTGCATTACCACATCCAGCATTCCCGGCTGCACCATTTTGTCGTTGGCGCCGCCATAAACCGACCAATCGATGGCCACTGTAAATGTGACCCAGGTATTTTTAGGAAATGCATCAAAAGGGCATTTGTAAGCAATTGTAGAAATTTTATATGCAGAGCTTACGGGTTTCATAGTTTCATTTTTTTCAGGATTAGCCAGTGTTCTGTCTGTTTTATCAGTCATCCATTTACTGTCTGAATTGGCTTTTATGTAAAACATATTGTTAGAGAATCCAAATGCCAGGGGCGGGTAACCGCCCTGTTCAATTTTCCAGCCGTTCTTTTTCCCCTGTTTAAAACTTTGTTTCCCATTTTTATCCTTTACCGGTATCTTATCAAACCCCTGGTCTTTTGCAAAAACCACACTGTCGCTTAACCGCACAAATTGTTCCGGCGTTAGCTGCATAATTTTCCCTGAAGGATCCTGCGCTAAAGTGCGTGATGGCATGCCGTGCCACTGAGCAAAAATAGTATTTGCATCTGCCGGCAACGCAGAAGGAACGTATACTGAAAAAGTATAGGTCCATTTTGAACCCTGCCCGCATTGTCCTTTTCCCCTGTCGTACACCATCTTTAAAACCCGGTCTGTTTCAAAAGCGCCGGCCGGCAACTTTTTATAGTCATTACCTGTAGCGTAACAATAACTAAGCTCGGCTCTTCCCTTGGTGCTGCCTTCTTCATATCCTTCTAAAGAGTTATCATCATTTCTTAAATCAAAGCGGTAAGATGGCCGGTCATTGAAAGGCAGCGAGAAATCTTTTTGAATAGCATAAGGCCGGTCAATACCAACAGCTACCCACTCACCATCTACTATATCTTTTTGCCGGGCAGTATCTGCCTGTATATTAACCCGGTTAATAACCGGTTCGGCCTGTCTGTTTTGCGCTGCCAGGTTACAACAATCCAATAGTAAAAGCAGTGCAGGTACAATCCCGTATTTGCTCATCTCTGTCATTTTATCTTTTAGAAAAAAATTCTTTTAGTGTCATTGTTTTATTGTCTACCAGTGGCTTTGCATATACTGCAATAAAGAAAAGGTATCCCAATGTAATATACAGGAATAACAATGCATACCGCAAGCCTATCCAGTCGCCTAAAGCGCCAACAATAAACGGCACCAGAGCCCCACCAAAAATACCTGAACACAAGATACCGGAGAAGGAGCCATGATGTTTGCTTACAGAATTTAATGCCAGGGAAAACACTACCGAAAACATTACAGATATAGTAAACCCGGCAAAAGGAAAGGCCCATAATGCCAGCTCTTTACTTCCCGTAAGCGCTACTGAAATGGTAAGCGCTGATAAGATACAGGCTACTTTCAATACCAGCTTTGCATTCCATAATTTTAATACCAGCAGTCCTAATATACAGCCAATGGTCATTAACCCCCAAAACCAGGCCACTGCATTTGCCCCTTCTGTTGACGGATCAACTGCATGATAGCGCTTTAAAAACTCCGACATCCAGTTAGCCAGTGATTGTTCGGTTCCCACATAGGCTACAATACCTAAAAAGAACAGCCATATATCCTTTTTTTTCAGCAGCGCAGCATATACCGATAACGCGCCGGCTTTTTCATCATCCTTTAGCTGTACTGCCGGCATTTTTATCAGTGATAAAATGATGAGCATTGCCAGGAAAATAAAGCTGAACAGCCAGTACAGGGCCGTCCAGTTAAGATCATTTTTTACCAGCGAGCCAAGCATCTGCACCAGCGGGTTAGCAGCTGGCACAACCGCCAGCTCCTTTATCAGATAAGAAAACACAAACGGACTTACAAAAGAAGCCAGGCCAAACACTAACTGGCCCATTACGGAAAAAAAGGCAAAATTTTCTTCACCACCTGCTGTGCGCATTAAAGGATTAATGATCACTTGCAGCATGGCCATACCTATACCAATAATAAACAATGAAGCCAGCGCCATTGAGTATTGCGGGTTAAAAGAAAAGAGCAATGCGCCTAAAAAGTTTAAGGTAAAAGCTATAAGCATTGGTCTTTTTTCTCCCAGCCGCTCTGCCATCATACCGGCTGGTATAGACATTACGCCATAGGCCAGGAAAAAGGAGAATGGCAGAAATGCGGCCATCGTAAGACTTAGCCCGTACGTTTCAATAATGATGGGCATTAATGGCCCTAATATGTTTGTCACAAACGAAATGACAAACCATATTAATAAAATAATACCTACTAAAAAATTGCTTCTTTTTTGCATTCAAATCGTTTTAATGAGTATGTAAAAAATTTTCCCGGGGGAACATCTCATCATTGCTCCTGCCTTAATACACTTTAGCCAATGACCGGAATACATTTGCAGCACACCCCAGTAATCCGGCCTTATTGCCTAAGGCCGCCGTTACTAATTCTGTATATGCATAAGCAGCCGGCATTGCCAGTGCCTTTACACGTTTTTCAATTTCCTGTATGTAAAAATCCCCGGCTTCACTGATACCACCACCTACTACTACTTTCTGTGGGCTAAAAATATTCACATATCCGGCAATGCCTGCGGCCATATAATCAAAATGCCTGTTGATAGCCGCAACCGCTTCCGGTTCCTGTTGCAAAAAGGCGACTACAATTTGTTTACCATTTACCCTGTCCGGCAGTTCTTTTTTTAAAGTTGAATAATGCTCAATTAACGAGCTTACGGAAGCATAGGCCTCCAGGCAGCCTCTAGATCCGCAGGTACATATATTGCCATTATATTGTACAATGATATGGCCCAGCTCCGTTCCCCTGTTCTTATAACCTCCATACAACTTGTTGTTAAGAACCAGGGCACCACCAATACCGGTGCCTACGGTTAAGAACACAATATCGGTACAGCCCTGCGCCGCACCGTACACCAGCTCACCCAGCCCCATCATGTTTGCATCATTATCTATAACAACATTATAGCCTGTTTGTGCTTCCATCAGGTTCCCCAGCGGCAGCTGCTCAAACCCCGGCAGGTTATCCGCTCCTCCTATAATAATATTGTTTTCCACAATGCCCGGGAAACCGATACCAATACCTTCTATCAAACTATGATCAACCAATGTTGCGGCCTGCTGTACACAGTCCTTTATCTGGGCAATGATAGCTTGCTCATCTCCCTGTACAGGATCGGTAAAGCTTTGAATCAGCTGGCCCTCATTATCCACGATGCCAAATTTCAAAGCGGTTCCGCCTACATCCACACCAATTGCATACCGGCTGCTCAACTAGTAGTATTTTATTTCTTTAAAATGATCAACTTTATTTTTCCCAAACCCGTTCAAAACTTATTTCAGGTAGTCGTACACCGAGTCCAGCTTAAACATTTTGATAGCCTCTTTACTGGGATGAGCACGTTTATCAATTTCACTGAAATAAGGCGCTTTGTCCCACACGGTTATATCTCCACCCGTTGCGCGCGGATCTTTTGTTTGTACAAGATACGCCTGCATTTGTACTGCCAGCTTTTCTTTTATTTCCTTATAAGCAGGATCAGCCGCCAGGTTATGCAATTCATCAGGATCTTTTGTTATATCAAACAACTCTTCTGCCGGGCGCTTTCCCATTCCCAGTTCAAACAACTGCTTTACAGAGGGATTATTTTTATTGGCGATCATATAAAATTTAGCCGGACCGGGATAATTAAGCATATACGGATCTATATCGCCATACAATGGCGGATCACCTGCGGCCCAGCGATCGGGTTCGTAATTACGTATATACAGGTATTGTTTGGTACGGATAGCTCTTCCGGGATAGCCTGATCCATGCTGGCGTACAAAAGCATGGCGCTCCCTGCCCAATACTACGAACTCGCGACCAATATTTTTACCTCCTTTGTTTACCAGTACCGGCATCAGGCTTTTTGCCGTCATTTCTGATGGAACAGCTACACCCGCCAGTTCCAGGAACGTAGGCGCAAGGTCATTAAGGGTAACCAGTTCATCTGTTACAGCGCCTGATTTGAATTTGCCGGGCCATGATACGATCAGCGGCACATGGGTTCCAAAATCATACAGGTTGGCCAGGCCACGAGGCATCTGCCAGCCATTATCACTGCACACTACAACAATAGTATTCTCCGTTTCCCCGCTTTTTTTCAGCAGCTCCAGCGCTTCGCCCAATTCTTTATCAAACAGTTCAATCGAGTGATAATAATCTGCAATGTCAGTCCGTATTTCCGGTACATCAGGCAGGTAGGCAGGCACTTTTACTTTGCCGGGATCAATACCTGATTTAGCACCTATACCTACTTCATAAGGCCGGTGGGGATGAAGGCTGCTGATCCAGTACGTCCAGGGAGCACCGCTTTCCTTCTGTTGCAGAAACTGCCCAAAATTTTCAAAAGGATTTCCTGCCGGATTCCTTTTCCGGCCATTAGCTGCAAAACTGCCAGGCCCCCATCCTTTTCCCTGGAACCCTACCTGGTAGCCCGAAGCTTCCAGCAGATCGGTATAGAGCTGATATTGGGTAGGCAGTATGCTCCACAGGTTAGCGCCCTCCTGCAGACGCCATATATCCTGCCCGGTCAAATAAGCTGCCCTGGAAGGCGTGCACGAAGGCGCACTGCAAAATGCATTTTCAAATCTCAAACCTTCGCCAGCCACCTTATCCATGTTAGGTGTGCGTACCGTCATGTCGCCATATACTCCTGCATGTATCGCAGACTGATTATCTGACATAACTACGAGTATATTCGGACGTTTTGCTTCCTCCTTTTTATCACCTGCTTTACAACTCCATAGCAGCAACAGGAATAATCCTGGTAATAGCAGCCGTGTTCTTTTCCTGTTTTTCATTCTTTTAATAATTGGGATTTTGTGTTATTTTAGGATCCAGTTCAATTTCTCTTGTGGGGATGGGGTAAAGCTCATGTTTATTATCCCTGAAATAAGTACCGGCAATATAAGGGAAATTATTACGGTAGGCTTTGAGTGCAGCTTCGGTTTCGCGCAATGTTTTACCAATGATGTTCCACCTGGTCAGATCAAACTTACGGAACCCTTCAAAACAAAGTTCAAATGCCCGCTCTTTTTGCAGCATGGTTAAAAACTGCTCTTTGGACAGACCTGCTGCAATGTCTGCCACAGCGCTGGTTGCTGTTACAGATAATCCATATCCCCTTCTTCTTACCATATTAACCGCTTCGTAAGCCGCCGCATTGGGCCCGCTATTCACTTCATTTTCTGCTTCTGCCCGCATTAATAATACATCAGCATAGCGTAGCAATACCCAGTTAATATCGGTATTGTTCAAATCCTTTGGTGAAGTGTTCTGCCAGTTCCTTCTCCATTTGCCAGGCGCCCAAAGACGATCGTTACTGCCTGTATACTGTACAATCTGGTTGGAAGCATCAATCTGGAAGGTAGCTACCGCCACATCCCGCCGGAGATCAGCGGCGGCATAGCTCTTTTGAAAAATAGGTAGTGTCTTATAAAAAGAATTGGCCCGCCCGTAAGATGATGCCGGGTTGCAAACAGGGCTGTTCCAGGTTCCGATATAACCACTATTGTCATTCCCCCCGGTTGCATTGAAGAATGCTACTTCAAACATACTTTCCTTAGGCTCCAGCTTCAGCTGGCAATAATTGCGGAAGATGGTTTCATAGCTGGGATTTAAGCTATGCTCTCCTGATTCCATAATTTCTTTTGTTTGTTGCAAGGCGGCTGCATAATAATCCTTATAATTTGCAGGGCGCTTCATAGTTCCATCCTGCCTTAAAGAGTATCCGCCCCTTCCTAAATACACTCTTGCTAAAATTCCCTTCACGGCACCTTTGCTTATTCTTTCATCTAAGGTTATTTTTGATACCCAGGGAATATCCTGGGCAGCTTCAAGCATATCTTTAATAATCTGGTCATAAATCACTTCCCTGTCGGTTTTACCAATGCTCATATTATCTGTAGCCTGCGTAGGTTCCAGCTTAAACGGAACATCGCCAAAAAAACGAACCAGGTCAAAATAATACAGCCCTCTTAAAAATTTAGCCTCGCCCAATATACGCTTCAGTTCTGTTTTATCAGCATCAGATCCGTTTTGAAAAAGATCCATTTGCGGTACTTTTTGAATAACAAGATTGGCGCGGTTAATACCATTGTATATGGTAGTCCAGAAATTAGCCAGGTAGGCATGTCCCGGAGTGAAATTATAATGCGCCAGTGTACGGTTATCATTGCTGAAGCCCGTTCCATCCATCTGCCCCAGGTCTGAATCAATATCAAAAACCAGCGAACTATAAAAGCCATAGGTATAACTATTAGACAATGGTTCGTAAGCGCCCAATACTGATTTTTTTGCTTCTGAAACGTTGGTAAAATAAGTTTCGGCTGCATAAAGAGAATAAGGCTTTTCCTCCAGCCATTTTTTGCAGGATATAAAGCTTACCAGTGTAAACAGTAACAGACCTGCCTGAAGAACGATTTTTTTATTTAAACTTTTCATCTCTGCGTTTTTTATTTTTTATAAAGACAGATTTGCTCCAATAACAAATGAACGGGTGCGCGGGTAAGCCCCAAAATCAACACCAGGAGTTAAGCCGGTACTGTTACGGGTGCTTACTTCCGGATCGTAGCCGGTATATTTGGTAAATGTGTAAATATTATTTGCAGTAACGTACACCCTCAGGCCGCTTGCCTTAACCTTAGCAGCAATTCTTTTAGGCAGCGTATAACCCAGGTTAATATTACTCAGGCGCAGGAAGGAACCATCTTCCACCATCTGATCGTAAAACTTGAGGCTGGTTCCTGAGCCGTTGTACACAGGAATTGTTTTTCCTTTATTCATTTCATTTAAAACTGCAGGATCAGTGATTCTCGCTCCCGTATTTTTATCAACACTCATCCAACGGTTTGAGATATAAGAAAGCGTATTCCGATAATCGAGATAGGTTTGGCTGTTATACAGCTTATTGGCATTATAAATATCGTTGCCAAACGACCAGCTTACAAATATATTCAGGTCAAGTCCTTTATAACGGAAACTATTATTAAAGCCGCCGGTGTGTTTAGGGTAGGCATTACCAATAACCACCCTGTCATTCTCGTTGATCAGCGTATCGCCGCTCACATCAACCAGTTTTAGAAATCCGGGCTGTGGCCGGTTATTCACATCATAAGGAATACCCGGCTTAAGCGTGTACACCCTGGTTGTTTCATTGTAATCAAAATCAGAAACCTGGTATAACCCGTCTGATTTATAGCCATACATCTGGCCTAAAGGCTGGCCTACCTGTATCAGGTAATCGGCTACTGTTAATACACCCCAGCCCGACTGTGCATACATGATATCGCTGCCTCCTGTTAATCCTAATACTTTATTTTTATTGAATGCAATATTAAAACTGCTGCTCCACTCAAAGTCCTTTTTGCGAACATTCACAGTATTCAGGGTAATTTCAAGCCCTTTGTTTTGGGTTGAACCGGCATTAATGAACATTGTTTTAAAACCGGTTGTTGTTGGAATATCTGACCGTAGCAAAAGATCTTTGGTTTTGTTAAGGTAATAATCGGCGGTAAGCTGTATCCTTTGCTTTAAAAATCCAAGATCCAGCCCTATATTTTTTGAGGTGGTCTGCTCCCATTTGAGATCGGGATTAGGCAGTACATTAGGATATACCGTTACAGTGTTCCCATCGTTAAGGGGGTAATTCCCGGTTGCAAATAACGCCAGCGAAGAATAATTAGGGATACGGTTATTGCCTGAAGTTCCGAGGCTGAAGCGCCATCTGAAATCAGAAATGAACGATACATTTTCCATAAAAAGCTCCCTGTTCATTCTCCACATTAACGCCAGGGCCGGGAAATAGCCATATTTGTGATTGGCACCAAACTTAGAAGAGCCGTCGGCCCTCATACTGGCTGTCAGCATATATTTATCTGCATATCCGTAGTTCAGTCTAGAAAAAAGAGAAAACATACGCTCATCCTCTATATTTGAATTTCCGAGGAAGGTTTTGGCCTGACTGACATCATTCAGTCCCAGGTTTTCCCAATCAAAGCCGGTAGCATCCACATTTACAATTTTTGTTTTAGCATATATCTGTTCCTGGCCTATTAAAACGTCTAATTTATGCTTATCATTAAATGAGTTGGCATAATTAACGGTATTGGAATAGTTCCATCCGTTACGCTCATTATTCAGGATAGATCCCAACGGCCCGTTATTGCGTTTTGCCAGCATAGAGCGGGCATCGTTAAACACGCTGTTTTCAATATTAGTAGTTCTGTACCCAACGGTTCCCCTGTAGGTGATGTTTTTCAGCAATAAGTAACTGAGCGTACCGTTCAGCACCAGGGTTTTATTCAAATTTTGCCGGGTTTGTGAAATAGCATTTATAACAGGGTTCTGCAATGTGTTGCCGCTAACGCTTTCCAGGGCAGGGTCCATTTCCAGGTCTACCAATGCATCATCAGAACCCTTAATGCCGAAAGTAGGGCGATAGGTTAATATATTTTGTAACTGGTTAAAATAAGTATTGCCTTCGCTGGTACCTACACCAAATATATTTTGATGCGTGTAATTGGCTGAGGCTGTCAGGGTCATTTTCTCACTGGCTTTATGATTCAAAGATAATTTCACTACATTTTTCCGGGCTCCGCTGTTGAGCATAATTCCCTCATCATTATTATGGGAATAAAAAAGGTTGAACTGGGTTTCCTTACTTCCTCCGGAGATGCCTACTTTGTGATACTGGCTGTTGGCATTGCCACCAAATACTTCCTCCTGCCAGCTTATGCCGGTTCTTCCGCTATACAAACCTTTTAGTGTATCGAAGGGGCCATAATTAGAAATAAAAGCATTCATCCTTGTGGCATCGCCCAGGCTTCTTTCATATTGTAAAATGGTGTAATCGTAAGGAGACAATACGGTAAGGAACGCCGGTACGCGTTTGCTGCCATAGTACATATCGTAGCTGACTTTGGTTTTTCCTGCTTTTGCCTTTTTGGTTGTTACCAACACTACCCCGTTGGCACCTCTTGCTCCATAAATAGCGGTAGCCGATGCATCCTTTAATATATCTACCGATTCAACATCTGTCGGATCCAGGAAATTCAGACCTTCTGTTTGCGGCACTCCGTCAACAACATATAATGGCTCATTGCTTTGCGTAATAGAGCCCCCGCCCCTAATTTTAATGGAAGGCATAGAGCCCGGCGACCCTTCTGACGTTGTTACCTGAACACCTGCCAGGCGGCCCTGTAACGCTTGCTCTACATTCTGAACCGGTACTTTATCCAGCTCGTTACCACTTACCGAGCTAACAGCACCCGTAATATCCCTGCGCTTTTGCGTACCATATCCAACTACCACAACCTGGTCCAGGCTCTTGTCTTCCGGGGCCAGCGATACATCTATCTGCTGCTGCCCTTTAACAGCCACCTCTTTACTTTCATAGTTAATATAAGATACTACCAATATGGCATCAGATGGAACAGTAATGCTGTACTGCCCGTTTTTTAATGTTACAGCAGTATTTGAAGAACCTTTTTCAAAAACGGTAGCTCCTATAAGCGGCTCATCCGAAGTGCTGCTTACCGTACCGGTTACCTTTATTTTCTGAGCAGATACATTACCTGCTATACTCATCAGGATAAATAATAAAATAATTGTTGATCTCATTTTGATATGATTATTAAGCTTGGCAGAGTGATTTTTTTTAAGGGAAGGATACCTCCTGTTTCGACTCGGACTTCCGGCAGCAGCAAGTTCCTTCCACAGTATTTGGTTGTATCAGACAGCATAGTCATATATTTTAATTTTTCAATAAAAAAGCAATCGTAATAAAGCCACATTCATTTTGTTCAGCAAGCATCCGTATTCAGGTTTTATAAAATGAGACAAAATGACTTATCCGTTTTTAATGATAACAGGCATCATCTTTTTTCATACCCCATCACATCAGATGCGCAGTTAAATGTAGAACAGATAGGATGGGCAGGCTTTAAAAATGGGTTATTCTTTTTTCAATCTGGATTATTTTTTATCCATTTTGAGTTTTTAAAGCGAGCAACAATCTGCAATAAACTGATTATCAATAACAAATTAATTATTCCCGTATCATTAGATTACATAACTATCCATTGGGCTGATTTATATTTTGTACTGAAAATTAACCCAGTTTGAAAATATTAAAATCAAATTTGAAAGGGGCAAACGGTGCTGTCAGCTAATTTTATTAATTCATTTTATAAAAAGAAATAAAAGTATGAAAGTACGATTCTCTGCCATTGTTACAGCATTCTGTTTTGCCGCTACAGTGGGTAACGCGCAAACACCTGACTGGTTTGAGCATTCGGTTAAGACGGTACACCGGCAATTAATACAGGCTGCCGCCACTTATTCTCCTGGTTTAACCCCCCGTTCGGTAAACTGCAATGGCACGGTAAGAACAGCCCCTTATACGGATTGGACCACAGGTTTTTTCCCGGGTTCGCTTTGGTACGGGTATGAACTAACCGGTGATCATCAACTGGCCGCTGAGGCCAAACGGTTTACTTTAGCACTCGATTCTTTGCGAACCGTTAAAAAAACACACGACCTGGGCTTTATGCTTTACTGTTCTTACGGAAATGCCTGGCGCATTACCGGTGACAATGTATACCTGCCCCCATTGCAAGAAGGCGCACAACATTTATATGATCGTTTCAGCGCTAAAACAGGCGTGATCCGATCCTGGGATTTCGGCAAATGGAAGTACCCGGTAATTATTGATAACATGATGAACCTGGAATATTTATACTGGGCTGCCAGCCAATTTAAAAAACCAGCGTATGCGCAGGCTGCCAACGTACACGCTTTAACAACGAAAAAGAATCATTTCAGGAAAGATTACAGCTCTTACCACGTAGTAGATTATGACCCGGCAACCGGAAAAGTATTGGGTAAAGGAACCCACCAGGGGCTTACCGACGAATCGGCATGGGCAAGAGGCCAGGCCTGGGGATTGTATGGATATATTATGTGCTATGCAAACAGTAAAAACGCCGCTTTCCTGCAACAGGCACAGCATATTGCAAAGTTTATCATGACCCACCCCAGGATGCCTGAAAACAAAATTCCGGTTTGGGATTTTGATGCTCACAATGCGCTGGATACTGACGGGCGCGCACCCAGAGACGCTTCCGCCGCCGCAATAATAGCCTGCGGACTGTTAGACCTTAGCACCACAGTTAAAAATGGTAAAGCCTACCTGGATTATGCTGAAAGTATCCTGAAAACTTTATCTTCAGATGCATTTCTTGCCAAACCGGGAGAAAATCATTTTTTTCTTCTAAAACATAGTGTAGGAGCCTTTTTATATAATTCAGAAATTGATACACCGTTAAATTATGCAGACTATTACTATTTGGAGGCCTTAAAAAAGTATGCTGCAATTAAAAAAATAGCAATTGGTAAAATAAATTAAATCTTTAATAAAGCATAACCATTCCCTTACCTAATTTTAATATTTTTTTACTGATGATTACAAAAAAAATACTTCTGGTTGTTTTATCAGGTATTGCCACATTTACGGTTTATGCGCAAGGTAATGCGATCAGCAAATCAGATTTTGACCTGTTAAACTTAAACTACACCGGGCTTGAAAAAGTAAAAAGCCATATTGCTGTAAACGATCCTGGCGCTGCAGCCAAAGCACTGCTGGAATATTACCGGGGTAAAAGCGAGGGCAAAGAACCTGATTTTAATGCAGCTGAAGAAGATGTTGACCTGAACAGCGCTATAAGCCGGAAAACACAAACCACCGCGGACAATGCCCTTTTACATAAATTCCAGCCCCATAAAGGATATGATTTTTTTGATTACGGTAAGGATATTAACTGGCAGTACTGGCCTGTAAAGGATAATGAAGTGCGCTGGCAATTGCATCGTGTAAAATGGTGGCAGTCTATGGCGCTGGTGTACAGGGCAACCAAAGATGAAAAATATGTAAAGGAATGGATGTTCCAGTTCAGGGATTGGGCGCAAAAAAATCCGCTCGGACTATCAAAGGATAACGACCGTTTTGCCTGGCGTCCGCTGGAGGTATCAGACAGGGTGCTGAACCTGCCTCCCGAATTTGACATTTTTGTAAACTCTTCCAATTTTACTCCTGAATTTTTACTGTTCTTCCTGAACCATTATCATCAGCAGGCTGATTATCTTTCTCATAACTATGCCGACCGGGGTAACCATCGTTTATTTGAAGCGCAAAGGGTATTATTTGGCGGCGTATCTTTTCCCGAATTTAAAAACGCTAAAAAATGGAGAGATAGCGGGGTGGCTATTTTGAATGATGAGATAAAAAAGCAGGTGTACGCGGATGGGGTACAATGGGAGCTATCGCCTAACTACCATGTGTCCATGATCAATACTTTTCTCAGTGCCCTGCGTTCTGCGCAGCAGGCAGGCATGGGCCAGGTTTTTCCCGAAAGCTATAAGAAAACAGTAGAAAATATGATCCTGGCAACGATCAGTTTCTCTTTTCCCGATTATACCTATCCTGTTTTCAGCGATGCAAAGCTGGTTGAAAAGAAAGAAATGCTTAAATCGTACAGGAAATGGGCCGCAGCTTTCCCTGATCATAAGATCATTCAATACTATGCCACTGATGGCAAGGAAGGCACACCACCGGCTTTTCTTTCGCACGGTCTTACTACTTCCGGCTTTTATACTTTCAGAAACGGATGGGATAAGGATGCTACCGTAATGGTTTTAAAGGCCAGTCCGCCCGGCGCTTTTCACGCGCAGCCCGATAATGGCACATTCGAGCTTTGGATAAAAGGGCGCAACTTTACGCCGGATGCAGGCTGTTATGTATATGCCGGAGATTCGGCCATTATGAAATTAAGGGATTGGTACCGCCAAACACGGGTACATAGTACCTTAACGCTGAACAATAAAAACATGGTTATCACCAAAGCACATTTGCAGCAATGGGAAACCGGTAAAGCCCTTGATATACTTCGTTATACGAACCCAAGTTATGATAACCTTACCCATCAGCGAACCGTATTATTTATTGATCAGAAATATTTCTTAATTATAGACAGGGCCATAGGGAAAGCTACCGGAACGCTGGGCGTGCACTTTCAACTTAAAGAAAACAGCAACCCTGTTTTTGACAGGAAGCATAACAGTGTGTACACTACTTATAGCGATGGCAATAACCTGCTGATCAAAAACCTCAATAAAGATGCGGTTACCCTGCAGGAAGAAGAGGGAAAAGTTTCTTACGCTTACCGTCAGGAGCTGGAACGCCCTGCTTTTATTTTTGAAAAAAAGAAAAAAGATGCAAGCGCTCAAACTTTTGTAAGCATCCTGTATCCTTTCGGCAATGAAAAAGCGCCGGTTATTGAACTTAAAGAACATAAAGATAATAACTATAATACGGGTAATATATCGCTCACTTTAATGATCGATGGCAGGCAGGCAAATGTAAAAGAAAAATTGAGCCATTGAATAGCCTTGTCTCAAAAGCCTGTAACCAGTATTGATCCTTGATTTATTTTTTCCCTGCATCAGGCTCAGGGTCCGGACAATTACACGGGATGGATACATTAAAAGGATCCAGGGCATCGCTTAGTGCATTGGAACTTGCTTCACGTGTTGTATTAATGCCATCGTGTATATTTTGTACATGAGCCTCTAATCCGTCCCTGCAACCTGTATAATTGAATGGTGTTGATACCCTGCCATTATAAGTATTAAAAGCGGTTACATGCTGCTGCTCATGCTGGCTTAATGTTGTATTGATAAATGTGCGAACCGCATTTTGCTCGCACGGATTAAGCCCTCCCGGTACGGCAGGAAAAGTAACAACGGGATTTGCCTGGAATGTTGAGACTACCGTACCTATAACGGTTATACAATCATCTCCGCTACAGCCATTACAGCTGGGCGCCCTCTTTACAGAACTGGAGCTGGCTGAAAAATTTCCGTGATCATAATTAGCTACGGTAATTCCCTGTACGCTCACACCGGCACAATTGCCATAAGCTACTTTATTGGACTGACTGCTTCCTTTTCCCAAAACAGAAATACCCGGCAGTTCTGCAATCATTTCCTCTGGAGCTTCATCATAATCCCTTTGAAGCCTTTGCCGGTCCTGTTGCATTACATGCGTCAGCTCATGCGCCATCAACTTTTTTCCTTCAGCTGACCCGGTATTGTAGTATCCATCGTTAAATACAATATGCTCACCAACAGTATAGGCTTTTGCATTTACTTCCCTGGCCGATGCGGCAGCTTCTTTACCGGTATGGATCTTAACATTTGAAAAATCATAGCCCATCTTTTCAGAAAAGAACTGGTTAGCTTCTGCTGGAAGTGAATGGCCCTTGTCATTTAAGGAATGGACATAATTGCTTACACCGGATGAAACACCGGCAGTATGGCCGGTTTCTTTCTTTTGAAGCTTTTCATCTTCCTTTTTTTCAGGCAGCCTTTGCAGCTTTTCCTCCTCTTTGCATTTTTCACATTTGCGTTGCACAACCGGCGCTGGCTGAAAGAAAGCGTTTTGTGGCGTTATACCAAAAAAGGATTGCTCAGGTCCGCGTTCTTTAACGGCCTGCGCTACATCGTGTGTGGATCGGCGCCGGATGCGGCGGTAGATGGATGGTTTCATAATTTATTTTTTGCTGAGTATGTTATTTCTAAATTTTCAAATTAATGTTTGCTATTCGTTGTTATTGTAAAACCCTGTGCGGTCCACGATTATTAATATTTATTCTTTGACTTCTCGAAACACCTAATTTTCTATATGCAGCATCTTTCCATCTTTGATGAGCACTTAAATTTTGACTTGCCAGAAAATCTCTTACCCTTCCTTCATAGCTTCCTGTTGAGTCAATAAATGAATTAAAACTAAGAATATCAGCAGATGAAAGTCCAGAAAAAAATACAGTCAACATTCTTCTTCTATCACTAACATGCGGCTCTACTTGTAAGTATGTCTGGAAGGCTGTATTTAAATCTGAATTATTTTGAGATGTTGTTAAATATAAATTATCAACACTATTATCCTGCGTTGCCTGAAATTCAACAAAATGCTCCCAATCATGATTTGCCGGATTGTTTTGATTGTTATGATGTCTATGGTTTAATTCCCGTCGTGCATCATTCTTGTTTGGCCATAATTCTCTTAATGGATCGAAAGTA
The DNA here is from genome assembly GCA_027493055.1 of Niabella sp. Taxonomy (GTDB): domain Bacteria; phylum Bacteroidota; class Bacteroidia; order Chitinophagales; family Chitinophagaceae; genus Niabella. Next base: position 30,146 of record JAPUDO010000008.1, on the reverse strand, counting down.
GAAGTATCTCTGGCCCCTCCTTCCACATCAATTTGATAAGGAGAAGAAGTATTTCCGCCTACTTCGTCGAAATTGATAGTTCTCGGTGTTCCTGTTCTAGTTCCGGTATTTGAATCTTTCTGATGAATTACTATTGTATGACTACTATTGTTTATTGATAACACATCAAATCTGGGATTAGTCGTATTACCTGAAACTGAGCTTGTTTCTCTTGATTTTAAAACATTACCAACTTGAACAGGGCTTCTCAGCTCACCCGATGAAAAATCTGCATTTGTGACTTTTACATCAATCAAAACTTGTTCTATAAATAAGTTTGCATTATTCACTCTCGCTTCTTGATTAGACTTTTCAGTTGCAGAGATTCTATCTCCCATTATACGTATCACTCTATGTGCGGGAATAAGTTCATCGTTATATTTATCTCTTGCAGCATCAATCCTTTGCCTCCAGGCAGTTTTATTCCTAAAATCTTCAGTTCCCTCTCCTGCCTGATTAATTTCAGTCTTCCTGTCTGAAAGGGCTGTTAGCAAAGGTTTAGGATTGCTTGCAACCATCATTACTGGAGTTTCATCTGTTCCCGAGAAATACAATGAATGTGTATTATTTCCCGATCTGAAACTGCGCCGATATCCCAGAAGTGAATAAATACCTGACCTCACTGCATCAACTGCACTTCTTCCCATAGCCATCACCCTGTCCAGCAAATTCATACCTGTATCTACTGCCCGGTTTACCAGCCAGGTAAGCGCTTCGTCTACTTTTTCCCGCACTACTTCTATCATTTCTCCTACCCTCCTGCCAATGCCGCTCAATCCTACCTGGTTAGCCAGGAACCCAATCACGATCGGCATAGCCCTGCCCATCGTTCTTTCGAGGTAATTGGCCGCTGTAGTTACATTTCCTTCTGCAATATCCGCCACACCATTCACAAAGCTATTCACTACTTCCAGCATTTCCCGCAGGTACTTAATAAAGCTCTGGATGGCGCTGTATATGGCAATAGCGCTGTTGACCACCGCCATAATGCCGGTTGGATCAAGCATACTCAGCAAGCGTGTAACCATCCTGTTGATGATCTGCTCCATTACCCAGTTCTTTACTGCGCTGAGTATGGTTTCCCAAAGATTACTCAGCTGCTCCTGGATGCGCTCCCATATTGCAGCCATACCCCGCTCCTGCACGTCTTTAATAAAGGTCCAGATACCTTCCAGCGTGTTAATCATGCTCCTGATACGGGCTACCCGCTGTGGCCCTATCCTGGGGTGAGCTGCCAGCTTTTCCCATATTTTTTCCATGCTGATGCCCAGCACATCCAGCACCCATCCTATTACGCCCCGCAGTGAGAAATCTGTCAGTTCCGGCACCCCGGCATCTCTCAGCTCACTCATCAGCCAGCCTGTAAGTCCCTGTAATAAGTGCTGCGCAATATTTCCGAAGAACTGTATAAAGCCCTGCTTAATGGCACGCAGCAGGTTCTTCAGGAAACCGATCGGGTCACGTTTGATGCTTTCAAACGCAGCCATTGCCCGGGTGATAATATTACTGATAAGATCAAACGGGAAGTTCATGATCTCCAGTATTACCCGCACCACTATCTTCACGATCTCTGCCACAAAAGCGATCAGCCTGCCTATAGGTTCTCCAAACCGGTCAATGATACGCTGAAATGCTTCAATAGGATGTACCAGGTCATTCAGGCTAAAAGAGTTCCAGAGGCTGGTAAAGAGCTGCACAATATAAGCCGGTGTCATATTCAGCTTTGCCACTGCTGCATTAATTTGTTGAGTAGCCCTGCCAATAGCACCGCTTTGCTCCATTTGCTGGTATTGTTCCTCCCCTCCTTCCATCAGGCTCATAAAACCACGGATAATATTGGGTATGGTACGGGGCACGCGCTCATTGGTAAACGGATCCCTGCCAATTAAAACCGTTACCAGCCTGTAACCCCTTACTGTAGCAGCCCAGGCGGAGAGGCGCCGCATTAATACCTCTTTAATAAATTGCAGGATGACGGCTGCCGTATCTCTTACAAAATTCCATACCTGTGTAACCGGGTCAGCAAAAGTGTCGTAGATCCGGTTAAAGGTACCCACAGGATCCATCAGGCTTTCAATAGATACAACGTCCCAGATCAGGTCTATATTATTCCTGACCGTTTCATACAGGTTACCAAACACTTCTATGCCATGGTCAATCCAATCTGCTGCTTTCTGGAAAGTACCTGTTTCCTGCATCTGGGTGCGCTGCATGCTGCCCTCTTCTCCGCCCAGCTCAAGTATGGCGTTAAGAATATTGGTGCCATTTCGTAAAACCCGGGCTTCCGTTATCGGGTCTTTTTCCAGGATGACCGTTAAAAGCGGGTAGGCTGTTGTGTGGTCACGCACAAAATTTGCTAACTGTGTCAGCAGGAAGCGCTTTACAGTTTCAAGCAGCTCCTGCGCTGCTTCTACCGCAAAATCAATAACACTTTGAATGAACCCGTGAATAATGTTGCCGGCATTTTCAAAGATCTGTGTAGGATTGGCTAATGCATCCAGTGTAATGCCATTCCAGAATTGGTCAATACGCTGTGTTATATTGCTTACTAATGATATAACCCGCGCTATCCGTGTGTCAATCCAGGCGGAGGCGTCCTGAAGCGCGCCCAGCTCGTTAAGCTTTTGATGCAGGAGCCTGCCACCGGGCATAATATCAAAAGCCGCTTCAATAAAGTTCTGACCATTACGGTCTACAAATTCCCCTGTGATGGGGTCTTCGCCTAACACCACTCTTAAGGCCCTGTAACCTGGAATTGCCATAGCAAAATCCCTGGCCTCACCAAGTAACAGCCGCTTTCCGGCCTCCAGTCCTTCTGCCACATAATCAATCGCGCTATTTACATAAGACAATGCACTGTCGAACCAGCCACATTGAATGTTATTTTCCTGCCACAGACTGACAACAGGAGGCCCTCTTCCCTGTCCGCTAATGGCTTTGGTATCGATCTTATGTTCACATCCGCAAATGCTACCCGTTGTAGTTTCTGCTTTGGCCGAAACCGTAGTTGCTTCCGCTTCCTGCTCCTGAGAGAGTGTATCTGCTTTTCTGTCAAGTGCCGGAACCAGTGTTTTTTGCTGTATAGCAATGGCAGCGCCTGTATGCTTCTCATCTTCTTCCTTATGTTCTTCTTCCTGGCGCTGAATGGCCGGCGGATCCGCTGTTGTATGCTGCCCTTGAATCATGGATCCTTTGGCATTAACCTGCCAGCTGCTGAGCTCAGGTTTGGCCTGTACAGCTACTTCATCAGTGGTTGTGTTTTTTTCAGCAGGGTTTCGCCCGTCTTCTTCAAAGTCTGTATCAGCCTGCCGGTTTACATGAAAGAGCTCACGGCGTAATTCACGCAGCGTTTTTGGTTTTTCTTCAGCGGATTTTTCTCCCTGGCCCAAACTGCCCTCCATGATCTGAAGCGGATCAAAAAAGGCCGTCCAGTCGCTTACAGGATGTTCAATAGTTTGCACCTGACCTCCCAGGTTATCTTCTCCTGCTGTATTCCCGTTTACGGTTTTTATCATACCGCCTGCAGCGGATTCTACAATAGCAAAATGTGAATAAGCATTGCGGTAAGCAATATCTCCAGGTAATGGCATTACTCCGGGCGGACGAGCCGCTTCAGGTTTTATCATGCGCTCACCCAGCTTCCATTTAGGCATAGGTACACCACTTTTATTAAGCGCCCAGAATACGAAAATACCGCACCAGCTGGGCATAGCATCTCTTTCACCAATGGTAGTTTTAGGAATGGCGTTACGATCAGCAACGGTTGTTTTATCTACAATAAGGCTGCCGGCCTGCATCCGTTTCTTTTTAATATCCTGCTCTGCTACAGCGCCTTTAACAGCAGTTCCTGATCCGGACGCAATCTTTTCCGGTCCAAATGTTGTTTTAAAGATTTCTACCAGGTGTTCCCAGCCAGTACGGTTTCCATCGGGCTGTGGTTTGTTAGCGTCAATTTTCCCTTCTACGGTTTTGGCTTTTTCTACAGCATGGATTAGCTGTTCGGGAACGCCGCCCGTACTTCTTTGTATGATATTTTTCCTGGCAACGGATGGATTAGCAACAGATGCAGTGGTATGGGCATGGCTTGCCCCTTGCTGAATGGTATGCGTAAGCTCATGCGCCAGCAAAACATCCCCAGCAGCAGTGCCGGGGGCATATTTACCGCTGTTAAAATAAATATCGTTGCCGTGCGCAAATGCCTGTGCCTGTATAGAACGGCTTAAGCTTTCGGCTTGGGTGCCGGTATGAATACGCACACCGCTGAAGTCGGCACCAAAACGGGTTTCCATAAATTGCCGGGTGGATGCAGGCATAGCGCTTCCCCCTCCTTTTGATGAAGACAGTGATTGCTCAAAGTTCATCAAACCTGTGGGAGGGTCTCTTCCATTTCGCTGAATGTGCCCACACTGAAGGGCAGTACCAGTGTAAACCTTTCTTGAAATATCTGCCGGAACATCTCCTTCTTCAGCATTACAAGCTTCGCAATTACCTGCCTGCAGATCAATCTGCCTGAAAATCCTGGCCTGTATAGGATCCTGCTCCGTATCTTCTTTCCTGTTTAGTGTAACAGCCGGATACGAAGGAACTGTTATTTCAGCGCCTTCCTCCTGTTCCCGCTGCAATAATTCCTCTTTCTTTTCATCAGGCGCTGGTAAAACAGGATCAGACATCCGCATGACCTGGTCAGCCACAGCATCGGCCTCTTTTTCCTGCGGATCATCGGGGCTGCTTACTGTAAGCTTTGCCTGAACAGGAGCATTAAAGAATACAGGGTTTTCTTTTGCACCAAAAAAACTTTCCTCTCCGGCTTTTCGAAAGAAAGCCGGCGCAGCAGTTTTTTGCTGAACTGCGGAGGAATGATTTGTTTTTTCGGCGCTGGTAAACACTCAGGATAAAATTAAATAAGCAATGCTCAATATTCAATGTTCAATACTCAAGTCCATGGACCATCGTCTATCGTCTAAGTACTCAATACTTAAAACTATACCCTGCCAAGCAGGCTGCTATGTACCCAGCCTTCAGGTTCAGATATGCCGGCTACCGGTTGCGCCAGTTTTACATGAAACCAGTCCATCACATTATCAATAAACTCTACCGTAACGCCTTTCTTTAATTTACCGGCAGCATCATAATTAAGTCCTGGCCCCGTTCTGAACCTTACGCCTTCTCCGGTTGTTTTAAACATGGCCGCATGGTCTTCCTGCCGCCCCTTAACCCTTGACTTAAATGAAGCCATTGGAAAGGCCGGTCCAGGATCTTCTTTCCTGCCGGGCGCAATATCATCATGTCCTAAAATATCTTTTAATTTGTAATGGCTATAAATAGCCAGACTGGCTTTGATACAGGCTTCTATTTGCACTGGTGTAAAAATATGCCAGCCCGATTCCGTATCCTGGTTTTTATGCTTTGCAATAATCACTTTTGATTCGGGGTACTCAACACCAAACCAGGAAACCCATTTGTTTCCTACACGTTTCAATTTACCGGGATTGTCCAGCTCGATACCTATGGAATAGCTGTTAAGTCCAGAGAGGCCAGCCCAACTGCTCACACCGGCATGATATGCCTTTTTATTAAAAGGCACCATCTGTGTTATCTTTCCATCAAGTCCGATAACCAAATGTGCAGAAGCATTGGCGCCGGGGTTTTGAAACCAGTTGATACTTGATTGGGCGCTTCCTCCTGCTGTATAGTGAATGATCAAATAGGCAGGCGTGATAACGCCCGATTGATTGGGTGAATTAACAAAGCTAACCGCAGCTTCGCCATTCTCTGCTACAAGTTTGTGTTGGCTGATTCGCATAATATTTGTTTTTTTAGATCCAATGAGTAATAAGATTTTGTTCCATCCAGGGCAGGCGGATGATGCCAATGCTCCACGGAAGCTGCTGCAATAACATATCGTAACCTTCCTGTTGAACCATCAGCTGCCACGCCCCTTTTTCTAACCGGGTGATCTTCCCTTCTCTTTGTAGAAATGAACAGCGCAGGCCCTCAACAGACGTGTTACCCAGCACTTTCCAATGCTCTATTACAGAACGCAGCATGTCATCAGCTTCTGATTTCTGAGATGGGCTCAATTCTGTTCCTGCAGCTACTGCATCCTGCAGCTTTAATCCACATAATATTTTAGGAAGTACCAGTTCAAATTCTGCAGGGTATTCTTTTCCGGTTACAGCATAGTAAATGAGATGTAAGGCACTGCCGGCATCCTTTATTTTACCACTGACAGCCAGGCCGGTACGTTCCAGCAGAACAGGTAAAAATGCTGCAATAATCACTGTACCTGCAAGTGGTATATATATACCTTCCCTGCTTATTATATCGGTTTTGTCTGTACCTATAAGGTCAGTTGCTTTCGGTTCAGGTGTTTCTGTACTTGTTTGTTTGGAATAGGCAGCGCTACCCGGTAACTTTTTTGCTCCAGACTTATTATGCTGGGCAATACCCTGATCTGAAATAACCCCTTTTTGCTTTTGTTGTATAGCCGGATATACTTTTTGTATTTGATGTACAGCCTTTGATACAACAGTATGCTGCAAAATATGCAATGGGAAGGGAGGCTTTGTTATTATAAGTCTTATATGATCCTGCTGCAGCCATCCGGTTACAGCCAGCGGCAATAGTTTTTCGCTGTCATACCTGTGAAGGATGGCCTGGCTTATAAATACCTGTTTCCAATCTTTCACCTCATAACTGTTATGAGGTTTATGATTATCCTTCAGCTCTTTTATTGCTGTAAGATCATTCTCTATCTTCATTATATCCGGAACAGGTATATCCGTGAGCCTGCTTATTAATTGTATAAAATCATTGTTAGAAAGCAGGGATAAAAACCTTTTCAGGACAGAAGACATCTTCAGGTCTTGTATAATAACCCACAGTTCATTAACAGGTGCGTGCTGTAACCAGTCGGCCAGCTGTACTTTAAAATTCGCCGATAGGGGTTTTGGCACATTCCATGGTAAGGTGCCTGTTGTGAGGAAATGTAAAAGGATACCTGTAAAACGGGTCCAGGAATCCCTTTTTAATACAGCTATTTCATCATGATTTATTTCTTCACTCCCGGTGTACTGCCTTAATTTTGATCTTACTTCATTAAGCAGAACAGGCAGCAGGTTTTCCAGCCAGTCATCCTGCTGTTGTATATTGATCTCAACTTCCAGGCGATCAATACTAATTGTATCCGTTTCTGCACTGTATTTATTCAGCTCCTGCTCTAAGCCCGGTACCCATTGCTGTTCCACCCAACGGTTCAGGGCTTGCTGTAAGGCCAATGAATCTCCGCTTCCATTGTACTGAAAGCTGATGTTGTTTTTACCAATAATATGTGTGGTTACGGCATCCATCTTATTTATCGGCTATCCCCTTTCAGTTACTTCAACATCGCCTGTAAAAGTTGCAAAGCAGCCTTTATCGTTAATGCCTGTAAAATGAACATGAGGTTTTTGTTGAAGATTAGAGAATATTACCGGATTTTTATCGGCAGACCAGGCGGGACGCCCACCGCTGAAATACCAGTAATAGAATTTAAATTCGGGGCTTACTTCAAAAGTAATATTCGTTCTGCCCGTTCTTATGCCTTTTACTGATTCTACAGCCACCGGCTCTTTACAAAGTGCTTCCGAAGTGTTTTTGCATTTATCAATGCTAATGCAACCGAATTTTGGCACTGCTATACTATTTTCTCCGCCATAATTTATACGCACTCCTTCTTTATCGTATTGTACGGTCAGGTTATAATCGGAACTCAGTGTAAGCTGTATCTCCATCCTTATATCATGGCAGGTAAATTTCTCAATTGTTATACACTGGAATTCCTTATCGTACCCGAATACCGGCTCACTATTAGCTGAAAAATGTGCAGGTATTTTACTACTTAATTCCAGGCAGAGCTTTGTAAACAGCTCATCGAAATTTTCAAAAGAAATACCGTTACTATCAAGGTTTGAGCGGAATATATCTGTTACATCTATCTCTTCAGCAGCACCTCCTTCAGCAGTTGCCTGGATCACTGCCTTTTCAGTTTGCTGCTTCAATGCATTTCTTTCTCCTGGTCTTTGTATCCATAGTATATAATTGCATTTTTCGGCTTTCCCGTCACATGGTAAATCACAGGGTCCGGGACATTGGTGCGACGGAATAACAAAAGCAGTCTCATTACCGACACTGTCCTTCACCGTTATATTCTGACCTGAACCTGAAGGTATTTTTAAGGTTGTACTATTTCCTTCGATCTGACTGCCATCAACACTGTATGGCGTAACACCACCGCTGATGGTAATGGTTGTTGAAAAGCTTTCACCGCTTTCATCACAAACAGGTTCACTTCCAGTTACAGACAATGGTTTGATGCACTCATGAGGTTCAATTGTAAATGAAACAGCCTGATGCCCACTATCGCTTATACTTATTTGCCTGCCAGAACCACTTTTTACCCGTACTACAACCTCGTTCCCTTCTATCTCTTTACCAGCTACTTTATAAGGGGCTTTACCACCACTAATTGTCAGCGTCACAGAGAAATCATTTCCGCTTTCATCGCACTGCGGATCACCGGCGGTTACAGATAAGGGAACCGGCGGTTCGGGAAACTGGTAAACAACCGGGGCACAATCAGAGCAGCAGATATAAGGCAAATAGAAATCGGCTATTATAATACCATCTTCAACAGGTTCATTATAGTCTGCTGCATTGGAAGCCGCATCCCTGCCTTTTATTCTATTAAAGATATCTTCTTTGCCTATAGTTACCCGCTCCCTCTTTGGGGATCCGGCAGCATCTGATGCAAGCGCTATGGTTATATTTCTAAAGTTCTTTTCAGTAGCAATGATACTTCCTGAAAAGGCGCCCTGTTTTTTATCATAAATAAAAGCTTCGATCGTTGCCGGTAAAGCATCTACCCTTACCTCAAAAAGACCGGTAGCATTCGTATAAACAGGATCATCGTTATCATTTGCTGACACCTGTGCCAATCGTACCCCTGTT
>JAPUDO010000008.1:0-21109 GCA_027493055.1 Niabella sp. | reverse complement strand
GTTTTTTTATCAGGACTCACAACCCTTCCTGTGATGGTAAAGGGCCCTTTTACCATCTTCACACTCTGCCGCTGATGGTAAACAAGCACCAGGGTTCCGCCAACAGGCACACCGGCTTTATGCTGTAATCCCGGATTTTTAGCTGCATAGTTCCCAAAGAAAACATTACGGTACATTTCTTCGCTTCTTCTTACAAACTCCTGGTAAATGGCACGGAAGCTTCCCTTCTTACAGCTCAGGGCCACCTGGTCAAAATGGTCTACCAGGTCTTCGGCCATATTCCGGTCGCTTTCAGTATAAAGGGGAGTATCTCTGACATCCGGCAGGTGACCACGCAGCATAGTGCTTTCACGCTCAATCCGCTCAAACAATACAATAAAACTATTATAGGTTTCAATGAACTGGGAAAGCGTAATATGCACATCCATATAAGTTTTGCCTGCATGGAGGTCTTTCATGTAATTACCGATTATATCGCTTCCCACCATATACTCCTGTAACAAACGTCTTGCATCTTTCATATTGTCGTCCAGGAACTCTATCGTCTGACCTATAATGGCTTCCCATTCGCGCTTTACGATAGCATAGCTGGTTTCCAGGTCTTTGATGTAGCATTCTTTGACAGCATCTTCCAGGTTATCAAGCTGCGGATTGCCGGTACGCAAAACAATAATATCAAAGGGCAGCCGGTTCTGCTCTTTCTGGCTAAGAATATTTTGCAAGACCGTTTTATAGTTCTTACCTATATGGCCTTCTACTCTTAAAAAATTATATGGTTCTATATCATATGTTAAAGGATTCAGCGCAGTATCCGGAACCGGTGGCGTATAAGAAGCTGCATTATAAGACAGGATGGTTGCAGCTTTACCCTGACTGGCTTTAACCGGATTCCATAATTTATAGAGCACATTTGTGCCACTGTTTATTTTATAATAATAGGGAATTGCCTTTTCTGAAAGCGCTTCTTTTCCAAGAATGGAGGGCGTTATGCCTATACCGTCATTCTGTGCAACAACCGGTGCAGGGATCACCCTGTTGGTATAAATAGCAACAAGCCTCCTGAACAGGGCGGTTATTTCACCAATGCTATGTCTTTGATCAAATAATGGGGAATACACAAAATGATGCCGCACCGGTTTATTAAGTATTTCTGCGGATGGAAATAAAATACCGAGCAGTAAATGGCGTGGAAACAGGCTTGCATCAGGAACGCAATTCATGCAAAGTATCCCGGAGCCTTTTGCACACAGCTCCCGGTAAGCCTGTACCAGGTCTGAAAAGAAATCGTAATAATATTGTATATGTATAGCCTGGGCAGCCGTTATATTTCCATTATTCAAAAAGGCAAAGTCGGTTGCGACATTGCCAAACGGATCTGCGCTAAACCCATCCGCAATACAGGGCTGTGCTTTTACAATATTATACAACCCGGCTAATGCCGCTTTTACCTGGTTTATAAAAGTTGGAGATAATACATCCAGGTAGGCGCCGATAATGTCTGCCGTAGTAACGGGGCTGGTGTTGGGCACGTTCCACCGCGGCATGGAAATCCCGGGCAGCTCCTGGAAATTTTTAGCCGGAAGGCATTGAGCTGATTTATTGAACTTATCCAGTGATGCTTTGTCAACAAGCAGCGGACGAATGGTTACCATAACCCTGCCACCCTTATCATCGCAGGAGTCCACATTACAGTTTTTATTCTGCTCTTCCAGCAGTTCAGCAAAAAGAAGCACTAATTTGTCTGCCAGGAAATCTTTGGAAAGATGGATGGCATCAGGATCAGTAGCAGTTTGCTTTAATTCCCAAAGCGCCATATCCTGCGTGCGGGTGCCGGTTCCACTGGTAAAGAAACCGTCATAATACCTGGGACGGAGCGCATTATAAGAAATAAAGCCGGTAAAAGTAGTTTCCTCAAAGTTAATCAGGTATCCCTCCGAGGTAACGCCGCATCCTTTACTGATGGTTACTGAGCTGCCATCTGCGGACGCGGTTGCCTGCAGGCCGCAAACAATACCAATCCCTAACAGGTTGGTGCGTGTGAGGCGGCCTTGCTCGTCGAGATAGCCAAAAAGAAAATTAAGATCATCCGAAGTCAGAAGCTGATCGGGAACAAATTTTGGATACACTTTTTCGTTCGGAAACATATCGGTAATTTTTTGATGTTAAACAATGGTCTGATCCAGGTACACCCTGTTTTCTTCATTGCCTTCTGCACAATCATGCAGGCTTGCAGGAGGATAAACATTTTTCAGCCTGGTAAATACTTGCAGCAATGCTACCAAACGCTGATGTAATTGAAGCTTACCGGGTTTTTCTTTAGCCATTTCGGCGCGCCAGGCACAGTACACTGTTGCAAATTCAAGCAACTGTTTTTTACTTACCCAGCAAATTTTAAGGCCCAGGTGAGCAGGCGCTTCTTTACGGATGGTTTGTTCTGCAAACTTTCTGAAATCCATATCACCTCCGGCCATGCCGTCTTCCCCATTTACAACGACAGTAAACCTGAAGGAATAAGGATCCTTATCGGTACAGGTCTCGCAGTTTTGGGAAAGACAAACCGGCAGCAAGGGATCGCCCTGTGGCAAAACAAATCCGGGAAAATCATCAGCAAATATCAGCAGGTCGTCAACATTTACACTATTACTGCCGCCGTAAAGCAGGTTACCCAGCTGCATCAATTCATTTCTTGCCTGCTCTGCTTCATAGGGAGCATTAAAATGCTCTTTACGGGTGGCAATTACTTCGCCGGTCTCATCAACAAGATTGAGCACCCATTTTTTCTTTTTCCGGATCTGCCAGGATTGCTGCCTGCGCATCAGCCGTACTACTTCCTTTATTTCCTTTTTCGCTTTTTCTAAAGCTATGGCAGCATCACTATCGGCATAACGGGTGCTGCCGCTCAAATAAATATGCCGCTGCGCATCAATAAAACGCCATCTTCTTTCGTAGGAAATGCCGTCTTCGTCCTTTTCTTCATAGATCTCAAAAAATAAAGTAAGGTTCTTTGTATTCCGTGGCCTCAGCAGCAAATGTTCTACCACAAAGAGCTTCTCTGTTTTTTTAATATATTCAGCAAACGCAATGATCTCATCACATGCAGCCAGGGCGCTTGTCTTTGTTGGAAAGGCCTGCTTCCGGGTAGCTATCACTTCCCCTTCAGCATTCAGCAGGTTGAGTACCCATTTTTTTTCTTTTTTTACCTCGTAGGCGTCTGCGTTTGTAATAAAGCTCATTACACTTGCTATCTCTTTCAAAGCTTTTTCCTGTGCTTTCCTGAAATCCGTGTCAGTATAGCGGGTGCTTCCGCTCAGGTAGATATTACCACCGGCATCTAGCAGCCGCCACCGGCGCTCGTACTTTTTTCCGTCGTCATCTTTTTCTTCATACAATTCAAAATAATTAAGATAACCCGTGTTATTGAGCCCAAGTAAAAGTTCAATTCTTTTTTGAAGACCCGCAATATTGATATTGTTGCATACCAGCAAGGGATCTTTATAATTCAGGCCCCGTCCGCGGTTAGCGCTCATAAACGGATACTCCTTTATAAAATCTATTTTGCTTTTGATGAGCTCTGTTTCAGCAATGGCTTTACTGTTAGCATAGCTATACAACATCAGGGCATAATCGTTGAATGACTCAGCAAACCTGGCCAGCAGATGATCGAGGAAGCGATTGCGCCGGTCAAGGAAAGTAGCATTAGTTTCAGAAAGCTGTTGCAGCGCATCAGTTGTAATACCGTTATAAATATCACTAATGCCTTCTATTTCTGTGTGCTCAATAACGCGGCTGAAATAAGAATGAGATACGGCATCGTTAACAGCAAAGAGGTCTTTGATATGAGACAATTGCGAGAGATAATTCACCAGCACCTGTTCAAAAAACATCAGGTAAGCTCTTAATTGTTTAGCCTGGGCTTTTCTTTGAGCAGTGGCAGCATCGGGCAGCCCTGCATAGCTTACACCGTAAGTCTGGGGTAAACTATACTGTACGGGGAAATAGCTGTTCAGTTCATAATAAGTGCCTTCAGGCACGGGCAAATCGTTTTGAGCAACCGTAAATTTTAGCTGGGCATTCCGGCCTTTTAATACCTGCAGCGTATCGTTCAGTTCAGAAATTACCGGGTGAAAAGGCAGTCCGCCCTGGTATATTACTATTTTAGATGCCTCTATGTATAAATGTGGCTGCTGGTTGGCGCTTACTTTAAGCTGCCAGGGTTCTACAGGTGCCACAATTTTCCCTTCCTTATCATAGCGCAATAGAGTAAAATTCCTGATACTTTTAATAAGGTTCCTTCCTGAAGCATCTTTAATATCCATCAAAAGATTGATGATATCTGATACATAAAGGAATTGTTTGAGGCCCGAACTTTTTAATTCTTCATCTTTGATAAACCCGTTGGTAAGCGCCGGCCCGTCAAAAACAGATTCAACAGGTGTTCCCTCATTGAGCAATTGCTGAAGGGAATAGAATTTAATATCCGGGCTGAAATACTGGTCTATCAGGTAATACACTTCAGCCAATACCGCTTCCCTGTCTGCCGATGCGTCTATTTCCATATCGGCGCACACTGCAATGTCCTCTACTTCCACGGCCTGTATGTTGCAAAAGTCCTCGCACAGGTTCCGGTGTGCGTGCAGCTGCATTTTAGTAGCTGCAATAACCTTATCTGCCACTTTAATTTTTTCAAGGTAACGTGGTATTATCCCGGCCCTGGAACTATTGGTTATAGTTTCTTTTAATTTCTCTAACGTGATGTATTGGCGTTCCGAACTTTTATACCAGACTTTAACAGGAATATCTTCCAGCACCAATACTTCAGTAATAGTTGTATCAGCAGGGTCAGGAGCATATACAATGGCAAATGTGGCAAATAATACATGCTTGATCCGGTTGGTAAGTTCATTAAGCGGTATATCGGTATCATCCTGTTTGTTGCCTGAAATAAATAATACCGCTATTTCCTGGATAGCAGTACCGGCTTTCCTGATACCTTCATATTTCTCCCCTGCCTGTTGCAGCATTTGCCATGATGGCAGGCGCATTTCAAGCGTTGCAGTTGTAAGCTTCTCCCCTGCATAAAAATTGAAGTGTTGCTTTACTTTGCCACTGTTAAGATTACCCGATGTTTCATCATCCTCAAATTCTACCAGTACATCGTACAATCCCTTTATAATAACCTGTTTTTCTTTATCAATCGGCTCATATTGCAGCACACTTTTTTCACAATTGGCATAAAGGTAAAGGTCATTGCAGGGGCAGCTGCGGCAATGAAGCCAGCCATTTTTAACACCGTCAATATCTATAAGCAGCCTTCTGAAGTCACTGATGGTCCAGGGGTTTACGGTAAGTATATTCCTGGCTGTAAAAAACGCCTGCTCATCGTTGTTCATTATTTCTCCGGCAGGAGCGGCCAGCAGGTTTTCTATATCAAATGAAGTCCTGTAACCAAGATCAGTTATAGCATAGCAAAGCGCCTCCAGTATGGTAATACCCGGATCATGAATATTATAATCCGTCCACAGTTTGCTTCCCAGCTGCTGTATATACTCCAGCCCCTTTTCACGCAGCAGCTCATAATTGCAGCTGTCCTGCAACACCGGGTCTTTTTGTATGGTAATACCTTCTGGCATTTATAAACAGGTTATTTTATTCTATTCACATAATTTAAACCAGGTTAACATCAACACATTGTTCAGCTGCTACTGTTTCGCCCGGTGTAATCTTGTTAATGACGTGCTTATCTGCCGGAACCGAAACCAGGATGCTTCTTGCTGTGGAAGCCGTTATTTCCTCCCTGTCCTCACTTTCTGTTACAGTTCCTGATGCGGGATCAGGAATGCTTACAAACATCTTTACATCGGTTATATAATCTACATAGTATTGTTCTTCTATAAAATTGATCAGCGCTGATTTGGTAATAGTTCCGCCAAAAGCTATATCTGTATCTGCATTGGTTGTCCATGGTGTTAAAAAACCTGTAACAGCTTCTTTGAGCAGGTTAGAGAAATAAGTAAAATCCTGGTAGCTGTCATATAGCTTCAGCGAAAAGCTCAGTCTTATTTCCTCAAACTGCGGCTGGCTGGTTCTTACGGTAACAAAACAGGACACCCGCTCTTTTACATAATTTTCAATTCTTGTAAGCAGGTCCCGGTTGGTGTAAGGCTTCAGCGGATTAGTATCGTTACGGCCGGTAAGTACAGGAATAGTAACCAACAGCACATGCCCAGGGGCAGACTCGTTATACACAATCTTTCCTCCCGACTCATTCATGCCGGTATGGCTTAAGCATTTCACCCTGTATATTTCAGGAAAGGCCTCTAATACAAGGTGCTCATAATCCCAGATACTAATGGCCCGGTTCTTATGACGCAACCGTTCGCTCACCCTCATATAAAAATGAGATTCATTTTCCTGCGGCCGTCCGCCAAAAGAGGGATACGGCTGGTCTGCTTTTTTAACAGCTGCATCCGGCATTTTTAATTTGGATATAGTACCCGGCGGCAACGGGTTCTCCAGGAAATCCGCTGCATTATTGCCAGGCTGAAAACTAACCAATGCAGCCTGTGCCTGGGCGGATAGTATAGCACAAACCGCTTCAGATGCCTCAGCTATAGCGGCCCTGATCCATATAAAACCGGAAGGCAATAAGGTATTATTGGCGGATGCACTTCCTGGTATGGCAAAGGAGATGATACCGGATTGCAACAGGCCTAAGGTACCATCGCTTATTTCCTGTGCCTTAAAGGCTATCCAGTTATTATGACTCAGATAACTCCAATGGATATGATCGGCAGGTTTCGATATAAGCGGATGCGCAGAGCCTTCCAGTACCTGGAATAAAATATTTACAGACTGATTGGCTTCCAGATTTTCAATACCTATATAAAACTCACCCTGGTGTGACACAGTAGCTGCTTTTATCTCATCATAATGCCTGAACGCGGGAAGCAGGAAAACCTGGCTTCCGGTGTTATATTGTTGATTTAAGTACTGATGCTGCTCGGCTTCACCAAAAGGATAAATGTGGAAGAACAGTATTTCTTTTTGCGTAAAATTCAGCGCACTGGCAGAAGCTATATCCACCATTTGCCAGGCGGTATAATCAGCGTATAACGATTTTATTTTCGGCGTATAAGGCTCGTAAGGTTCCACTGTGATCGTATCGCTGATATCCGGACTTTTTTCAATATAATATTTGGCCAGATCCCTGATGTACTCACTATGCCCAAAACTTCCGTTCAGGGAAAGCCTCAGAAAGCCTTCAGTAGCAGCTGCATTAAGCGGCTCATAATTACCGGAATAAGCCACGCCACTATTGCTAAGGGCCAAAAGCTCTCCGCTGGCATTAAAAATCTTAACTTTTGGCTGAACCCCGCTAAAAAGATTTACAGAAGCAGGCATATTACTGCTCTGCCAGGCACCATCTTTTAAAAAATGGGTTACAGCTTTTGGAGGAACAGAGGTGTTGCCAGTGTCGTTGGTTACATATTTTATTTTTGAGGTACTGTCCGGAAGTTCCGCCCACTCTATATTCAGTTTCAGCGAAAGATTTTTTTTACTGAAAATTTCTTTATGACCGATCACAAAACCGGCGTCTTTTTTAGGTTGGGGCCCAAAGGGCAAAAAGGGTTTTGAAGCATCTATGGGTCCGTAGTCATTGGACAGTAAAAGGTTTTTCAGACCAAGCTGCTGGTAACTTTCCATAACGCCTACTTCTACCCTTACCTCTATTTTAGTGATGGTTATATTTTTAAGCGATTCGTATTGATAAGCTGTTGAAAGATCCTGTACCAGGTATATTTTCAATAATGGAGTGGCTACATTGTAAGTACCGCCATGTATGGAAGGATTGTAATTTACGATCGGGGGAACATCGCCGGGCAATGTAAAAGAAAGCCGGGCACATGGAGTAGTATTATCAGAAAACCGGGTACTGCCCGTGGCTGTAAATACAATATTTCCAGGAACCCGGAACCAGCCTTTTTCCGTGGTAAGAAAACAATCTACCCTTTTATTATGAAGCTGCGTATATGTTGCAGCTGCAATATTTACTATTACTTTCCTTTGCCCTTCGGTAAGATACAGGTAGTGTGATGCAACGGCAAAACCTATTTCCGCCACAGGCATTTTAATACCCTCAAAGCTGCCATTTTCATACGACTTATTTACAAACGGGTACCATTCCTTATTGGCACTGGAAAGCGCTGCCCCTAACCCATCTGCGCTGTTGGCAACAGGTGAAGCAAAAATCCTCTTGTCGTTCACCTGCCCGGGTAATGACTCCGCTGCGGCAGCCATATACAGGCTTTTTAAAGAGGCTATCTTTGCTTTGTTAAAAGTAGTATCCTTATCCAGTGTGTAAATAACCTCTTTGCCCCCGCTGTCTTTACCAGCTTTAAATGCAGTGGCTCCTGTTAAAAGGTGAGATTCGGTTTGTTTGGCCAGCTCTATGAGCACATGCACCTGGTTGGGCTGTGCCGGGGCAGGTTTTAAGCCCAAAACTTTTTTATAATAAAAATCAAGGTGTCTGCCAGTGATGGTATTGATGTGCTGCCGGGCATTCCTGAACAGCTTTAAGAATGCCAGGAATAAAGCATAATGAGGCTGATGGCTATCCCAGTTCTGAAGTGTTTGCTCAAACTCTGCATGAGCAGCGCTGACAAATCTGGATAAGGTAAAGAGATACTGATCAAAAACACCGGTAAACAGGTTGTGGTGGGCTGCATATCGTACCTGGTGGTATTCATTATCACCGGGCTGGTTAATGAAAATACTGTTGTCCGCTGCTATACTGTCCCTGTAAGTATTCCATGCCACAGAGCTGTCATCATGGATCCAGATACTTTCAAGATCCATGCTCCCTGTATCGTCAGTCATAAAATCCGCTGCATTGATAACCGGCACACCCAGTATCTTCAGATGGCTCAAATCCCCGGCAGATAAACCGGCAAGATTAGCAGCTTTATAATAGCCTATTAGCCTTTTTAATGCCGGGGCAAGCTTAGTTTTTATAAGATTGAGCAGGATGTTTTTCAATAACAGATTGTCTGGCAGCCTTTTATATTGCCTGTCTAATGCAAGGCTTAAAGTAAACAATATGCTAAATAGCTCATTCAACCTTTTTTTGAGGGCGGGAAGGTCCGCATTATTATCATCGTCTCTTAAAAAATCAAAATCTTCCTTGACCCACTGCTGATAGGAGTCAATATCCTGTATAACGATCGTTCCCAAAACCGCCGAAATGTCTGAACCAAAAAATGCTTTCCAGTTCCCTGCTATGTCATTTTTTTCGTCAAAGTAATTCAGGAAACCTGCAAACTCATGAGCAAATACGATCCAGTCAGCCTCGGTTCTTTCATCAACGCTGGCATAACCAGGCGCCAGGGCTTTTACAGATCTTTGAGCCCTGCCGGTTCCTCCGTGCTGTAAAGGATGTTTATGCTCATTACATGCCATTAGCTTTGCAGTGATTTATCTGTGGTTAAAAAATTAAGCTCTGTCCCTTCATGAATATAGTAGGGAAATACGAAATTGAAGCGGGTATTGGTAGCCCTTATAATATATTCAATTTCTATTAAGATCTCACCTTCCAGCTCATTAGTAGTATTCATTGCTATATCAGTTACCTCAATCCTTGGCTCAAAATAAAGTATGGCCGTTTTGATTTTGTCCTTGATGATCGTTTTTGTGGAAGTGTTAAGTGACTCAAAGACCATCTCATCCATATTACAACCATATTTAGGTTGCATTACCCGCTCACCAACCGCTGTGGTAAGTAATATTTGCAGGCTCTTACGGATATCATCATTTTTTTCAGTAACCTCCACTCCCTGCAATGAGGCGTTAAAGGCGGGGGGAAAGCTCCACCCTTTGCCTAAAAAATCGTCCTGTTCAAAACCCTTGATCATAATTTCATGTTTAAAAATTTATCAGCCGCCAATGGTTACCGTAGCACAACCCAAAGTAATGCTTCCTCCATGCGCGGTGCTGTCTCCCTGCCTTGCTGCCGGCATACCGCCTATTAGTACGGTGGTGGATCCCATAATAATGCTATCCGGTGGACCGGTGCAAACCAGCATATCGCCTACTCTTGCAGCTGGCATTCCTCCTATCGTTACCGTAGCGCAGCCCGGAGGCAATACAGGCCCTCCTACATGGGGAACAGTGCCTGTTACCATGGGGCAGCTGTGCATATCTCCTACTCTTGCGGCTAATGGCATAGTTTATTATTCTTTTTGTTTCAATATTCCTGCATCAATTAATTATTAATTATTAATTACTAATTTTTAATTATTAATTAATCTGAACCATACTTCCCTTAATAATAGTAGTAGCGCCTGAAGAAAGTTCGGTTCCTGAGCTGCCTTCTACTTTTGTTTGGGCGCTGCCTTTTATATTGATATTGGTTCCTTCCATTTTAATATCGCCGGAAGCTTTCCATATTACGTCCTTACTGCTCTCTATGGTGATACCATCTTCATTCATCAATATTTTATTACCGTTCTGGTCTTCCAGTAAGATCTTTTTATCTTCTTCTGTAAGTATGATCTTGTTTCCCTCCGGCGTTTCTATGTTCAGGCTTTTCTTATCATCATTAAAAATCCATTTCATTTTGCTGCGACTCTGATAACCCTTTTCATGATTATCATCGCTGGCTGTTAAAGGAGCCGGCCGTGCGCTGCTGTTTAACATGCCCAATACAATACCATGACGGGGATCGTTATTGATAAACCCCACAATTACTTCATCTTCTATTTCGGGGAGAAAAAAAGTGCCCCTTTCATTACCGGCATCAAGCGTTGATACCCGGCACCAGGCGCCTTCATCTTCTTTATGGATCACCGGAACGCGCACTAATATGCGGTTCTCACCATCAGGATCGTCCTGTAGCTGTGTTACAATACCGATTTGCAATCCATTTATAGGCGGTATAACTGCCCCTGCCAATGGCTGCTGTATTTTATAGGTTTCAGCAAACCACTCCGGGTTAATACCAAACTGGAACACCGTTTGCCAGCTGCCTTCCTGTATGTCGTGCCTTACGCCGGTTACATATAGTTTTCCTTCAAACCTGTCTCCCACACCTTTCAGCTCTATCAGCTGTCCCGGGTTTACAGCCGCCGTTCCATCGGTACGTACACTACCCCTTATCCTTGCCAGCTGGTGCTTCAGCATTTTCATATTTACCCATGCCTGCAGCTCAGGCTCCTGCATTTTGGCACTGTTGATCAGCGTAAAGCCATCGCTTCCTGTAACTGAAGCCAGGTCTGATGAAGAAAGGTTACCTGCCTGCGGAATCCCCGCATCTTCCGCTTCCACTGTATCCAGCAGCTCCTGCCCGGTATAATCCCAGCTGCTGCCTTTTACATTTTTAAATTGCAGGCGGGCGTCCATTTCGGCGTCCAGGTCTAAAACCGTAGCGCCATATTGTATGGTCAATGCCGGATTGCCACTAAACTGTGGTTTATCAATGGTTATCTTATTGTCATTGGTTATGCACAACAGTCCGGATGCATCACAGCGGGAAAGCATAAAATCCCAATCCGTACAATTATACTGAACCATTTGCTGATGCTGCAGGCTGGTGGCGGTTACCTGCTTATCCATGCCATAATGGTCAATCAGCTCTTCCATAATGTCGCTGTCTTTTACATCTTTAAAGTAGCGGCTGTTACAGGTTACGGTCATTTTTACTGCCTTATCGCGGCATTCAATTACCAGCACCGAGTTTTTCTTTCTTACCTTAATGCTGTGCTTTATTACTATCCCTTTATAGATCGTCTCTTCATCTGAACGATACCCTGCCTTGATCTCTATTTCTTTTCCGGGCTCAAAATCGGGCTGACTGCTTATATGAAAAGTTTGCTGCGAAGCTTCCCCATCCAATAATATAATCGTTGCGGATGGCAGGCGGTTCACCTCTTTATTTACTACTACGGACAGTACATGAAAAGCTTTTGAAACCGCAGTGCCATTGGATAAAATAGTAAAGGTGGCCACTGTTTTAGGCGCATCTGACGGTATGGTCCTTTCATTCGGCATTATACACTTTCTCCTTTTTGAAGAGGTGGAAAAAATATTTCTCGGCCTGCTTCCAGGTTCCTGAAATTGCTGAGCTTATTCACCCTGGCCACTTCCAGATAATACCGGGAATGACCATAAATTTTATAGCACATAAGCGGTAAGGTATCGCCTTTGTTTACGATGCGGTAATGTGTAAGATCGGGTGAGCGGTCGTTTTGCTGAATAACCCTCAGCTCCTCTTCTGTTGCCTGTTTTAAGGTTACCTTACATATAGCCCTGAGCGGCGCTCCATCAGGTTTAAAAAGCTTGTAGGTAATGTTTAAGCCCGAGCAACGGCCCTTGAACAGATCAGTACCCCATACAAATTTGAAGAATCTCGGCTCATGTGAATTACCGTCATACTCCATCAGCAGCTTTTTGAACCCTTCTATATCCTTTGCAATATCTTCTTTCCACTTGCCATCAATAATACCTGTGTTATCAAACAAAAATTCAAAAGCCATTTCCTCAGGGTACTTCACCTTAAATTGCTGATGCCCGCCTGTGGTCCCCTGCCCCTGGGCATTTTCAAATTCATACTTGATGTCGACCGTATAAGTTTCGGGATTGATCAATGCAGTGTATGGATTATCCACACCGGCAATGCTGGCCAGGTGGCTATCTGCCATATCCACATGCGTGTAGGCATATATCTTCATCTTTACCAGCTCTCCGCGGGCTGCCGATGTATCGGGTATAGATGCCATTAGCGCTCTTTTTTATTATTAATGAGTTCCATTACCTGCTCCACACATTGACTGATAAGCGTTTCTTTCTCATCACCGTTATTATTATTGTCTGACGGCTGTTGTGCAGATGATGAGCCCTGTGGCTGGTTAACGGTTACTTTTATATGAAGCTCTCTAATTTCCAGCGGCATATCAGTCTGTTAAGCAAGGGTGAAATAACTATAGCTCAAATCCAGTGTTTCTACCACAATGGCGTTTTCCTGTGCATTGAGGTCGCTGACGCTCCATTTTTTAGGCCAGGCATTATAGATGTTCCAGGCGCGCAACGGCTCATGCTTTTCATTGAGTAATGTTACAATAATATGAGCCGGAGAAAATTTACGGTTCTGAAAAGCATCCTGGCACCATTTGATCACTTCCGAATCTTTCAGCATCCCTCTCTTTAAGGACAGATCAGGGTATTTGGTCCTTATCGGCAATTTGTGCTCAAACCTGTTTTCCCCACCTTCTTTAAAAGTTTCAGTATCATATTCCACACTTAAACCGGAAACAGATTGAAAGCGGGTATCATTGTTATTGCCGATCTGTACAAATTCTACCTTAAAATGAAAACCAACGGGAGGATAATAGCCCCCTGCTCCTGTTTCAACCATAGCTATCTATTTGATGATTAGTAACACTTACTTCACCAGGCTCAGCCCTTCATGCGCCAGCTCCAGGGTTTCTATGGCTACTTCATTGCCATCGGCCTTCAGATCGCTGGCCTGTATTTTAACAGGAAAAGCATTTTTGGCTTTCCAGCTCATTACCGGCTCATGTGTTTCGTTAAGCAGGCTGATAACAATATCCCTGCGCTCTACTGTGTTCATGCTGATACTGTTCATCCAGTCATAGAACTCATTATCATTAGCTATATTTCCCCGTTTCAGGGTAATGTTGCTGAACTTCTGAAGTCCCGGCATCTTGATCTTATGAAATTCAGGACTGCTGCCTTCGCGGTATTCAATAGCCTCGCTTTGTATGTCAAGGCCCGTAACTTCGGTAAAGCCAACGCGGCTGCCGCCCCATTGCACCTGGAAATGAAATTTTGGTATTGGATATGTTGCCATTGTATTTGTTTTTTACTTTAATGTATAAAAGGGTGAACAAGCTTAGCTTTCAGCCAGCTTATGAGAGAAGCGCAGGATAATAAATTCGGCCGGGCGAACTACAGCCATGCCTATTTCTACTATCATACGCCCTTCCAGGATATCGAGCGCAGTCATGGTTTTGCCCAATCCCACGGCAACATAAAAAGCATGTTCCGGCTTGGCGCCCTGAAGTGCGCCCTGCCTCCATAAGGTGATCAGGAAGTTTTCAATCATACCCTGCACTTTTACCCAGGTATTGGCATCATTAGGTTCAAACACAAAGGGCTCGGTAGATTTTTTACAGCTTTCTTCCACCATATTGAAAAAGCGGCGAACGCTTACATAGCGCCATTCATTGTCGTTTCCTGCCAGTGTTCTTGCACCAAAAACCAATGTGCCTTTTCCTGTAAAAGGACGAATAGCGTTAACAGATTTACCGGCTAGCGCATCCACATTTAAATTGTCCAGCTGAGATGCCGTAAAAATGGCAGCAGGACTTATTACATTATTAAGACTCACATTTGCCGGGGCTTTCCATACACCCCGCGTACGGTCTACCGAAGCATAAACGCCCGCTACCGCGCCGCTTGGAGGCATCACCGTCATAGTATTGGCGGCACCACTGATTATATTCTTATACACCGGGAAAGAAAGCGCCAGGGAATCATCAAGTGTTTTGGCATTAGCAGCTGCAGTGTTCACAATTAAATTGATATAGGCGGTATTGATCTCATCAAACAGGGGCTGTAATAAATTTACTGCGGCTATGCGCCTGTTTTCATCATTCGCTTCATCAATATCTGTTGAAAGAACGGCGGCTGAAGCCTGGGGCCATGATGCAGCGGTGATCATCCCTCCAAAAGGAGTTGCTGCGTATGTAGCAATATCATCATCTGCTTCAAGGTTCAGAGCCACCACATCCGCAAAAACGGGATCAAAATTGGAAATAACAGCAGCCGTAACATCTGCCTTAAGCTTCGCATTGGACAAGCCATTGGGGGCAGCTTCATTGATATAATCATCTACCTGCGCGCCAATGCCTAAAACAAAATCAAACAGTGCCTGCAAATTTCCATCAGTATTACCACCAGTAGCATTGAAAGCAGCCAGCAAAGAGCTGAATTTATCAGCTAATGCACCATTAGGAGGATTCAGCAGGTTGGTTTTATCTGTAATCAGTTTCAGGTCATCATAAGCATGGCCTAACCCGGTAATACTGTTTTTTATATCAGCGTCAGTTGTTAAACCGTCCAGGCTTACTGCTATACCGGCCCTTTTGATCTTATTCTTTACATCGGTAAAACGTATGCTTTTGGGAAGGGCCACTTTCAACCAGGGCGTATATACCGCACCATAACGCAGGTTGTTAATGCCAATGTTATTACGGAAATTGGTTCCCAGCGGGTCATTTTGTTTTACATCAAACAAACCTACCCTGTCCTGTAAATTGGCACATTGCAGCAATGCTGCCTGCTGCACAGCTCCAAAATCAGTATCATTTAATCCAACAGCATCAGGAAACAGCAGAATGGTAGGCTCATCTTCTTTTTCCAGCTCTGCCATACCCGCAGTAAAATCACCTAAACTGATTGTTGTCTCCGGTAAGCTCTTTCCTATGGAAACAATATAGCAATCACCGCCTCCATTAGCGTAAAACATGCGTAAGGCATCATACATGAAGAACTTGTTACCCACTTTTGCGGAAACAAAATTGTTATTGCTGTCCACGTTTACTTCGGTAATATCAGGTGCCGGCCCACCGCCGAAGTAGAGCTCAAATTCTACAAGAGAAGTAATACGTTTAGGTTTTTTATAAAATTCCTCAACGCCATCGGTTGATTTTTGCGTGTAGCCTATGAATGCAGGCAGAGCAGTTTCTACCTGGGCTACGGATGGTGGCAGTTTCGGGATTTCCTCAACATATACACCGGGTGTTTTGAACGTAGTTGCCATATTTACAGGTTTATAAGTTTAATAATTGAGATACATATTGCAATAATAGCTGCCGTTTTCACGGCTGAGCGTACCGGGTTTTGTAAAATCAGGTTGTGGTGCTACCGGGTTTATACCATTAAGCGGGGCCGATAACAGTAACTCAAAAATGCTGGTTTCGTCTTTTTGTTTAACCAATAACGGTTGCTCAGAAATGAAATAATCTTTCGGGCCTGAAGCCGGATGAGGTTTAAAAGGCAGCACCACCGGATCGTGGGTATCTTTTACCCGTATATTATCTATTTTTTTGAGGGATGATATATATTTCCAGTAAGCCATCCTGTTTGCGAAATGCAAGGTGTAATTGACCTCCCGCAGCAAACCGGGTTCGGCTCTCGGTTTCCAGAAATCCGCATTGGGCGGCGGATGCCCCAAACTTGCAGCAATGCACTGATACACATTATTACCTGCTTCCACAAGCTGTCCTGGTGCATAAGTAACGGCATTGTCATATCCCGGCGCCGGTTTATAAAATGAAAATGGACTGGAAGTGTTTAAATGGGGGAACAATTCAAGTATTCCTATATAACTGCTGCTGTTAAAGGCTTCATCTATCCACATAAAAAAAGCCTCTTCATTTACTTTAACAAGATATTTTCCCGGCGGTATTCCCCTGAAGTCAATCTGTACCAGCTCAACAGCGCTTTCAAATTTCAGGCGCTGTGTTTTTAATACCTTATTATATATACCAACGCTTTGATCAACGCCCCATACTGAAACCCTGAAATCGCCTGCCGGTGCCTTAGCTTTATAGTTCAGTATGTGCCCGCACCTCCCTGTCATATCTGCAACGGACACAAATTGATTTTTCCCCCTTGCAATCCAGAAGCTGGTTGTAGTATCATTTCCTGCAGTGGAAGTGATGCACTCAAAAACATCACCGGAAGCATTGCTGACAAAATCTCCCGGGTGATAGGCCATAGTATTATCATAAACACTTATTTCCCGGGAAAGATTTAAGTTCAGATCTGCATCGTTCTGATGCAGGTTGGTAAAATAAAAACGCCGGGACTGAAGCGCTTCCAGGTTAATACTAGTATAATTGAGAAATGCCGGGTTTTTCAGATCCATATAAAATACCAGTGATCCGGAAAGGTTTACAGGAGCAACAGGCAAACCGGCAGCATCTGTTTCTGTAAATATGATCAGTTGATGACCGAACATTTTATATTGCAGGCGCACATTTTTTAAAATATCCCGGGTAGGCTCTGATGGAACTATATTAAGATCGGGACAGAAACCATCCTGGAAATACTCGTTTAAAATCTGAACGCTGCATAATATCTTATAGCGGCTGGTCATGAGGAAATAACTGTTTTAACCCGGTCGTTAATCTGAATTTCTTTAATAAGCCCTCCTTCTGAAAGGGTTGCTTCTTCATCTATTACTACCTGCCTTACTTTATACATAACTGATGGCAGGTATTTTCCACCCAGCACACCCCATAAGTGATTTAGCTGCTCAAAAGAAATGCTGTGCATATTCAGCAGCAGCTTTTCTATTCTTGGGTCCAGCTCAGGGCTTGTAGCCGCATCAAAAACTGAACGGTGCTGAAAGAACTGGATAATAAGCGATAACCTGCGCAAACCATCTTCATAATTGGCCTGTGTGGTATTTACAGCAAACAAAACATACAGGTTGAGATGTATTTTGGGGTTCCTGTACACAACACCATTGCTATTGCGCGTAAACTTTTCCTGTTGCCTGTAAGTAGTATCTTCTTCAACATTTATCAGCGATACAACAGTTTTACCAGCTAACAAACTCCCGTCATCTCCCCCGTCAAAAGCTTTGGAAATATTTCCACATATTACTTTTTCCAGGGAGGGATTACCCAGTTTCTGATTAAAATAATTATTCAGCTCTTTTCTCAAAAAAGAAATTGCTTCCTGGATCATGACTCAATAAAGTCCGCCCGCATTATTACTGAACTACAGCAAACGCTATAACCTTTTCTTCGCTGGTAATATAATCGGAAGCTGGTGCAGGAGCATAATGGCCGGGCTTTTTTGATGGTTAAAATATTACAAACTATATTCCTGGTAACTGGTGTTTGCTATCTGAATCGAATTTAGAGTATATTAATGCCGCTGCCAAAAATACTTGGCCTGTTTGCCATCACTAAATCGAGTGATGGAATGTAGTGCCTGCATTATATCCTTCCTTTTTGTAACCGTATAGCAGAAAACTTCCAATAGCTGCAAACCAGGTTAATAATTGGAATAGTTATTGTCTTTACTCAGGCAGGTAACCTTTTTATAAACCTTTAAATTCTTTGATTATGCTCAGGTGGTCTATTATTTTTTTGATTGTGGCTATAATTGCTGCCGTATTTGGCTTTGGTGGAGTTGCTTCTGCAGCAGCCGGTATAGCAAAAGTGTTGTTCTTTATATTTCTTGTATTGTTTATCATTTCACTGATATTTGGACGGCGCACCTGATCAGTCAAATGATACCAGGAATATTTTTATTTATAAAAGAGAATGAAAGCTCCCGTTTATTTCCCTTTTTTTAAAGAAGATTGGCGTACTACCAGTTCCGAGTTAATAATAACAGTATTGATCTGGTCAAGCTTGCTGATACCTTTAATATGATTAATGAGTGTTCTTGCGGCAACCTCTCCCATTTTGTTACCAGGATAGTTAATGGTGGTGAGGGAAGGCTCTATTAAATGGGCAATGGCATCATTATTAAAACCTACTACTGCAATATCCCCGGGAACGGATATGTTTTGTTCTTTTAATGTTTTTATAAAGGCGGCAGCTACAAAATCGTTGGTGATAAAGGCCCCGTCAGGCGCCTGTTTTTGTTTTAAAAGTTTATGGGCCGCATCAATGCCGGCTTTTTCGCTCAGGTTATCTACAATTACTATGCTTTCATCCAAGCCTATGCCACTATCTGCCAGTGCATCCCTGTAGCCTCTATAGCGCTCAGCATACACATTCCTGGTAAGATTGGAAGTAATATGCGCAATACGTTTACAACCCTGTTCAATTAAGTGCATGGTGGCTTCGTACCCGCATTTATAATTATCGATTATTACAACCGTGCTGTCATTGCCTTTTTCTACCCGGTCAAAAAATACAACGGGTACTCCTTTTTCCTTAAACTGTAAGAAATGGTCATATTTTTTGGTATCGAAGGAAAGGGAAGCAATTAAGCCATCCACCCGCTTATCAAAAAGATTCCGGGCATTGGCCACTTCTTTATCATAGCTTTCTGAAGAGTGGGCTATGATCAGGTCGTAACCCGCTTCTGTGGTAACTTTTTCTACTCCTAATAAAACAGAATTAGCGAAATTGCTGTTCAGCTCATGGATCATGAACCCGATCGTATTGGTTTTCTGGGTGCGGAGGCTCCGGGCAAAGTGATTGGTTCGGTAACCCATTTTTTCGGCCAGCTCAAAAATCTTCTTCTTGGTTTTCTTACTTACAACCGGGTCATCTTTCAAAGCACGGCTAACAGTAGCCACAGATATATTCAGCTCATTGGCCAGATCATATATCGTTATTTCTTTTCCCCTTGGCATAGACCATTTAATAATTAGACCGGGTAAAAATAGGAAAAAGCTTTGCTACTACCTGAAACCACTGTTAAATTATTTATTCTTCTGCAGTTGCTATCCGCAACACAAAAAATTACCGAAATGATCACATAAGCTGCCTTTCCAGCAATTCTTTCCATTTTTGATAAAGTTCATCGTACAATTCCGTTTGCACCGGCTGTATGATGCTCAATATTTCCCGTTTCTGAAAAGCTTCAGAAGGATGTTTAAAATAGCCCGATCCTATACCAGCGCCCAGTGCCGCTCCCACACTTCCATCGCAATTGTGCAGTTCTACAGGAATATGGGTGGCATTCACAAAAGCTTCGGTAAAAACATTACTTAAAAACATATTGGCTTTACCTGCACGTATTACCGATGGCTGCATGCCATTACTGCGCATGATGTCCAGCCCGTACCTGAACGCAAACGCTATCCCTTCCTGGGCGGCCCGCAATATATGGGCATTGCTATGCTTGTTCAGGTCTATATTGTGAAGATGAGCACCAACAATTTTATTGCTCAGCATACGCTCTGCACCATTGCCAAAAGGCAAGATCGATAAACCCTCACTACCTGGCTGTATTGTGGCCGCCAGCCCGTTCATTTCGGGATAGGATATATCTCCGCTCAAATTTTTAATCCACCTATTGAGAATACCGGTGCCGTTAATGCACAGCAGCACACCCACACGGGTTAGCTGATTGCTGTAATTAACATGCGCAAAGCTGTTAACACGGCTCTGAGGATCGTAAGTAAGCGCATCGCTCACCCCGTAAATCACGCCCGAGGTACCCGCTGTAGCCGCTACATCACCCGGCTCCAGCACATTTAAGGAAAGTGCATTGTTGGGCTGATCCCCTGCTTTATAGCAAACTGGTATGCCTTCTTTAAGAGACAACTCATCCGCCACAGCACGGCACAGCCTGCCATGATCTTCAAAAACCGCCTTTATTTCAGGGATGATATGATTGTCAAAACCAAAATATTGCATTACGGCCTCGGAAAGTGTATTTCTTGAAAAATCCCAGAAAATGCCTTCCGATAAAGCCGAAGGTGTGGTGGTAATATGGCCTGTGAGCCGCTGGGCTATAAAATCACCAGGAAGCATCACTTTATCAATCCGCTCAAAAATATCAGGCTCATTCTCTTTGACCCATGCCAGCTTGGCTGCTGTAAAATTTCCCGGCGAATTTAAAAGATGCTGAAGGCATCCCTCTGCACCTATTGCCTCAAACGCCCTGTTACCATACGGTACCGCGCGACTGTCGCACCAGATAATACTGTTGCGCACCACATGGCCCTCTTGGTCCAGCAGCACCAGGCCATGCATCTGGTAAGAGATACCAATAGCACCAATATCGTTCTTATTATATTTCCCGGTGTGATGCGCTTTTTTTATAGCCGCCTTGACATCATTCCACCAGCGTTCCGGTGATTGCTCGGCCCAGCCTGGTTGTAATGAAATAATCTCCCTTTCTGTTTCAGGGTACTGGGCCGAAACCACTGTTTGCTGTGTTGCCCCGTCTACTACCGAAACTTTTATGGAGGAGGTACCGAGGTCTATACCGAGTAGTAACATGTGAATGAGTGATGAATGATGAGTGATGAGTGATGAGTGATGAGTATGTCTATCGACTATAAACTAAATAAACCTGTTAATAATATTCTCCATATACTCCTGTCTGCCGC
>JAPUDO010000007.1 GCA_027493055.1 Niabella sp. | reverse complement strand
AACGCTCTTTCCTGAACGATGCTATCAGCCTTTCCTGAACCTTTGATCATTGTAAAACCCCGGGAGGGCATTGCATGGTATAAAAAATCCTTTCGTATTAAAAAAGAAGATAAGGGCAAATCTATTTCCCTGTATTTTGAGGCTGCTATGCAGGTAGCTGATGTGTGGGTTAATGGACGGTATATTACCCGTCATACAGGAGGCTATCTTCCATTTGTAATAGATATCAGCCAGTTGGTTAGCTACGATAAAGAGAATAATATCTATCTCAGGCTCAATAATAAGGCAAACCCGGTAGTGCCGCCCGGTAAACCTGTAGAAAAACTTGATTTTATTTATTATTCAGGCCTGTACAGGGGTGTATGGTTAGACATTAAAGACCCGCTGCATATTACCGATGCCATAGCTGCCGGCAAGATAGCTGGAGGTGGTGTATTTGTAACCTATCCGGAAGTGAGTAAGAGCAAAGCTGTTATTGATGTGCAAACGCATATTGTAAATGAGCACAGTAATAAACGCGGTTTCCAGGTAGAGCAGGTGCTGGTAAACAAAGCCGGCAAACCGGTAGCGCGCAATATTACGGGAAACAATAGTCTTGATGCAGGAACTGATGCACATTACCGGCAATCACTCACTGTTGTAAATCCTGCATTGTGGCATCCCGATCATCCGGATTTATACCAGCTGAAATCAATTATTAAAGTAAATGGACAAATTGTAGATGAAAAAATTACCCGTATTGGTATCCGCAGTTTTGAGATTACCAGGGAGAAGGGGTTATTGATCAATGGTGAGCCGTTCCGGATAACCGGCACCAACCGCCATCAGAATTATCCGTACATAGGTAATGCACTTACACCAAATGCCGGTTACAGGGATGCCTGGCTCATTAAAAATGCCGGTATGAACTGTGTGCGCACAGGACACTATCCCCCTGACCCTGCATTTATGCAGGCCGCCGATGAATTAGGAATACTGATAGTAAACTGTATTCCCGGCTGGCAGTTTTTTAACCGCGCGCAGGCTTTTGAAGATCATGTCATGGATGATATCAGGCAGATGATCCGCCGCGACCGTAATCATCCCAGTGTGTTGCTATGGGAAACCAGTTTGAATGAAACCTATCCGCCGGTGGAATTCCGGTGCCGGCAGGCCGAAG
Source organism: Niabella sp. (assembly GCA_027493055.1). Classification (GTDB taxonomy): domain Bacteria; phylum Bacteroidota; class Bacteroidia; order Chitinophagales; family Chitinophagaceae; genus Niabella. Next base: position 2,859 of record JAPUDO010000007.1, on the reverse strand, counting down.
TGGCGCACAGCGAATGGACAGGTACTAAGAACTTTTTTACCAGTGGCGACTCTTATTACAAAAAAACCTGCTGGGATGTGCCTTATGACGATTGGAATGGCGATCCGGGCGCAAGGGATAACACCACTTACCCCCACAATGCTTTCCTGATCCGTGAATATGGCGATTATGAATTTGGCGGAGGCAATAGCACTACCAGACAGGTAAGGGGTAACGGACAGGATGCCTTATTGCAGCAGGCCTGGAACCTTCAATGGGAGCACAATAAAAATCAGCAGAATTATCCGCGTGCTATTGGCGATCTTACCTGGGCTTTTTATGATGGACTGGCCGGTTGCGTAGTGGGTATTGAAGGCTGGGGTGTAGCAGATATTTTCCGTATTCCTAAATTCTCCTATTCGCTTTTTCAAAGCCAGCGTTCCGTAAGTAGTTCAGGCAATAAAAATATTATAACTGGTCCAGCGGTAAATATTGCCCATTACTGGCAGCAACCCAATAAATGGAACAATGTAGTCATATATAGCAATTGTGATGAAATAGCCTTGTACCTTAACGGCAAGTTACTGGCCCGTCAAAAGCCCGATGAGGGACCCGAAACGGCTTACGGTAAAGATCTTGAAAGTGGCGGAGATCCTTTCAACGGCGGTAATGCCAATTATTTACCACATCCTCCTTTTACTTTTAAAAATATTTCCTTTGTACCGGGAACATTAAAGGCTGTAGGATTTATTAATGGGAGAGAAGCGGCTTCAGATCGGGCAACTACGGCAGGCAGGGCTGCAAAAATGCAGTTAGTGATTGCTGAAAATGGCCGACCCGTTCAAAAAGGAGTGGATGATAACGTATTTGTTTATGTAAAAATTGCAGATGCGGCCGGTAATGTAGTGCCGGAAGCAGCAAATACTGTTACTTTAAAATTACAGGGAGCCGCGTTGCTGGAAAGTCCCGCAACTGTAAATGCGGAAGCAGGTATTGCTACCTTTATTGTACGTACCCACCAGGCTTCATCGTTAAGAATTACAGCAATAGCCGCAGGCCTCCCTTCAATTTCTAAGGTTGTTTTTTAAAGGAAACAAGTAACAGAAACCCATTGGCCCGCAGGCCATATGAGGGACGCATATTGATTGATTACTGCGTATTGAATATTGAAGATTGATTATTTAAATATTCAATACGCAACGCTCAATATTCAACTTTCGATGCTTATCGGACATCATCTGTCATCTGTCAACTTAAATCAATGCTCATTTTTCATTTGCTGAAAGCCAAGAGCTTTAAACTTTATGTCTTTCGCTTTGAAAACAGGCTGTTTTATAACTACTCCACCACCCACCACGAGTAACTATTGGGAGCCAGCGTAACGGGCAAAGCTATTTCAAACAACCGGTTAAGCTGGTAGGTTTTTGCAATGCCTTCTTTTTCCCTGATACGTGCGGTTTGGGTAAGCCCTGTATAATAAAGCGGGATTTTAATAGTACGTTTAATGGTTTCACTGGTGGGATTGAATAATAAAAACAAACCCTTTTGTTTCAGCGCGGCATTTACATGCAGCCATCCGTCCCAGTCCCGGCCATCTGCCCTGCGCAGGTGCACGATATCGGCATTTAAAATATCCCTGTACTTTTTGTACCAGTTTATCACTTTAATTACCCTTTGCTGAGTGGTATCGGTATCATAAAGCCGGGGGCCACGATAGCAGGCCTGCACACCGGCTCCGTAGTATTGCATCATCAGCTGTTCATAGTCATCTATGTGTTCCGAAAGAGGTTCAAGTATAGCTTCTGCACCGCCGCCCTGATAGCGGGTAAGCGGAACAAAGCCCCAGCCCATGGAAGGCGTTTTATCCCAGGTACCGTCAAAAATATTCTGGCGGTTCAGGATCTTTTGCTGATCCCGCGATAGTGAGAAATTTTCTTCGCGGTAGCCCAGCCCAATCTTATTGGTGCCATCTAAAAAATACCAGTCGGGGGCATTAATATAAACACCTCTTTGGTTAAGCCATTGATATAATTCTTTCTGAATTTCTATCTGCCGCCACTGGCTGTCGTCTAATCCTTTATGTCCGGGATGGTTTTGCGAAGCGCAGCGGTCGCCGGGATAAGGGCCGTCATTCTCCCATATATCAAAGCCGGTTCCCGTATAAAATTGTTTTATCTTATCCCTGTAAGCCAATCCCCATTTGCTTCCGAAGCAGGGTGCGTTCCCAAAAAAAGCGCCACCGGTTTTGCCGGTCAGGGGATTGATTACATCATGCTCGTCACTGATGCGCCGGGAGCTGAACAAAGAGTAAACACCTATTTTTATACCTTTGGAATGGGCAAAGTCGGCCAAAGCTTTGCAGCGGTCCAGGTTTTCCTTACTGTTGTTTTCCATGTTGATATGGCTGCCAAAACTCAGTATCAGTGCCTCATAGCCGGTAGCGGCACATTGTTCCACTGCATTATATACTTCTTTATCATTTTTACTTATCAGGTGCATGAAAATGGGGTTGGCTGTAGTCCAGGGAGCAATGGTCCGGTACATTTTCTGGATGGCCATTCCCCGGCGCTGGCGGTCATAACTATCCATCAATAGCTCATACGTTCTGATCGATTGCAGCGTTTCCTGCGGCTGCAATTCAATTCCATAGCCATGTTCAGGATATATTTCCAACAGGCAGGGCGTTTGATAATTGTAGTTTACCTGGGACGTGTATGATCTGTCCGTTTTCCAATGCGTGGTCCGGTCGCTCAGGTTATAGCGCATCGAATTATTGAACGCGTAATTCGATTCAAAGTAAATGCCCGTTTGTTTCTGCATTTGTTCGGGTGAGCCAACAACAGCGCTTTCTTCTTCTGTCAATCCCAGGATTTCGTTAAC
>JAPUDO010000006.1 GCA_027493055.1 Niabella sp. | reverse complement strand
ATAGTATAAGAGTTTCCGAAGCTCCAGATCCCAGTTCGATTCTGGGCGAGGCCACCAATTTTTAACCTAATGTATTACGCCTATGCAATAAAGAGCCTGTCTTTCGACTATTATTATAAAGGCCATTGTCATGATCTTGAAAGAAGATTGGCGCAGCACAATGCCGGCAAAACCCGCTCTATCCGTGCTTATATTCCTTTTAGGTTAGTTTATTTTGAATCGTTTCAAACCGAATCGGAAGCAGTTAAAAGAGAAAAATATTTTAAAACTGCTGCAGGCCGAAGATATTTAAAGTTGAAAATAGACGCCTTATAATAAAGTTGTTGTATAAGCGTTTCCGAAGCTCCGGATCCCGGTTCCCTGCCCGACTACGTCAGTCAGGCGGGCCTGCCCGACTAATCGTTCAGGCGGGGATTCTGGGCGAGGCCACCAATTTTTTAAGAATATGAAAATAGGCCGATTTAGGAAAGATCTTTCTGAACAGTGACCTCTTGCCATGCCTTACTTTATATGAAGGGGATATATAAATCCGTAAATTGACCAGTACATGATTTTTTATTTTGTGGTCCATTTCCTTCTGTTTTTAATACGTTTTTGTCTTACCTCATGCAGGGTCTCGTTAGTATGATGATTGAGCTTGCTTACTTTAGATACTCCAATCCTTTGTGCGTGATAAATACCCGAGTGCCCGCTGAAATAATAAGCGGTAAAACAGGCAACGGCATAGTAAAGCACATGTTCTCCGCCAAAAAGTTCAATGCCCATGAAGGTGCAGGCAATAGGGGTATTGGTAGCGCCGGCAAATACGGCAATGAAGCCAAGTCCGGCCATCAGGTCTACAGGCGCCCCGGTTAATGTGGCAATGGTATTGCCCAATGCAGCGCCGATAAAAAATAACGGTGTTACCTCTCCTCCTTTAAAGCCTGTACCTAATGTAATAGCGGTGAACAGCAGTTTCCACAGCCAGCTAAAATAAGTGGCACCGCCGGCGTTGAAACTGGATAATATGGATACGCTGCCGGGATTGGGGTTGTTTACGCCCAGGCTTAAATAATCCTGCGTGCCCAATGCAAATGTGAAGAGTATAATAGTAATGCCGCCTATGGCAGGGATCAGCCATTTTACCCTGATCCATTTATTACAGTAATTTTTTATGGTGTGAGAGATTTCGGCAAACATATAGCCTGCCAGCCCAAATGCCACACCTGCTATGATAGCTTTAAAGAGCAGTAAAAGGTCAAAGTGAAAAAAGCGGAGAAATACAGTGCCTGTTTCTGTAAAGCTGATATGGTAATGGGTATGATGAATACCCCAGGCAGAGCAAACGATATCTGCCAGTACACTGGCAATAAAGCAGGGCATCAGCGCATTGTGCTTGATGCGGCCCAGGGCCAGTACTTCCAGTGCAAAGATGGCGCCCGTAATAGGCGTTCCAAACACTGCCCCAAATCCCGCGGCAATCCCTGTCATCAGCAGTGTTTTTACATCCTCTTTGGAAAGTTTTAGCTTCCGGGCAAAGAACTGGGCAATACTGCCTCCTATTTGTACGGCGGTGCCTTCACGCCCTGCCGAACCTCCAAACAAGTGGGTAATTACTGTGGTCAGCAGCACCAGCGGCGCCATTCGGAAGGGTACGCCACCGCTTGGTTGGTGTATCTCATCCATGATCAGGTTATTCCCGCCCTCGGCATTCTTGCCCAGGTATTTATATAAGAAATAAATGAGTATGCCTGCAAGCGGCAACCCAAACAGCAGCCAGGAATGTGCAAACCGGTAATCAATGGCCTTTTCCAGCAGCCATAAAAAAAGCGCAACCAGCGAACCAACAGTAATAGAAACAGGGAGTGCTAAAAATGTCCATCTTAAAAGATGGGAAACAATAAAAAGATGCTCAAAAGATGTTTTTATTTTTTTCATGCCTACAAATAATGACTTTAATTATTAAAAAATAATTTCACAACTTGTAGGCGCCATTAGTTCAGGATATTTTCTCAGAACGGTTCAAATAGGAAGACACCATTTCCTTTAAGCCTTACAAAGCTACGTGTTTTCTATAATAAACAAAAGCCCCGGCCTTTTATTAAAACCGGGGTTAAAAAACGTTGCTTTAATTAAATCACAATTTATTTCAAAGCTGCCAGGGCGGCCTCATAATCCGGTTCCTGTGCAATTTCTGGTACCTGTTCTGTATAAACCACTTCGCCGTTTTCGTTTGCTACAATTACTGCGCGGCTTAATAAGCCTTTCATTCCTGAGTCTGTCATTATTACACCATAATCATTTCCAAAGCTGCCACGGAAATCAGATAAGGTTTCCACGTTAGCAATACCTTCAGCAGCACAAAACCGCTTAAGCGCAAAAGGGAGGTCTTTTGAAATATTCAGTACTACTGTATTTTCCAGGGCGCCGGCCTGTTCATTAAACTTTCTTACCGATGCAGCACATATACCTGTGTCCACACTTGGAAAGATATTCAATACCAGCTTCTTTCCTTTATAATCCGCCAGGCTTTTTTCCGAAAGATCATCTTTTACTAATGTAAAATCTTTCAATTGAGTGCCTGCTTCAGGTAAACTTCCGGACGTAGTTACTTTATTACCTTTTAATGTTATTTCTGCCATAATAATAGTTTTTATTTGATCTGTATATTGTATAGACAAATGTATCGGTAATTTGTTTTAATCCGAATATATTTTTTACAGGATGCAAATGATAAGAAAATGCTTTATATTCATGGCGGATTTGCAGGGTCAGGGGGCTCTGAATAATTGTGTTTTTGTTAACGTTATATTTATATGATAGTATGGTTACAATGCGGTAAATTGCTGCAAATAAATACTTCCTAAATAAGAAAAAAATAATTAAGAAAAATTTTGTTATAAATTTTTTTTTGTTAGAATTGTAGTCTATTTCACAAGCTTAAATATTTAAAAAACTAAAAAAACTAAGATCATGGCTGAAAATCAAGCTAAGCCGGCAGCGGCAGCAACAACATCTGTGCAACCTAAAAAAAGCAGTAACGCAATTTCCTGGATCGCACCAATTCTATGTATTATAGCAGGTTATTGTATTTGGAGATATGGAATGGGTAACCCCGCTGGTTTTGATTCACCGGATGCAGCAGGAGGTTTTTGGCCTCACCATTTAGGGCCTAAAGATGCCTTCCACAGGATTTACGAGGGTGGTATCATTGTACCGCTTCTGGTTGGTATGCTGTTAATGGTAATTGTATTTGCTATTGAAAGGTTCCTAACTATCAGCAGAGCTTTAGGTAAAGGAAATATCAGCAACTTTATCCGTAAAGTGCAGTATCACCTTGCTAATAAGAATGTTGACGCAGCTATTGCTGAGTGCGACAAGCAAAAAGGTTCTGTAGGAAATGTAATGAAAGCAGGCTTGCGCCGTTACAAAGAAATGATTACTGAGCCCGGACTTGAAACCGAGCAAAAAGTAGCAGCTATCCAAAAAGAAGTAGAAGAAGCTACTGCTCTTGAGCTGCCAATGCTTCAGAAGAACCTGGTGTTCATCTCTACCATCGTATCGTGCGGTACCCTTATCGCGTTATTAGGTACGGTAATGGGTATGATCCGTTCTTTTGCTGCTCTTGGTGAGTCTGGTGGTGGTGGTGATTCCAGCGCTCTTGCGGTTGGTATCTCTGAAGCCCTTTACAATACTGCGTTAGGTATCGGTACATCGGCTTTGGCACTGATTATTTATAATATGTTAACTACAAGGATAGATAGTATTACTTATGGTATTGACGAATCCGGATTCACTTTAACTCAATCTTTCGCTTCTTTGTATAAATAATTACAAAGACGATGATTCCATTGAGTTTATGGAAAATCCGAATTAAATCGTCTCATATCAAAACAATAATTTAATATGCCTAAAGTTAATATAGCCAAGAAGTCGACAGATACGGACATGACGCCCTTCGTGGATATCGCGTTCCTGATCCTGTCGTTCTTTATCATGGCTACAAAGTTTAAACCGGCAGAGGCAGTTCCTATTGACACCCCTAATTCGGTTTCATCGCAAAAGTTGCCCGAGAATGATGCGGTAATGATCAGCATTGATAAGGATGATAAAGTATATTTTTCTATCATGGCTAAAAATGAACCGCAAATAGCCAAGGACATCATCAAAAGCGCAGCAGAGGCAAGAAATATACCTGTAACGGATGCGCAGGCCGATGGATATTTCCCCGGCGATATGATAGGTGTTCCTTTCAGCAAGCTTGGTGCATTCTTGGCGCTTCCCGCCGATCAGAAAAAGGCGTATGTACAGGAAGGCATTCCCATAAAAGATTCAGCTAACAACGAGCTGTATTACTGGATAGCTGCCACCCGTACACATTTTGCCGGTAAGCCGTTAAAATATCTCATCAAAGGGGATAATGTAGCTAAATACCCTGCTTTTAAAGCAGTTATTGATGCGCTGAAGAAGAATGATGAGCAGAAGTACAACCTGGTAACGATGCCGCAGGCTGCTCCTGCAGGAACCGAGCTCTGGAAAGAAAGAAACAGCCAGCCGGAAGCGAAACAATAAGACACAAGTTTATAATTTTTTAAAACATAATTTTTAAGTTATGGCAAGTTTAGACACTGGTGATGGCGGTGGCGGCCACAAAAAAGGCCCCGGCGTTAAAAAAGCTAAAAAGCTAAGCACGCGTGTAGATATGACACCAATGGTGGATCTGGGCTTCTTACTTATCACTTTCTTTATATTCACGTCCACTATGAGCTCTCCAACAACAATGGACCTCAACATGCCTAAGGATACAGATAAAAAGGAGGAAGAAACAAAAGTAAAGATGTCCGGTGCTCTTACTATTATGGTAGGAAAGGATAACAACCTCTTTTATTATGAAGGCGAGTTGACTAATGAGAACGCCAGTTCTGCATTCAAAACCTCCTCGTTCAAAGAAATAAGAGATGTGATTATTAAGAAAAAGAAGGAAGTAGAATCGCGTTATGTAACAGATGAAGCCTGTGAGGCTAAAGCTAAGGCAGAAGGGAAAAATCCTAATGACTGCCGTCAGAAGGACTTCTTTGTGCTGATCAAACCTACAGAAGAGGCAAATTATAAGAACGTCATTGACCTTTTGGATGAAATGACCATTAATAAAGTAGCACGCTACGCGTTATTGGAACCATTTGAAACAGAGAAAGAGCTTATAAGTGCAACAGAGGGTGCGTCACCTGCTCCGGCAGCAACGCCAGCACAATAAAAATCGGTGCTTTGTGTTATGGAAATTTACATAATCAGCATCTCATCATTAACAAATTAAAGAATAATGGAAGCCAATAAAATTTTAACTACAGACTTTTTGGATCTTCTGTTTGAGGGCCGCAATAAAAGTTATGGTGCTTACGATCTTCGTAAAACCTATAACAAAAGGATGTGGATGGCATTAGCGGCTACTGCACTTGGCTTTGTATTAATTGCAGGGATAGTGTTTTTGCAAAGTCAGCTGAAGCCAAAGGATGACGCCCAGAATGTGAAGATCAGTGAAGTCACAATACAGCAAATTGAGCAGCAGGAGAAAAAGAATGAACCACCACCACCACCTCCTCCTCCGCCGCCACCCAAACAAGTGGAGCCTCCTAAAATTGAAATGAAGGCATTTACTCCTCCCAAGATTGTAAAAGATGAAGAGGTGAAGGAACCACCACCTGCGGTAGAAGAGTTGAAGGAAACCAAAATTGGTACACTCAACCAGGAAGGTATTAAGGATATCGGTATTGTTACGCCACCGGCAGCGGTTGATGCAGGCAAGGGGCTGGTAGAAGTTACCAAGCCGGTTGAAAAGGAGCCTGAAATATTTCAAAAGGTAGAGATTGATGCTGCTTATGTGGGTAACTGGAAAAGTTTCCTGGAAAGAAACCTTGATCCCCAGGTGGCTGTTGACAACGGAGCTGCACCAGGAAGCTACACAGTAATTATACAATTCGTAGTGGATGTTGCAGGTAATCTGAGTGATATAAAACCATTGACTAACCACGGTTATGGAATGGAGCAGGAAGCCGTGCGGGTTATTAAAAAATCCAATAAATGGAAGCCGGCTATCCAGAACGGTAGGGAAGTAAAGGCCTATAGGAAACAGCCTATTACATTCCAGGTTAATGAGCAATAACAGATTCGAAACTAATAAAAGACCTTATAAATCCCGCTTTTGGCGGGATTTTTTTATTGAAGTATTGCTCCCTGTTCTATTTCCAGTAGGAAGTATGGAAAAGCCCGTTATCCCGGCAGAGAGAAAAGCCATTTTTAGGATATTGAAAATAATGCGCACCACCCGGCCAGTGCGTTGAAGCCACTTGGTACAAATTGTTCATTGGCTCGTAAAAGGAACTGGCTCCCAAAATGCTCAGGTAACGGCTATATCCAGGTCTGGAGACCTTAATTGTTCGAAACCTTATAAAAATCTCGAAGAGATGTTATTATTATTGAAAAACCGTTTGGATTTTGGACGAAAACCCCCGATGGGGTGACACAGGATATTATGCCATCCCTTCGGGATTCTATCGGTGTATATGTTTTTTTTATAATAATATTAGCCCTGCCCGTCCGGCAGGCGGGCTTTCAGGCTTGATTAATACATATTTTCAGGTTTTGAACAGTAGTAGTCTGGATATCTGAACAAGAGTACTATCGGAGGAGAAATCTCAACCTGAAGCTGAATGGTGAAAAAAGCAGGACTTTTCGTTGAGACATCTCTCTCGCCAGAAGCGGGATGCCAATGACATACTAAGTAAAATTTGGTAATTAATGTGCACAAAAAGCGATCGTTGTTCCTATCATAGAGAGGAACCTCAACGTGAATCCGAAACTTATTGTACAGCCCATATATGCTTTATAATAAAGGCAGCCTTACGTTGAGATTATCTTTGCTTCCGCTAAGAAATGACGATAAAAATCATGTCATATCCTCATTGACTTGGACACCTATTGATAACCCGGAACGACAATAGCTTTTCGTAAAATTGACGACCACGCGCTGCAACATGTCATTGTAGTTGTATCGAAAGAAATGCAGCACCGGGGAAAATCTTCATAAAAAAACCGCCTCTTTTTGGGGCGGTTTTTTTGTCAATGTATTAAAGGAGAAATGAAATATTAATTCCTGTATTCAGGATTTATCAGCATCTGGATAGATTCGTTCAGCATTTCATTCTTCCTGGAAAGAAATGTTTCCATTTTTTCTACGGGCAGTTTTAGCTGGTAAGTGCTGTTGGACGCTAATACTTTGTCCATATTAGGATTCAGCTTACCAAAATCTTCTATGCTCATTTCCAGGTACTTAATAATAGCTTTGGAATTGTAGCGGCCACTAATGGTTTGAACTTTCAGATCCTGGTGAGTAATTTCGTCTTTTATAGTGGCCATCATAGCAATTGCCTGGGCCTTTGAAACGGTGGTAACTCCTCCTTCACCTTCCATGATATAGTGTGTAGCAATAAATTTCTTAACATGATTCCTGCTTTCTGTCGGCAGGTAATATTGAAGTTTCCAGAAATCACTGCTTCCGGCTTTTGCTATAGCTGAGTTAACCCTTCCTGGTCCGCAGTTATAGGCGGCCACAACCAGCAACCAGTCTTCATAAATTTCATACAGATAATTGAGGTATTTGCCGGCTGCCCTGGTGCTCTTTAAATAATCCCTGCGTTCATCCACGCCGCGTCCTACACGCAGTCCCAATTGTGTGGCTGTTCCCGGCATAAATTGCCAGGGCCCTACTGCTCCTGCCCAGGATACTGCTGATGCCCTTAAATTGGACTCAATAACGGCCAGGTATTTTAGCTGTTTGGGGATCTCGGCCTGGGTAAGCACATCATCCATCATATCAAAATAAGGCTTTCCCCAGGTTTGCAGCTCTTTTAAATGATCTGCATGCCTTTCCATATAATCCTGTACAAAGCTTATAGCCTGTGGGTTTAGATGTTCTATGCTGATACCTTTAAGTGAAATATTCTTTGTTGATGTATTAGCTGCCGTATTTTCAAAAAGATTTTTAAAACCGGCTTTAGGGTCTGCTTTTTTTACAGCTTCGGTATTGCCGACGGACGGGGTTACAACCAGTGGGTTTACCTGTGCAAATGAAAGAAAAGAAATTGAGGAAAATAAAATCACCATTCCGCAATGCTTCATTACCTGTTTTTTATTGATCATTCTTTGTATAAATGGTTTTAAAAAAGGTCAATTTAAAAGTTTAGGGCCTGGCTTGTCAATCCTGAGTATTTAATAACGCCTGATTTTCTAAAATATTGTTACAAAAAGAAAGCAAAGGTAGCTCATTAAAGTGAGACGACATGAGCTGTAGCCCAAATGGCATTTGGTGTCCCGGATGGGTAAAAAGCGGTAGGGAAATACCGGGAATACCTGTTAAATTTGCTATAACTGTATATATATCAGCTATATACATAGCAACCGGATCTTCCATTTTTTCCCCTATTTTAAAAGCAACCGAAGGAGAAGTGGGCAGGCAAAGGAAATCAAAGTCCCTGAAGATCAATGATAATTTATTTGTTAAAATTCTCCTTACTTTTTGTGCTTGTGTAAAATAAGCATCATAATAGCCGGAGCTTAATACAAAATTCCCCAGCATTATGCGGCGTTTTACCTCCCATCCAAAACCATCCGACCGGTTTTGCTTATAAAAGGCATCAAGGTCTGCTATATCATTTCCAGACCGGTAGCCATATTTTACTCCATCATAGCGGGATAAATTGGAGGCTGCTTCGGCAGTGGTAAGGATATAATAGGCCGGCACAATATAATCCAGCAGGTCAAAATGAACTTTCTCTACCGTATGACCCTGCTTTTTCCAGTCGTTCAGCTTATCGTTTACCGCTTTTGAAATTTCAGGATCCAGTCCCGGGTGGGAAAGAGCTTCCGGGAAGTAAGCAATTTTATATTTTTTGCCGGTATCCAGCTCTTTGGAGTAGGCCGGAACGGGTTGGTGCGATACTGTACTGTCGAAATCATCGGCCCCGGCCATAACTTCTAAAAGAAGGGCCGCATCGCTTATATTAGAAGAGAAAATACCTATCTGGTCAAAAGACGAAGCATAGGCAATGAGCCCGTACCTTGAAATACGGCCATAAGTAGGCTTTAAGCCTACAATACCACAAAAATCCGCAGGCTGTCTTACAGAACCGCCGGTATCGCTCCCCAGGGATGCCATACACAGGCCGGCCTGAACTGCCACCGCAGAACCACCGGATGAACCTCCCGAAATACGGGTCTCATCTGCCGCATTCAAAACCTTTCCGTAAGCAGAATTTTCATTGGTTGACCCCATTGCAAATTCATCGCAGTTAAGGCGGCCAATGATAATAGCGCCTTCTTCAAGAAGCCGTGCTACTGCTGTGGCAGAAAAAACGGAGGTAAAGCCTTTTAAGATGTGGGAAGCTGCTGTTACTGAGTGGCCTTTATGACATATAACGTCTTTAATACCAATGACTACACCGTGCAGCCTGCCTTTGGCCCCCTGGAGGGCGTCCAGCTCCTTTGCTCTTGCTATAGCTTCCTCGGCATATACTTCTATAAAAGTATTAAGATGCTGCTTCTCCGTTATTTTTTCAAGATAATATTGAACGGTTGCTAAGCACGAGGCATGCCCTTGCTCTAAATCCTGGTGATACCGGGCAATAGAAATAAAATCTGGCAAAAGGTTTGGCTTTTGTAAGTCAGTTAAAAATATAAAGGGGGGTTATTCAGCTTTTTTAGGCTCGCTGGTTATAGTGTTGGCGCTTTCCTCTATTTCCCTTTTTACGTTGTCTTTAGCATCGTTAAATTCGCGTACGCCTTTACCCAATCCTTTCATCAGTTCAGGAATTTTGCGGCCACCAAACAAAAGCAGCACAATTACCATGATAATGATTATTTCGTTGGTACCCAAAGTGCCTAATAATGGAATCTGTGTCATAAATTTTAAAAATTAGTTATCAAAGATACGGTAAGAATACAAATAGAGGTGCCCAAGAGTTTAAAATCCGTGCATGATTTTATGAGTATGTGCTATATTTTAACAAAAAATCCTGCCGAACGGGCAGGATTTTTATAATTATTTCATGTATTTGCTTATGCTGCTGTTTCTTTAGCTTTTTTTGCAGAAACCGCCATACGTTTTTCACGGATACGGGCGCTTTTACCGCTTCTTTCCCTTTGGTAGAACAGCTTAGCCCTGCGAACCTGGCCCACCTTGTTTAATACAATAGAATCAATATTAGGAGAAGTGAAGGGGAACAGCCTTTCAACACCTATACCATCAGAAATTTTCCTGACAGTGAAAGTAGCAGTAGCGCCACTGCCCTGTTTTTTTATAACATCACCTTTGAAGGACTGGATACGCTCTTTATTTCCTTCAATAATTTTATAGTTTACAGTAATATTATCACCTGCTTTAAAGGCCGGGAATTTTTTTGTCTGTGTCAATTGCTCGTGAACGAAAGCTATTGCGCTGCTCATAACTTAATTTTTTAAGGACTGCAAAGGTAAGGGGAATTTTCTAAAATTAAAACAATACCATAAAGTTTTTCTAAGCTACACTTCAGAAAGCATATCTACCGAACTTTCTTCAACGCCTTCTTTCCGGGCGCGATATTTTACGATACCTTTCCCTGTAAGCAAAATAGTAAGAGCGGTAAAAGCGCAAAAGGCCATTACCACACCCAGGGGTATGGCCGTATTATTGTGAAAAAGGCTTACCATAGCAGAGGACAGGGTACCGGTAGCCATTTGCACACAGCCAATGAGGGCAGAAGCGCTGCCGGCATTTTTCTCAAACGGGGCTAGTGCAAGTGCCGAGGCATTGGGAAAAGTAAAGCCCTGGCAGGCCAGAAAAATGCTGCAAAGTATAATACTGCTTATCATACCCCACCAGTCATTTATAAAACCAATGGCCAGCAGCAGACCTGCGCAGCATTGGATAATAATGGCCCGGGGAATGATCTTTTCGCTGCTGGTAAACCGCAGTATTTGTGCGTTGATTTGTGTAGCAAGCACCAGGGAACCGGCAACTATAGCAAATATCCAGCCGTAGGTTTTTTCGCTGGCTTTGAAAATTTCCATAAAAACATGGGGTGATCCGGCTACATAAGCATATAAACCGGCTGCCGTAAAAGCGCTGGTAAAAGTATAAATAACAAACTGCGGCTGCTTAAACACCTCCCCGAATTTTTGCAGTATGAATTTTGGAGCAAGCGAATATTCCTCTGTGGGCTTCCGGCTTTCGGGCAACATATAAATACACAGGAGCAGCATGGCCAGCACAATAAGCAGGAGAATAATAAAAACGTACCGCCAGTTGGTTGCGGCAGTAACATAGCCGCCAATGGTGGGCGCCAGCAGCGGGGACACGCCAATAACCAGCATAAGCAGTGAAAATACCCTGGCATTGTCTTTTACATCAAACATATCCCGCACCATGGCTCTTGATGCCACCATACCTGCGCATCCGCCTAAAGCCTGGAAAAATCTGAAAATAATGAGCATAGTAACAGATGTGGATAGGGCACATCCTAAAGACGCTATAATGTACAGGGAAAGTCCGAAATACAAAGGCTTTTTTCTTCCGTATTTGTCAAGCAGGGGGCCATACAGCAGCTGTCCTGCAGAAATGCCTATAAAAAAGCTGGAAAGCGTTAATGAAATCTTGCTTACGTCCGTATCCAGGTCTTTAGCAATTTCGGGGAACCCGGGCAGGTACATATCTATCGAAAACGGACCGATAGCAGCAAGAAGACCTAAGATGAATATTTTGAAAGAATTGTTATTGCCCTTCATTAATTTTTTGAGTTTAGGGCAAGCAAGTATAAGGCTGTAAAACTAATGTAAATTTCTTTGAAACGGAACTAATGTCCAGTTAAGCAACGATGTTCTGCGAAACATTTTGTTTCGTAGGACTATGTTGTAGCCTTTGGCTACTTTTCGCCATTGCGGTGAGTACTAAATACTAAAATCTACATTGCCAGGTAACCTAAATTTGCAGCTAAGTATATAAGCAGTGCAAAAAATATTGTTATTTGTTTCTTTTTTCCTGTACGGACAAAATGCTGTTTTTGCCCAGAACAGCTATGTAGATTCCCTGTTGACCCGGATAGCAGGATACCAGGTGGCGGGCCCTGATCCTTATTATGAGCAGGGTATGTTCCCTTCTCAAAGGATATACCTTTCCCGAAAAAGACCGGCTAAAGAAGATGATAATATATTTTTTACCGGGCTGATTGTATGGACGCTTAGAACAATACGGGAAGAGCTGTCCTTTGAAAACCGGCAAATAGTGGATGCGCTTTGTGACCAGGCACAAAAAAATTATTCAAGGTACCGTAATAAGGACGGAGGACCTGCCTATAATTTCTGGCAAACAAAACCATCAAAACATTTTCCTAACAGCGCCTATTTTTCTGCCAGGAAAAAATATATACTGCCTGATGACCTGGACGATACGTCCATCATTTATTTATCTGCTGATTTTGCCGACAGTTTAAAGGAAGCTGTAAAAAAGCTGATTGCTGAAAATGCCAACGGCGTTAAGCGAACCATACGGAACACTTATAAAAAATATAAAAGCATACCGGCCTATTCTACCTGGTTCGGGAAAAACATGCCAGTAGATTTTGATATATGTGTGCAGGCTAACGGGCTGAGATTTGTGCTGGATAACGGCTTCCGGTTAGATAAGTACGACAGCGCTACCATCCGCCTGGTTAACCGTATGGTAACTTCGGGTAAGTACCTGAAACGTACGCCTTACAATGCCCCTCATTACCAGAAGGCCAGCATTATCCTGTATCACCTGGCGCGCCTGGTTGCGGCTCATCCGCAACATAAAGCACTTTGCGATTTAAAAGCGGTACTGGTACAGGATATAAGGAGCCAGCTGCAAAAAGTAACTAACGGTATGGAAAAAGTGCTGCTTCAAACTTCCTTATTAAGGCTGGGAGAAGGAGGCGCGGAGCGTATCATTGTATCGCCGGAGGATATGGAAGGATTTTATTTTTTTGTGGCTAATATGACATCTGTCTTCCCTAACCCCGTAAAAGGCCTGTTTGCTGCCAGCAGGAAAACGAACTTTTTCTACCATTCGCAGGCGTATTATCTTACATTATTGCTGGAGCATGAAATGCTGCGGCTGGGGAGCGAAATTTTGCCGAAAAGCAGCCCTGGCCCTCGGTAAATAAAAATAAATTTTGTTTGTTTGATAAATTTTATATAATTGCGGCTTATTGAGTATTAATATTTGTGAAGATGAGTAAACAGAAGTTCACATTGGAGTACCCCGTTCGCTGCTCCCCAACTATATTGTATGAGTTTTTAGCTACCTCTAACGGGTTGGGTGAGTGGTTTGCCGAGCACGTTGATGAACGTGACGGTAAGTTTTATTTTGGCTGGAACGGAAGCTACGAAGAGGCTGAGGTTCTGGAAGAGGAAGAGGAGAAATTCATCCGTTTCCATTGGGTAGGAGCACCCAATGAAGAGTATTTTGAGTTCAGGATAGATAAATCTGAAATAACCAACCAGACCATCCTGGTAATTACTGATTTTGCTGAGAAAAGGGAGATCAAAGACCAGACCCAGCTTTGGGATTACCAGGTAAAAGACCTGTTTCACAGGTTGGGTAATTAGGGCTGATCATAGTTAATCCGTTATCTTTTATACGTTCTCTTGAAAAATTTCTGTAAAGAATCCAAACTGCTTCATTAGCATTTCAGCAGCATTTTCAATGTGGATAATGTTTGTGTAGGCGGCTATTTTTACAAAAGGAGCTACGGCCAGTATTTTTTCAAACTCTTTTTGCGTCATATCAGTAACAGGCAGGTAAGATGTGCTGGTAACATCATGTACCCACTCATCTCCGCTGCAGCATATATGCAGGTTGTTGTTTTGCAGGGAGGGGAAGGCCGCGGCTAATTTTGGGGCTGTCCACTGCTGCCAATGCCCTGAAATGTGCAGCGCCGTGCTGAAAAAACGTCCCCACCAGAACAGCGTACGGATAGCAAAAATATTCCCTTTGACAAAATGGCGGGGATGATCCAATACAATCCAGGGCAATCCCAGGTAATTTTCGCCCCTTGAAATTTTACTGCCGGATCTCAATACCTCGGCAGGTAAAAGGGACAACTGTACCAAAGGCAGCTGCTCTTTATAAAGTTCTTCAAATACGGTTTTTATGTGCCCCAGGATTTCATTCTTTGTTAAAATCCATTCTGCATTGGTAACAAGCTTTATATGCTGCGGCGAAAGACGTATTTTTGCTGATTGCATCCGGTAAAGATATTATTACGAAGGTGAAGAAATTAGATAAACTAATCATAAAAGCTTTTATTGGCCCTTTTGTGGCCACTTTCTTCATTACCCTGTTTGTGCTCATTATGCAGTTCTTCTGGCTGTGGATAGACGATTTTGTGGGTAAGGGATTAGATGCAGGTACTATTTTAAAATTCATCTGGTTTCAAAGTGCGGTATTGATTCCCCTGGCGCTGCCGCTTTCGGTGTTGTTATCCTCACTTATGACATTTGGTAACCTGGGCGAAAGCTTTGAGCTGGTGGCTATTAAGTCGGCTGGTATTTCTTTAATGCGGTTTATGAGGCCTTTGTTTGTAGTGGCAGGATTTATCAGCCTGGGCGCCTTTCTTTTCTCAAACTATGTAATACCGGTAGCTAACCTCAAATCGCGCACTTTGCTGGCTGATATAGTGCTGGCCAAGCCTGCTTTTGCCATAAAGGAGGGCGTTTTTTTTGACGGGATAGATAAGTTTGCCATCAAGATCGGTAAAAAAGAGCCTAACGATAGTATCATCAGGGATGTAATTGTGTACCAGGATGGTGGCGGCAATCTGCAGGATAATTTTTTAATTGCCAGGGACGGGGTAATGAAACCTTCTGCTGATAAGCGTTTTCTGGATGTTGTATTTAAGAATGGATGGCAATACCAGGAGCGTGGCAGCCGGAGCGACTCTGTAACAGACTATATAAGGCTGGGGTTTAAGGAGTACAAAATGCAGATGGACATTAGCTCATTTAAGTTTAGAAAGTCGGATGACAGCGCTAATGTAAATAATGAGAAGATGTACAATATGCGCCAGCTTGATGTGGCCATCGACTCTATGTCCAGGTTCAATAAAGAGGTTTCAAGAAATTTTGAAAGCAGTATGTTTTCAAACTTCTCTGTTTTAAACTATAGGGATAGCGTAACAAAAAATATTAAAATTCCCGATTCTATACTCAACTTTCGTGGAAACATTGATGCCTATATGGGCGTTAAAAAAGCTAAGGATTCAGTTAAGGCAAAAGCAGACTCTGTAAAGCTGAAAGCGCAGGCGGATTCTATCAAACGGCAGGCCAGGAAAGACGCTGTTAAGCAAAAAGCCAGGACAGACGCTGACAGGAGAAGGGCAAGACGTGATTCCATAAGACAGGCCCGTAACAAACCCGTATTTTATATTGATACCTTAAGCAGTATGAAAACAGCTGTGAAAAAGGACTCTAACGCCCGTTCAGTGAAGGATACGGCCAAAATGTCCCGGCCAGACAGCCTTAAGAAAGACAGTGCTAAAAAAATAACAGCACCACCAAAAAAGATTAAAAAAGATCCTGACAGCTTTGATGCACTTTTGCCGGACAGTGCAAGGCTGGGTGTAAGGGACCGCGCTTTAAATATCCTGCAAGGGCTGGCCAGCAATCTTGATATGAATGCCAGCAATATTCTGGAACAGGAAAAAACCCTTCAGAAATACAAAATAGAATGGCATAGAAAAATATCACTCGCAATGGCATGTTTAGTATTATTTATGATAGGAGCGCCATTGGGCTCTATTATACGTAAAGGCGGCCTGGGAACGCCTATGATATTTGCCATCATCTTTTTCATGGTGTTTTACTTTGTATCCACACGAGGTGAAAAGCTGGCCAAAGAAATGGAAATGAGCGCTTTCTTAGGCTTATGGCTTTCTACTTTTGTATTAGTGCCTATAGGTGTTTTCCTCATTTATAAGGCTATGCATGACTCTAACTTATTTAATAAAGAGTTTTACGCAAGGCTCAGGCGTAAAATATTAAAGCGGCTGGGCAGAGGGTAGCACAGGATTTGCTTATTCTTTATTTAGCTTCTTTTTCATCAAAAATACCCTAATTAAAAATGATGCAACCCTCTTCTCCGCAGTTACAAAATCTCAGCATGCAGAAGTGGGTAGCACTGGTGTCGGGTGTTTTACTGGTTATAAAGTTTATAGCCTGGTATTATACTTCATCTGTTGCTATATTAACTGATGCAATGGAGAGTATTGTAAATGTGGTGGCAGGCCTTGTGGGACTGTACAGTTTATATATTGCGGCCCGGCCCAGGGATTTGAACCATCCTTACGGGCATGGTAAAGCAGAATTTGTATCAGCAGCAATAGAAGGATCCCTGATTGGCGTTGCCGGTATTGTTATTTTATACGAAGCTGTACATAAGCTTATTGTTCCCGCTGAAGTTAAAAAAACCGACCTCGGTATTGTATTGATCTTGGTTACAGCTGTAGCCAATTATGCTTTGGGTGCGCTTTGTGTAGCCCGGGGCCGGAAGAACAAATCGCTTGCTTTAGAAGCCAGCGGCAGGCATTTACAAACAGATACTTATTCCACCCTGGCGGTTGTAGCGGGGCTGGTTATTTTACATATTACCGGGCTTAACTGGGTAGATGCCGTGGTAGCCATTATTCTTTCTGTATTCATACTATATACATCGTATAATATTACCCGCAGGTCCATTGCGGGTATAATGGATGAAGCGGATACCAATCTGTTGATGGAAATGATACGCCTGATTAATGCTCACCGGCGCAGCAACTGGGTTGACCTTCATAATTTACGGGTGATCAAATTCGGAAGTATCTTTCATGTAGATGCGCACCTCACGCTGCCCTGGTATTTTACAGTGAAAGACGCCCACGGGGAAGTAGATATTTTTTCAGATATTATAAGAAAAGAATATGGAGAGTCATTGGAGCTGTTTGTTCATTCAGATGGTTGCGATGAAGGCCCCCAATGCCCTATTTGCATGAAACCCGATTGCCCGGTACGAAAACAACCGTTTAATACCAAAGTAGAATGGACTTTAACCAATGTTTTAAAAAATAAAAAGCATAATACTCAAAGTAGTTCATTAAATTCGTAGACTACTTGTTATGCTTACGAAAAAGTCACAATACGCATTTAAAGCGCTTTCCTACCTTGCTGACAGGGAAAAGGAGGGGCCTGTTTTGATTTCCGAAATAGCAGAAGAGAAAAAAATACCTTTAAAATTTTTAGAGAATATTTTGCTTGAATTAAAAAAAGCCGATATCCTGGACAGTAAAAAAGGTAAAGGCGGCGGGTATTTTTTTAAAGTAAAGCCGTCCTCGGTTAAAATGACAAAAATTATCCGGCTTATAGACGGGCCCATAGCCATGCTGCCCTGTGTAAGCCTGAATTTTTATGAACGATGTAATAACTGCGATGAAAAACACTGCGGCCTGCACGATGTAATGAAGCAGGTACGTGATGCTACCCTGGCTATCCTGGAAAACAGGACTTTGGCCGATTTGAAGGACTAACGCTTTGAAGTGTTTTTCAAAAAATTTAATAGTCTATCAAAAAAATATACTATCTTGCGGGCCCGATTTTTTTTGGGGTAATAGTCTACTTTCTTGGTAGGTTTTTGAAACTAATTTTTTAACTATAAAATTTTTTTAAGCATGTCATTAAGATTAGGCGATATTGCACCCGATTTTACGGCGCAATCCACCGAAGGTGAAGTAAAATTTCATGAGTTTTTAGGAGATGGCTGGGGAATATTATTCTCTCACCCGGCAGATTTTACTCCTGTTTGTACCACTGAATTAGGTAAAACAGCTTTATTGAAAGAAGAGTTTGCAAAACGCAATACCAAAGTATTAGCGGTTAGTGTAGATCCGCTGGATAGCCATATTGGCTGGAAAAGCGATATCAACGAAACTCAAAACTGTTCGGTAGAATTCCCTATTCTTGCTGATCCTGACAGGAATATAGCTACTTTGTATGATATGATCCACCCCAATGCTTCTGAAAAAGCTACCGTGCGTTCCTTATTCATCATTGGGCCCGATAAAAAGATCAAGCTGATCATTACTTACCCTGCTTCTACAGGCAGAAACTTCAATGAAGTGCTGCGTGTGCTGGATTCATTGCAGTTAACAGCGTATGAAAGCGTAGCTACGCCGGCAGACTGGCAGCATGGTGAAGATGTAATTGTAGTGCCTTCTATCAGCACTGAAGATGCAATAAAAAAATTCCCTAAAGGTGTAAAAGAAGTAAAACCTTACTTACGTTATACGCCGCAACCTAATATTTAGTTTATAGTCCATGGACCATAAACTATGGTCCATGGACTATCGTCTATCAACCAGACAAATGTTCTCGGAAACTCAAATACAGGAAATAGAAAACGCATCGCTGAATGAAGCGATTGCTTTAGTAACACAGGCTTTTCCGCAAGGTGTTGTATTTTCTACATCATTAGGACAGGAGGACCAGGTACTTACCCATGTAATTGCCCGCAATCACCTGCCTGTAAAAATTTTTACGCTCGATACAGGTCGCCTGTTTTATGAGCATTATGATTTACTTGAGAAAACAAATGCCCGGTATAAGATCAATATCCAGGTGTATTTTCCGGAAGCACCCGATGTTGAAAAATTTGTAAACGAAAAGGGCGTGAACGCTTTCTTTGAATCGGTTGAAAACCGTAAGGAATGCTGCTTTATAAGGAAAGTGAAACCCCTGAACCGCGCACTGGAAGGCGCTGCAGTATGGATCACCGGTTTGCGTGCAGAGCAATCGGATAACAGGAAGGATATGAAAATGCTGGAATGGGATGAGGCCCGCCGGCTTTACAAATTCAATCCCCTGATTCACTGGACATACGAAGAGATGATTGATTATATTAAGGAAAACAATATACCCTATAACCCTTTGCACGACAAAGGTTTTATCAGTATTGGCTGTGCGCCCTGTACCCGCGCTATCGAGCCGGGGGAAGATGCGCGTGCCGGCCGCTGGTGGTGGGAAGTATCGCATAAAGAATGCGGCCTTCATAGCCCCTTAGCCCCCAAAGGAGGAACAACTGATACTGCCGTAGTAAATGTATGAAAACCCGAATTGAAGACTTTTAATAATTTATATGAATATTAGCAAAACAAGCACTGCTACTCCCTCCCCGGGGATTAGGGGGCTTGATTATTTAGAGCAATTAGAAGCAGAAGGCGTTTTTATTATGCGCGAGGTAGCTGCGCAGTTTGAAAAGCCTGCTTTACTTTTCAGTGGAGGTAAGGATTCCATCACTTTGGTGCAGCTGGCCAAAAAAGCTTTTGCACCCGGGAAAATTCCTTTTCCCCTTGTGCATATAGATACCGGGCATAACTTCCCGGAGGCATTGGAATATCGTGATAACCTGGCTAAGGAATTAGGAGCAGAGCTGATTGTAAGAAAGGTAGAAGATACCATCCGGGAAAAAAAACTTACAGAGCCTAAAGGCAAGTTTGCCAGCCGCAACTGGTTGCAGACACATACCCTTTTAGATACAATTGAAGAGTTTAAATTCGATGCCTGTATTGGTGGCGCCCGCAGGGATGAAGAAAAGGCCCGAGCTAAAGAAAGGATCTTTTCGGTACGTGATGAATTTGGCCAGTGGGATCCCAAATTACAAAGACCTGAGCTCTGGAATATATACAATGGCCGGATCCATAAAGGAGAAAACGTTAGGGTGTTCCCTATCAGCAACTGGACAGAGCTGGATGTGTGGAGCTATATTAAGAAGGAAAAAGTACAGCTGCCTTCTATCTATTTTGCGCACGACAGGGAAGTGTT
Organism: Niabella sp.; assembly: GCA_027493055.1. Taxonomy (GTDB): domain Bacteria; phylum Bacteroidota; class Bacteroidia; order Chitinophagales; family Chitinophagaceae; genus Niabella. The sequence continues at coordinate 109,255 of JAPUDO010000006.1, read as the reverse complement.
GGTGCATGAAGGCCAGTTAATTGCTGTTTCAGATTTTATTACAATAGATGAGGACGATGTGATCGTAAACAAGCGCGTGCGTTATCGTACCGTTGGTGATATGACCTGTACGGCTGCGGTAGAGTCCGCGGCTTCAACATTGGATGAAGTGGTGAACGAGATCATGGCTACCCGTATTTCCGAACGTGGCGAAACCCGTATTGACGACCGTGTTACTGAAGCCGCAATGGAAGACAGGAAGAAAGGAGGATATTTTTAGCTTGTAAAAGAAACACGTATTTTTGTGTAAAATACACGTGCTATGACAACAAAGCTTACTTTAACAATAGATAAGTCGATAATAGAGCGGGCAAAAGTATATGCAAAAGGTACACAGCGCAGCCTTTCTGAAATGGTGGAAAAGTATCTGGAACGGGTTACTGATCAGCGTTTACCAGAAGAAGATATTTCGCCCCGGCTTAAAAAAATAGCAGGGAGTTTACCTCTTCCTGACGGATTTGACGATAAGCAGGCGCTGGATGAGTATTATTCAAAGAAATATAAACTGTAAAGTTGAAGCATATTTTTATTGATACCAATATTATTATCGACTTTGTTTCGCAGCGAAAGCCCTTTGGACAGACGGCTTTATTGCTCTTTAATTTGGCGGATAAAAAGAAAGTAAAACTTTATGCTTCCTCGCATGCAATTGCTACAGCTCATTATATTTTAAAAAAGGTTTACAAGGAGAGTGAACTGCGTAAGGTACTTGATCAGGTAATGGATTACCTCGAAATCATTCCGGTTACAGTTGATGTGCTAAGGAAAGCGACACGCTCTCAATACAAAGATTTTGAAGATGCAATTCAGATTTTATGTGCAGGTACAATAAAAAATGTATTTGCAATAGCGACAAGAGATGTAGCCGATTTCGCGAAAGCCGGGATTTCGGTTTACACACCTGATGAAGTGTTAGAATTAATTAAATAGAAATATTCAGGAATAAAATAACAAAGGTAGAAAGGTTGCTGAATGGGTATATCTCGTATTTGGAACGGAAGTCCAAAGGATCGTAACCTTATCAACATTTCAACCTGTAAACTTTTCAACTTAAAATGGACATACTACGTTTTATAACCGCAGGCAGCGTGGATGATGGCAAAAGCACATTGATAGGCCGTTTGCTGTACGATAGCAAAAGCATTTTGGTGGATCAGCTGGAAGCATTGGAAAAGCAATCCAAAAATAAAAATGCTGATGGTATTGACCTGGCATTGCTTACAGACGGGCTGCGTGCCGAGCGTGAGCAGGGAATTACTATTGATGTAGCTTATCGCTATTTCAACACGCCCCAAAGAAAGTTCATTATAGCCGATGCCCCAGGCCATGTGCAGTACACCCGCAATATGATCACCGGCGCATCTAATTCAAGCCTTATCATTATTTTAATTGATGCGCGTGCCGGCGTTATTGAACAAACACGCCGCCATTCTATCATTGCTTCTTTATTAAAGATGCCGCATGTAGTAGTGGCTATCAATAAAATGGACCTGGCAGATTTTTCTGAAGCCCGTTACAATGAAATAAAAGCGGACTACGAAAAAGTAGCTGCCCAGCTGGGTTTAAGCAATGTTACCTATATTCCTATTGCAGCCTTGCATGGCGACAATATTGTAGCGCCTTCTGCAAACATGCCATGGTACACCGGCAGTCCTTTGCTGCAATTCCTAGAAGAAGTAGAAGTGTCAGAAGATATCAACCATGCTGATCCCCGTTTCCAGGTGCAGTATGTTATTCGCCCTCAAACCAAAGAGCTGCATGATTACCGCGGTTATGCCGGGGAAATAGTAAGCGGTATTTATAAAAAAGGCGATAAAATAACTGTATTACCCGCAGGTATAGAAACCACTCTTTCCAAGATAGAAATTGCCGGTGAAGAAGTGGAAGAAGCTTTTGCTCCGCAGGCTGTGGTGCTGCACCTGGCAGATGATATAGATATCAGCCGTGGCGATACTTTTGTTCATTCTGACAATCAGCCTAAAGTAGAAAGTGAGATTGAAGTACTGTTGTGCTGGCTGGATAATAAGCCTTTGATCCAGGGAAATAAATATTTTCTGCAACACAAAGGAAGGTTGTTACGAACCATTGTTAAGGAAATAGAATATAAGCTGGACGTAAACACATTGGAGCATACAGCGGTTACTGATAATGTAAAACTGAATGAGGTAGTTAAGGCAAAAATTAAAACAGCGCAACCTCTTGTTTATGATCCGTTTGACAGGATAAGTGATTACGGAAATGCAATATTGGTTGATGAAACCAGCAACAGTACGGTAGCTGCGGTGTTGCTATCCTGATGGTTGATGGAAAATTGCTTATTACGAAAACTATAAAATGATCATTCCTCATTATACAAAGAACCTTTCTGATCACGGACCTTCAGGAGCAGGTACGGTAATAATAGCTGCTGCAGGCCCCGGCGACCCGGATCTGATCACGGTTAAGGCTGCGAATGCTTTAAGAGAGGCTGATGTAGTGTTAATTGATCGCCTGGTAAGCGAAGTGATCCTGCATCGTTATGTTGCACCGGATGCAGAGATTGTGCGTGTTGGAAAAGAGTGCAGAAACAATATTTCCACTCCGCAACAGGTCATCAACCAGCTTATGGTAAAATATGCACTCCAGGGAAAAAGAGTGGTGCGCTTAAAAGGCGGAGATGTTTCTATCTTTTCCAATATTTTAGATGAGCTGCAAACACTGGTCGAAAATAAAATTCCTTACGAAATTATACCAGGAGTAACAGCTGCCTTAGGCGCTGCTGCCTATGCCGGAATGCCTTTAACGGCGCGTGGCTACGCAACATCTGTCCGGTTTTTAACCTATTATAAATCTGATGTGGTAACCGATACGCATTGGCAGGAGCTTGCCCGGACTAATGATACCCTGGTGTTTTATATGTCCTCTTCTGCTTTGCCTGGTGTTGTGCAAAAGCTGCTGCAATTTGGTATCAGCAAAGAGGTTCATTTGGCAGTAGCTGAACAGGCAACTACCTGTTACCAGCACATTCATGAATGTAATATTTATGATTATGAGGCCCGGCTGATAGGTAAAGAATTTGCTTCTCCATCGCTGGTTATTATTGGAAAAGTAGTAGCGCTGCACCAGCAGTTCAGGTGGTTAAAGAACAGTGACCATGAGCAACAATACTTTGCATCGGTAGGAGAAGGTATTCAAAATATAAACGAACTTAATAAACCAATAAAGCATGTTATCTGAAGATAAGCTGCAGAAGATAAAAGAATTTACATCCACACTTTCGCGTGAAGAGCTCATCTGGCTGAACGGCTATATTGCAGGACAGGCCGGAGCTTTACAGGGAGCTGTTCCGGCAGGTGCAGTATCTGCTGCCATCAATAAAAAAATTACGCTTGTTTACGGTACTGAAACGGGCAATTCAAAAAAGCTGGCTACACAGTTGGCCGGTATTGCCAAGAAAAAAGGTGTAACAGTAAAGCTGGCCGGGTTAGATCAGTACCGGTTCAGTGATCTCGCAAAAGAAGAATACTTCTTTGTAGTGATCAGCACACAAGGCGAAGGAGAGCCTCCTATCCTGGCTAAAAAGTTTTATGATCATATTCATGAGTCGCAGGTTAATTTGAAAAAGATGAAGTTTGGTGTGCTGGCCCTGGGCGACACGTCTTATGCCCAGTTTTGTAAAACCGGCGAAGATGTGGATGCAAGACTGGAAGCATTAGGCGCCCATCGTATTTTACCGCTGAAAAAATGTGATGTAGACTATGAAGAAGATGCTTTGCACTGGATTGACAATGTTGCGGCTGCTTTACAAACAAATGTAGGAAGCGTGCCTGCTATTGCAGTGGCTGCTCCCGCCGAAGAGAAAAAGCCTGCAGGTAAAAAGCATTATAAGGGAACTATTGTAACCAGCATCAATCTGAATGACCGTGGCAGTAATAAAGAAACCTATCATATTGAGATCAGTACGGAAGAAGATCTTGAATATGTACCAGGGGATGCACTGGGCATTATACCGCCTAACTGCGATGAGGCTGTGCAGGAGATCATTCAACTCACCGGTATTGATGCAAATAAAGAAATACAAACAGCTAAAGTAACGGCATCTGTTGAGGAGCTTTTAAAAAAGCATTTGAATATTCTTTATCCGCTTAAATCAACTATAAAGCAATATGCTGCTATCACAGGGCATGAGATTCCGGAAGATGCAAGACTAAGTATTCCGGACCTGCTGAAAAAGTATCCGGTTAAGGATGCCGCTATGTTTGAGGAGATCATAAAAATATTAACAGCGCAGGCACCAAGGATGTATTCTGTTTCGTCATCTCCCGCAAGCCATGGGTTGAACGAAATTCATGTTACGGTAAGCAAAGATGAGTTTTATGTAGAGGATGAAAAACGTACCGGGGTTTGCAGTGAGTTCTTTTCAACTGCACCAGTAGATACACAATTTGAATTCTTTATACAGAAGCAAAAACACTTCAGGCTACCAGCCCAGGAAAAAGATGTGATTATGATCGGCCCCGGAACAGGGATTGCTCCTTTCCGCTCTTTTATAGCAGAAAGAGATGCTTCGGGCGCGGACGGCCGTAACTGGCTGTTCTTTGGAGAGCAGCATTTTGTTACAGACTTCCTATACCAGACGGAGCTGCAGGATTATTTGCAAACGGGAGTGCTGACAAATCTTGATGTAGCTTTTTCACGGGACCAGAAAGAAAAAATATATGTGCAGCACCGGATGAAAGAGAAAGGCGCTGAGCTGTATGACTGGCTGCAGAATGGAGCGTATATGTATATTAGCGGCAAGCGCGAACCAACCAGTAAAGACGTAGAAAAAACGCTGGTAGATATTTTTAAAGAATATGGCAATAAAAGTGAAGCGGAAGCTGAAAAATATTTGCACCAGTTAGTAGAAGAAGGACGTTGGGAAAAGGATGTATATTAAAGCCCCTCTAACTCCCCAAAGGGGAGGATAGCAGGAAAGAACAATATTAGATAACATTAAAAAACTCTCTTCCCTTTGGGAAGGGTCGGGGATGGGCCAAATGAGCGAACTACCTAATTTATCATCGACAGAAAAAATTAAAATTGCCAGCGATGGTTTGCGGGGAACTTTAAAAGAGAGCCTGCTGGATAATTATACCGGCGCTGTACGCGAAGACGATACCAGCCTTACCAAGTTTCATGGAATGTATCAGCAGGATGACCGGGACCGCCGCGAAGAGCGCAGTATGAAAAAGCTGGAATGGCTGTATTCTTTTATGCTTCGGCTGCGACTGCCGGGAGGTTTATTGAAACCTGATCAATGGATTACTCTGCACCATGTTGCCGGTGAGCATACAACGGGCGTGATAAAAATTACTACCCGCCAAACCATACAGCTGCATGGTATTTTAAAGTCGCACATAAAGCCTACCATGCAATCCTTCAATCTCGCGGGATTGGATTCAATTGCAACCTGTGGCGATGTAAACCGTAACGTATGCTGTACTTCTAATCCCGCAGAGTCTCCGGTGTATGATGAGGTATTCCAGTATGCCGCTAAGATCAGTGAAATGGCGAAGCCTAAAACCCGTGCATGGTATGAGATATGGCTGGATGAAGAAAGGCTGAGCGAAAAAACAGAGGATGATCCCTTATATAAGGATAAGTACCTGCCGCGTAAGTTGAAAGTAGGTATCGCTATTCCTCCGAATAATGATGTTGATATTTTTATAAACGATGTAGTATTAATAGCGATCATTGAAAATGATAAACTGCTCGGATTTAACATAGGCGCAGGGGGTGGACTGGGAAGTACTCATGGTAATCCTAATACTTATGCGCGTTTGGCATCGGTGATGGGATTTGTTGAAAATGATGAGCAGAAAATATTAAAAGCGGTTTATGAGATCATTACTGTACAAAGAGATTTTGGTAACCGTAGCGACAGGAAGCAATCCCGCCTAAAATATACTATTGATAAGCTGGGAATAGATAAGTACCGTGAGGAAGTTGAAAAGCGTTGCGGCTTCAGGCTTGAACCGGCAAAGCCCTTCGAATTTACGCAGCGGCAGGACAGGTATGGCTGGCTGCAGGATTATAAAGGCAACTGGCACTATACAGTGTTTGTCGAAAGCGGGAGGGTATTGGATGATGAAAAAATAAAGCTCAAAGAAGGCCTTTATAAAATTGCAGCGCTTGGAAAATGTAATTTCCATTTTACTGCCAACCAGAATGTCATTCTCACTGATATTAAGAATGCAGATAAGCCTGCTATAGAAGCGCTGCTAAATGAGTACGGAATTATTGAGCATACTGAAAATGCAGGCGCGCTACGAAAAAATGCAATTGCCTGTGTAGCATTTAATACCTGTGGCCTGGCGCTGGCAGAAGCACAGCGTTACCTGCCCACACTGATTTCAAAGATAGAACCCTTGTTAGATAAACACCAGATGCAGAACGATAATATTGTATTGCGTATGACAGGCTGCCCTAATGGTTGTGGCCGTTCTCCCAATGCTGAAATAGGTTTTGTGGGTACCGCTTATGGAAAGTATAACCTGCATATTGGAGGAGACAGGTTAGGGTTAAGATTAAATACAAAATATAAAGAAAGCCTTGACGAAGGACAGATACTGGAAACACTGGATGAATTATTTGGCGTATACCAGAAGGAGAAAAAGGAAAATGAAACCTTTGGTGATTTCTCTTATCGCAAGTGGATTCTTTAACTGGCATATAGTTCATAGTTAATGGTTCATATACAAACCATGAACTATCAACCATGAGCCATCAACTAATGAAAAAAATGAGCAACAAAAATTTTATAAAGCAATTATTACAAAACAATGCCAAAATAGGCAATCTGCCCGATAAAGACCTGGCGCATCAGTTTGTAGATGATATTTTTGGCTTCCTGTTCATTCCTAAAACCGGTGTGAACCAAAAGGAAAGCGACCTGGAAAAAGGATTATACGCGCTCAAAAGTCATTTAGCTACGTTGATATATGATGTGGTGGGCGATGGCGCAAAGTCGCAAGCGCAGGCCGACGCTTTTTTTGAGGCGCTGCCAGCATTATATGCATCATTGCAAAAAGATGCTGAAGCGTTTGTAGCCAACGACCCGGCTGCACTGAATATAAGCCAGATATTACAAACTTATCCGGGCTTCTATGCTATTACGGTTTATAGAATTTCTAACCAATTGCGCAAGCAGGGTATTCGTGTATTGCCAAGAATTTTTGCCGAATATGCACATAGCAAAACCGGTATTGATATTCATCCGTATGCTACAATTGGGGCCAACTTTTTCATTGACCATGGTACAGGCGTTGTTATAGGAGAAACATCTGTTATAGGAAACGATGTGCGCATGTATCAGGGCGTAACCATTGGTGCATTAAATTCTGCAAAAGCCAAAAAGCAGGCAAAGCGTCATCCAACTATCGAAGATAATGTTGTTATCTATTCTGGCGCTACTATTCTCGGGAATATTACGGTTGGTCGTGATAGCGTTATCGGGGGAAATGCCTGGATTACTTTTGGCGTGCCTGCTGGTTCGCTGGTGTATAACCAAAGCGAGGTAGCCAGTAAAGAAAGCTTTTCCCATAAAGATTCTGTAAGTAAGATTTTAAAGAATTTAAAAAAATAATTTTTATTATAACTAATTCGTACTTCTCACATCGTACACTGTACATCATTTGAGCAACGATCCAATATACACAAATGAGTCTTCCTCTTTCTCCCGGGCGAAAGGGAGCGAGGTTGGCAACAATCTTTTTCCCGTATTTCTAAAGCTGGAGCAGTTAAGGCTGCTGATCATAGGCGGGGGTAATATCGGTCTTGAAAAATTACAGGCTGTTGTTAACAATGCGCCGGCAACGCAAATAAAGCTGGTAGCTATTGAAATAAGCGATGCTGTTAAAGCATTTGCCGCTTCTTATCCCCATATCGTTTTGGAGCAAAGGGCTTATCAGAAAGAAGATATAGCCGGGGCAAGCCTGGTAATTGCTGCTGTAAACAACCTGGAAACAGCCTGTAAAATAAGGCAGGATGCGGAAGCCTGTGAGAAATTGGTGAACGTAGCAGATAAACCCGAGCTTTGCGATTTTTATTTAGGCTCTGTAGTAAAAAAAGGAAACTTAAAGATTGCCATTTCCACAAATGGTAAATCACCTACAATAGCCAAGCGGTTAAAGGAGATCCTGGCAGATACAATTCCGGAAGAGATGGATGATGTGCTGAACAATATGCAGGCCTTACGAAACAAGCTTTCCGGCGATTTTGAGCAAAAGGTAAAAGTGCTGAATAAGGTAACACGCTCCCTGGTTGAGAGTCCCGATGAGGCCTTAAAAGAGTTTGAAACGGGCAATGAAGCTATTGCTGAAATAGTTGAATCTGCTGATGTGGTTGCCAAAGCCCAGAAGAGCACCAACTGGTATTTAATTATCCTGGGTATTATTCTTTTGGTAGGCATAAGTGTATATGCACTTTATGCTTTCGGCCTGGTGGAGCCTATTCTTCAGGCTTTAAACAAAGACCATCACCTTTTTTACTGGATGCTGCTGGCTGGCTTTCTTGCAGAAATTGTTGCCGGTTCCATGGGCATGGGATACGGTGTAATATGTACTACCATTTTATTAATGCTGAATGTTCCCCCACCCGTGGTAAGCGCCAGTATTCACTCTGCAGAGTCTTTTACTACTGCAGCCGGAAGTATTAGCCACATACGGTTAGGCAATGTCAATAAAAAATTAGTAAAGGTGCTTGCCCTGCCTGCTATTATAGGCGCCATTATAGGTGCTGTTCTTTTAACCTATGTTGGTGAAAAATATGCCGCTATCACCAAGCCGTTTATTGCTGCCTACACACTGTATCTTGGCGTAAGAATATTGATGAATGTATTCAAATCAAAAAAGGAAGTGATAGGAAAACGCAGAAAAACCAATATCCCGCTTTTAGGGTTGGTAGGCGGTTTTATAGATTCCTTTGGCGGCGGTGGCTGGGGCCCCTTGGTTACCGGAACGTTCATTAAAAACGGAAGAACACCGCGTTATGTTGTGGGCAGCTCTACTGTTGCCAAGTTCATACTAACCATTACCAGCGCTGTTACTTTTATTATTACAATCGGTATTCATCATTGGAACATAGTAGCAGGCCTGCTTATAGGTGGTATTATTACTGCGCCTTTTTCGGCCATGCTTACTTCAAGACTTCCTGTAAAAAAGATGTTTTTTATTGTAGGTGTACTGGTTATTATTATGAGCAGCATTACTATTTACAGGGCGCTCTTTCTCTGATTTTTCTTAGGGTATTTTATTTGTATGTTAAAGGATTGTACAGCCTGAAAAGGAAAAAGATTTTCAGCAGCATGTATGACAAATCTCCCTTTTTGTGTGTTTACCCATCGCTATGAGGTGATACAATAAGAGTGTGAGGCGAGGGACACCTCACACACCTTACGCACTTTCGGTATTGATGGATTGGATAGGTTGTGTAATTTTGTTGTACCGGTAAACCTTTATCAGAATGGGACACATCAGGGAATATTACGAACGGATAATAAAATTACAGGAAACAGAATGGGAATTTATAGCGTCACATTTTGACAGGAAAGTTTTTGCCAAAAACCAGGTTATTACACGGCATGGCGAAACGGAAAACTATCTTTCATTCGTTGAAACAGGTATCGTTCGTTTTTATATTCCTGAAGACCCGGACGGCAATAGGGACGAATTGACTTTTAATTTTTGCTTTGATAAAGAATTTACCTGTGCATATAACTCTTTTCTCACACAAACACCGTCTGAGTACGAATTGCAGGCATTAGCAGAAACTATTGTCTGGCAAATATCTTATGCTGATCTGCAAAAAGTGTATGCACAAACCAATGCCGGAAATTATTTAGGACGTATCATATCTGAAAAATTATTCCTGGCCAAAAGCAAAAGGGAATTATCCCTTTTAAAGCATACCGCCAAAGAGCGTTATCTGAATTTATTTAGTGAGCAACCTGGCATCTTGAAATTCATCCCGTTAAAATATGTAGCTTCCTACCTCGGCATAACACCCCAGGGGTTGAGCCGCATACGCAGGCAAATTACTTAACATAGGTTCATTGCCTGCTGTGTTTGTTCTTTAGACCTTTGCAATAAAATCTAAAGAATGAAACGGGCTATTTTAGCATACGGGCACAGCATTTTAAAGCAGCAATGCAACTATATAGAAAGAGATTATCCCGGATTAGACAACTTGATTATTGATATGTGGGAAACGATGAAAAACGCCAATGGCTGTGGATTGGCATCTCCACAAATCGGGCTTCCTGTCAGGTTATTTATTGTTGACAGTAAAACGACCTTTGATAATCTTAATAAGCAGGACCGGGAAATTTATTTCGATAATAATGATTGTGGTATAAAGGAAACCTTTATCAACGCAAAAATTATTGAACGTTCTGGACCACTTTGGGAAGATGAAGAAGGCTGTTTGAGTATCCCCAACTTATTGCAACCAATAAAAAGGCCTTGGGCAATTACCATAGAATATTATAACAAAGACTTTGAACAACAGATACGTACATTTAGCGGAACAACTGCAAGAATGATACAGCACGAATATGACCACACAGAGGGGATTTTATATCTGGATTATCTAAAACCACTTACTAAGGAACTAATAGCAGCAAAGCTTAAAAAGATAGTAAAAGGGAAAATCAAAACTATGTATCCCATGAGGTTCGTGTAAAGTGTTTCTCAGGGGGTGATTCTTGTACTGTTCCGGGAGCTATGGTGTGAATACATCTTTTAACTTGTCGTTTTTTGTGAGATGCTACATGTGCTCCCCCTGGGGGGCAATGTCATTTAGTTAAGCAAAAAGGTCCACAGGTAGATCAAATATTAAGATATGGGATTAAATCATGCGAAAACGGTGGTTGTAAATAATGTGTATTTTAGATGCTCTAAATATCGCGTAGCGATAAAACGTTGATAGAATGAAACTTCTTGTGCCCCGTACGGGGCACCACATTTGGATGGACGTTTTTTCTATATACATTTTGTTCCTAACGGAACAATATTAATTAATGATCAGGATGTACGATATTTAGAACATTCACAATTTGCGTTATGGTACATACATTAGATATAGTAGTAAAATTTATTATTCCACTAATTTTGTGGACTAATAAATTTCTTCTATATTTGCCTCCTCATTTAAAATTTATGCATACAAAAAATCATTACTGTTCGTGTTGTTGTAACACATACTGCTCATGCGGCTCTGCATGACATGATTAATTCAAAGGACTTTTTTTTAAACTATTAGTCTATCTGTTTAATAGACTAATTAAGCGCTTCTATTGCTTTTTACGCCAAAAATTTTATTAACTACATCTTACTAAAATTCTGAACAATGAATAAGAAAACCAAATATCAGCAAATGCTTATACTGCTTACGCTTAACCTGCTTCCTGCATTTATATATGCACAGCTTACAGGCCGTGTGGTAAATGAAAGCAACGAACCTTTGTCCGGGGCCAGCATTATCATAAGGGGTACTACACAGGGGGTGTCTACCGATGCGTCGGGCTTTTTTACTTTATCGCCGGTTCCTAAAATACCTTTTTCTATTACAGCCTCCTCAATAAATTATGCACCCCGGAATATTACCGTGCGATCTTTAGATGATACGCTTATTATAAGGTTACAGATACTATATCAAACCGATACCGTTATTATTACTTCAAGAAGAAGAAGGGAGTTGTCGCAGGATGTACCTATTGCTGTATCAGTAGTAGGAGGCAAGCAAATTGAAGAGTCGGGAGCTTTTAATGTTACCCGTGTAAAGGAGTTTGTGCCTTCCCTGCAAATGTACACATCCAATCCACGGAATACGGGAGTGAATATACGGGGCCTGGGCTCGCCATTTGGACTTACCAATGACGGCCTTGATCCTGGCGTGGGCTATTACGTGGATGGTGTGTACTATGCAAGGCCCGCTGTTGCAACGCTTGATTTTATTGACGTAGAAAGAATAGAGGTATTAAGAGGCCCGCAGGGCACATTGTTTGGTAAGAACACCACCGCCGGGGCTATTAATATAACCACGCGCAAGCCCAGTTTTGTGCCCGGCGGTAACCTGGAAGTAAGTTATGGCAACTATGGCTTTATACAAGCTAAGGCTTCTGTAACAGGACCCCTTACAGAAAAATTAGCGGCCCGCATATCTTTTTCAGGAACGCAGCGCGATGGTGTAATAAAAAATATCCGTACTGATAAATATACCAATGATATTAATAATCTTGGTTTGCGCGGCCAGTTCTTATACAATGTATCGGACAATACAGCAATTACATTGGCGGGGGAATATAATAAGCAAAAACCCGATGGTTATGCGCAGATAGTAGCGGGCGTGGTGACCACTCAAAGGGCGGCATACCGGCAGTTCAATGCTATTATTTCCGATTTGAATTATACCCTGCCCAATATTAATTCCAAAACTGGTCAGCCCGATGCGTTTTTACGTGTTATAGACCACGATACTCCCTGGAACTCCGGTAATGAAATTGGTGGCGCGTCTGTTAATATAGACAGTAAATTAGGGCAGGGTACGCTTACCGCTACCACTGCATGGCGCTATTGGGTGTGGGAACCTTCCAACGACAGGGACTTTACCGGCCTTCAGGCTTTGTCAAAGTCGCAGAACCCTGCAAAGCATAAGAGCATTTCACAGGAACTAAGATATGCCGGCGATATTACCGATAAGCTGAGCGGCGTGATTGGTATATTCTACCTTGGCCAGGAGGTAAAGGTTACGGGAACTGAAGAGTCTGGCAGAGACCAATGGCGTTTTTCGCAAAGCTCTAACAGCACGTTATGGAAAACACCCGGTTTGTTTGAAGGATACGGTATTCGTACCAACTCATCTATCAGGTCAAAAAGTGCGGCAATATTTGCCAATGTGGACTGGGAGGTTGCCAATCATCTTCATATACAACCGGGCATAAGGCTCAACTACGACGAAAAAGTAGTGGTATATAACCGTACGGCTTACGGAGGTTTGGAAACAACGGATGCAGCACTGTTAGCATTAAAAAATGGGGTGTACAGCAGCCAGTATTATGATGCGGATGCTTATGAAAGAAATGCCACTTACCATGTAACGCTTGCCTATCGTCCTTCCAGAAAAATCAATGCTTATGGGACTTTTTCTACAAGCTATAAGCCTGTAGGTGTAAATGTGGCGGGCCTGCCTACAGTAAACGGGCAGCCGGCAACTGATCTGGCAGTAATAAGACCCGAATACACGAGGCACTATGAGCTGGGTATAAAAACAACTTTAACCGAAGATCTTACTTTCAATGTAGCGGCTTATAATTCTGATATCAAAGACTATCAGACCAATGTACAATCGCCGGAGCTGGGCGTAAACAGGGGTTATATCGCTAATGCTGATAAAGTAAGGGTAAGAGGTGTTGAGGCCGATGCATCTTACAGGTTGAACTATCACTTTAACTTTTATGGTGCCGTTAGCTACTCCGAAGGCACTTATGTAAAATTTACCAATGCGCCTTTACCCTTGGAAGAAACAGGGACTACCAATTCTCAGGGTGTACAGGTAGCGTTTAAAGATATTTCAGGTGGTTCGCTGCCCGGCATTTCAAAGTGGTCGGGTTCTTTGGGTGGTGAGTACTCCACCCCCTCATCCCTGTTTGGCCGGGCCAACAGGTTCTTTATAGGGACCGACTTTTTTGCCCGTTCCGGTTTTTCATCAAGCCCTTCACCATCGGCTTACCTGAACGTTCCCGGTTACGGATTGCTGAATGCAAGGCTTGGTTTTAAGGCAACAAAAGGATTCTCTGCATTTATATGGGGCCGCAACCTTTTAAATGAGGATTATTATGAACAGCTATTACCGGCAGGCGGTAATGCAGGCCATTATGCCGGGGTGCTTGGTGATCCGCGTACTTATGGTATCACGCTTAGTTATTCATTTAATGGCAAACAATAACAGACTTTTAAAACAATAGAAAGTTTAATAGTTTCTTATAAATTTTGGCAATCATTTAAAGACCTGCTGTTTTTACAGCGGGTCTTTAATGTTTTATAGCGTATGTATAGAAAAATGCTAAAATTTTTGCAGGAAAAGCTTTTTTAAGGCGTCAAAGCTTTATGAGAAAATGGATAGCGATTTTTTGCTTTATAGTATATTATACTGCTTCGGGTCAAAGTACCCGTGATCTGTATTTTCAGCCCTCCTTTGCTACAGGTGCGCCAGCGTCAAAGATATTTGAAGAAATAAACTATATACCATTAGAAACAACAAAGAAAAGCCTTTTTGGAAGAATCAGGCAACTGGTTGTATCTGATGACTATTTTATCATTTGGGATGCGGATACCAATTTTATTTATTTTTTTGATAAAAAAGGAAAGTTTATAAAGAAATACAGGCCGTCGAATTGCACTATCAAAACTATTCAGTTAGACAAAAGCAGGAATGCCCTGTTTATTTCGGGCAGTAATAAAAACTTCAGCTTCTCGCCTGCCGAAATAGAGAAAATGATGGAAGACCCTACCAACAGGTCATTTGCAAGATTTACCTGGTCGGCCTATTATGATCTGTCCGATATTCATAAAGAGAAAATACAGCGGTTAAAAGATTTCAGCTTGGCATTGGTAGCACCCACTATCTTCAATAACTGGTGGGCTTACAGCTACATCTTTGCCAACAGGAAATTTGCTGACAATACAGGCTACGAGCTGAAAGTGTACGATGGTGAAAAAAATATCCGTGAAGACTTTTCCTATAATAAAAGAAACGAGGCTTTTTATTATAAGCCGGAGCAGGTAAACTTTTTCCCAACCAATGACAGGGAGCGCCTGTTATTTACCAGGCCTTATAATTATAGTATTTACCAATTGACAAAGGACAGTGTGTCTTTGCTGTACACGTTAATATTGCCTCTCGAAAATTCTTTGCCAAAGGCTTTCTTTACGCACCCTTTTCGTTCTAAAAATGACCTGGATCTGTACCGTACGCAAAACGGAAGCCTTGTATGGAAGATCAACAATGTGTACCGGGTGCAGCACTACATGTTCTTTTCGCTTGATTATAACAAAAGCCCGCGGGAGCGGAATTTTATGTTGGATGAAACTACGAACCGGTTTTATAGTACCGGTAAAATAAATACAGACAGCACCAATGGTTATTTGCCCCTGTTGCAGAGCGGTATTCAATATGCAGATGAAAATCATCTGTACAGCAGCGCTTCCTCATCCTCCATGTTCCAGTCTAAAGATAATAACCAGGCAAGAAACCCCGAATATAAGCCTGCAATAAAACAATATTTTGAAAAAGGTACCCGCACTGATAATCCGGTTATCATTCAGCTAAAACTTAAAAATAAAATTGGATGATGCGGATACTCATTGCTGTAATCATTGTAATAATACCTTCATTATTATTTGCCCAAAGAGATACCACGCGCTATAATAAAGGTTCGGTTACCGGTATTGTAAAAGATTCTGCAGATGATTATGCCCTGCAATCAGTCACTATTACATTGTATAAAAAGTCAGACTCTACACTAATTAATTATCACATAACAGGAGAAGATGGCACGTTCACCTTCTCGGATATCCCTTTTTTTACCCCGGTACATATTAATTTTTCCTTTACCGGATATAACCTTCTTTCTAAGACGATTACTTTAGATACCCTCACTCCAAATTATAATTTTAAAACGCTCTTTCTATCTAAAGCACAGGGTTTGATGGATGAAGTAGTAGTGAAAGCAGTAGTGCCCATTACTATGAACGGAGATACACTGGAGATTAACCCGGCAGCGTTTAAGCTGGATTCCAATGCGGTGGTTGAGGATATGTTACGGCGTGTGCCCGGTGTAACAATGTGGGGCGATGGTACCATTACCGTTAACGGAAGGACGGTGAATAATGTGTATGTGGATGGAAAGCCTTTCTTTGGCAATGATCCTACGCTTGCTACACAAAACCTGCCTAAAAATGCTATTGAAAAAATTCAGGTGTACAGGGAAACAGATTACACTAAGGATAATATAGATGATAATCCCGCCGACTCTTTGCTTACAATGAATATAAGGCTGAGGGAGGATAAGAAATTTGGCTATTTTGGTAAAGCCGGGGCGGGTATTGGTACGGATAAGCGGTATGAAGCAGATGCCTCGGGATTAGCGTATAACAAAAAGCTGAGAGGAGGTATTGCAGCCAGCCTGAACAATATTAATAAAACCGCAGGTTTGCAGGAAATGTTTCAGCAGGGCACTTACCGCAACTATAATCCCAGTAACAGGTATGTAGCCAACTTCGGGAGTGCCGGGGTAAATAAAGTGCTGTTTATCGGGGGTAATATGCAATATGATTTTTCTGAAAATAACAACAGCCGGTTCAGCAACCAGCTAAGGGCTAACTATGACTTCAGAAGCACCAATAATTATGTTACTTCAACAACCGATTCAAGGAACAGTGTAACAGATAGGGTACTGTTGCAGGATTCAGAGCAGGAAACTCATTCAACCAATAATAATCATAGCGGTGGCATCAGTTATAATAAACGGGATCAGGATAAAGACTTTTCGGTCAATGCCAGTATCAACTCTTCAGAGAATACAAGGGCTTCCAATAATTTTTCTACCAGGGCGGTGGAAGGAGGAAGCGTATTGAGTGAGAACTCAAGCAGGTCCTCTTCTCAAAGTAAAAATAATGGAGTGAACTTTTCTACTTCTTTCAGAAATAAGGATGATGATGAACGAAATCTCAAAGGCTTTGGTATTAACTACAATCTGTCATATAACAATAGTGAAAGTCAAAGTAATACCATCACTGATTTTATTTCTTATGAAGATGAAAGTCAGAACAAGCATTTCAACAGGCTGAACAATAATGAATCATCAGGCTTCAGCAATAACCTGGGTATGAACTACAATGCGCTGAAACGTTTGTTGTTCGGAAACTTCAGCTTATGGAACATCAATATGGTGCTGAACAATAATGTTAGTGTAACGCGGTCTGATGCCAATATAAAGGTGAGCGATTATGATTCTTTAACCGGTGCTTATTTAAGAAACGATTCCTTAACCCATAATAACAGGGTTACAAGAATAGAAGACCGGCCTTCCTTAAGGTTATCGAAAAATTTTTCAAAGCGCCTGTCAGACAGGTTTAACCGGTACATTAATATTACGGCTAATATGCAGGGACAGTTTTTATCAGAAAAAAATGAATCGAGTTTTGATTACCGTAATATGGACAGGTCATTTAAGTTTTTTACGCCGTCGGCTTCTGTAAGCTATAATTATGACAGGTTTAACCGGTATAATATTGAGATGAGTTTATCCGGGAACAAGGCTTCTTCTATCCCATCTGTAGATCAGCTGCGGCCCATCATAGATACCAGTGTGAATGCCTATAATATTAGTTTGGGCAACGCTAACCTGCAACCTTCTGTTACCAATGCGCTTAACTTTGGTTTTAACTACAGGCGCCAGCAGTCAGCTAAAAAAACAGACTACAATTTTGATATCTCTGCAAGCGTGAGCGATGTAAATGATGCTATTGTTGACAGTAGCTTTTATGACAGGCTAAGTGGCAGACGTACTACTTACCTGATCAATATGGATGGCAGGCGGGTTTATAATGCAGGCTTTAATGCCGGAACATCATTTAAAATGAAGAATAATAAGATATTGCAGTTTAATTATTCAGTGAGCTTATCCAATACTACATCGCCCAACTTCGTAGATGCTATTTATACGGTAACTAAAGCCAATAATATAAATAATAACCTCAGCGTATTTTATACTTTAGGCGATCTCGGAACTGTAATGGTATCGCAAGGCGTTAATACAAATAGCAGCACCCAAAGCGGAGGCAGCCTTAAATCATTAAGAGCGGTTAATTATATAACCCAGGGAAATCTGAATATAAATCCTGTAAAAGATCTTACTATTAGCAATACTTTCAATTATGTAACCAACAATACAACCGGGCAGTCATCCGCATTATGGAATGCTTTTGCCACCTACCGGTTCCTGAAAACAAAGCAGGCGGAGGTAAAGCTTTCTGCTATGGATATTTTGAAGCAGAATAAAAATATCTCCACTTCTGCCAACATCAATAACCTCAGCACTACTGTATCCAACGGCCTGCAACAATTCTTTATGGTTACATTATCCTATTATCCGCGCAGGTTTGGCGGTGGGCGGCAGGTTAGAGGCGAGGGAAGACGTGAAGGTGGTGAAGGCCGCCAGGGAGGTGGATTTGAAAGAAGAGGACAGGGCGGCGGTGGAAATTTTGGCGGAAGAGGTATACGTAACCGTTAGCACCTGTATGCTGTTTGTGAATAACAGAGAAATCTATAAGTTGGTCGATTGAAACAGATGGGATTTTAGTATTAAATACTGCTAAATGATATTTTTATAGATGTTTGTTCTGTAAATAAGAGTATAGTCAAAATATTTAACTTTTACACTAACTTTGTGCCCCGCAGGAGGATTTGTTTATTGTTCATCCTGCATAAGTAAAATAGAACTAATAAACGGAAAGAGCATCCTTTTGATTCCCTTACGTTTATTATTTTTTTGACACGTCCTCCCAAAAAGGGTTTACTATGAGTGTAATAAGAGATTTATTAAACAGGCGCATTTTAGTGCTGGATGGTGCTATGGGTACCATGATCCAGCGGTATCAACTTACCGAGGAAGATTACAGGGGTACACGGTTTAAAGATTGGCATACAGATGTAAAAGGGAATAATGACCTTTTGAGCATTACCCGTCCTGATGTTATCAAGGCCATTCATAAGGAATACCTGAATGCAGGCTCTGATATTATTGAAACCAATACCTTCAGCAGCACGTCTATTGCCCAGGCAGATTATGATATGCAGGAGCTGGCGTATGAGCTGAACGTTGCTTCAGTAAAATGCGCACGTATTGCTATTGATGAATTTATTAACGATATGCCTGGTTTGAACGACAATCAGAGATCAGAGATCAGAGATCAGAAATTTGTAGCCGGAGCTATTGGCCCGTTAAACAAAACTTTGAGCCTTTCGCCCGATGTAAATAATCCCGGTTATCGTGCCGTAACTTTTGATGAAGTGGTAGCTGCCTATACAGAGCAAATGCGCGGGCTGATAGATGCCGGGGCCGATATACTTTTAATTGAAACTATTTTTGATACACTCAATGCAAAAGCAGCCATTTTTGCTGCTAAAAAGTATTTCCGTGAGCATCCGGATGCAGAGCGCGAGATCATGATCAGCGGAACGATTACCGATGCGTCTGGTCGAACCTTAAGTGGCCAGACCCTGGAAGCTTTTTATATTTCAGTATCTCATGCCAATCCTTTAAGCATTGGCCTGAACTGTGCGCTTGGAGCGAAGGATATGCGCGCTCATGTGGAAGAGCTTTCTCAAATCGCTTCCTGTTATGTATCCGCTTACCCTAATGCCGGCCTGCCCAATGCAATGGGAGAGTATGATGAGCAGCCAACAGAAACAGCCGCATTCCTGGATGATTGGGCAAAGCAGGGTTTTGTAAATATTGTAGGAGGCTGCTGTGGTACTACCCCCGATCATATAAGAGAAATTGCAAAAGCGGTAAAGAGTATTAAGCCAAGAATATTACCTGTTGTGGAAGAAACACTTAACCCTTAAGTATAGGAGTGATGCACGGAATAGGATGTTTTGAGAAGAACTCAGTGCATCTCTGTGGTAAAATAAAAGAATATGTCAGTTATACAACCATACCTTCGTCTTTCAGGTTTAGAACCTTTAATTGTAAGACCTGAAACGAATTTTGTAAACATAGGCGAAAGAACTAACGTTACAGGTTCTAAAAAATTTGCACGTCTTGTCAGGGAAAATAAATATGAAGACGCACTAAGCGTAGCCCGTCAGCAGGTAGAGAACGGCGCCCAGGTGATTGATATTAATATGGATGATGCCCTGCTGGATGGTGTACAGGCCATGACAACTTTTATCAACCTGCTGCAAAGCGAACCGGACATTTGTAAAGTGCCGTTAATGATTGACTCATCAAAATTTGAGATTATAGAGGCCGGCCTGAAATGCGTGCAGGGGAAATGTATTGTAAACTCCATCTCTTTAAAAGAAGGAGAGGGAAAATTTATTGAGCAGGCAATTACCTGCCAGAACTATGGAGCTGCGGTAATTGTAATGGCTTTTGATGAAAAAGGCCAGGCCGATACGGAAGACCGGAAAGTAGAAATATGCCACCGGGCCTATAAAATATTAACAGAACAGGTAGGGTTTAAAGGGCAGGACATTATTTTCGATCCTAATATTTTTGCCATTGCCACAGGACTGGAGGAGCATAATAATTATGGAGTAGATTTTATCAATGCCACCCGCCGTATTAAGCAGCTGATGCCTTTAGCCGGTATAAGCGGTGGAGTGAGCAATCTTTCTTTTTCCTTTAGAGGGAATGAGCCGGTGCGTGAGGCTATGCACTCTGTGTTCCTGTATTATGCTATTAAAGCAGGTATGAACATGGGTATTGTGAACGCCGGTCAGCTGGTGGTGTACGATGAAATTGAGCCGCAGTTGCGGCAGCTTTGTGAAGAGGTAATACTGAACAGGAATAACGAAAATAATGAAGCAACTGAAAAATTGTTAGCCTTTGCAGAGACGGTAAAATCGGAAGGCAAAGTGCAGAAAAAAGATGATACCTGGAGGCAGACCCCTGTTGAAGAAAGGCTGAAACATGCGCTGGTAAACGGTATCACAGAATATATTGATGAAGATACGGAGGAAGCCAGGTTAAAATATCCCCGCCCTCTTGAAGTGATTGAAGGCCCGTTAATGGCTGGGATGGACGTAGTGGGAGATTTATTTGGTGCCGGTAAAATGTTTTTACCCCAGGTGGTAAAAAGCGCCCGTGTAATGAAAAAGTCTGTGGCTTGGCTATTCCCTTTTATTGAACAGGAAAAGCTGGACAATCCTGCCGCAGCAACCGGGGGTGCCGGTAAAGTGCTTATGGCTACAGTAAAGGGTGATGTGCATGACATTGGCAAAAATATAGTAGGTGTTGTGCTGGGCTGTAATGGCTATGATGTAATTGACATGGGGGTAATGGTGCCTGCTGATAAAATTTTAGATACTGCAGAAAAAGAAGCGGTTGATATTATAGGACTAAGCGGACTGATTACTCCATCGCTGGATGAAATGGTGCATGTAGCACGTGAAATGAAACGTCGCAATATGAAGCAGCCTTTGTTAATTGGAGGCGCTACCACTTCGCGCATGCACACCGCGGTAAAAATTGCACCGCAATATAATAATGGCGTGTTGCATGTATTGGATGCCTCCAGAAGCGTAACGGCAGTAAGTACGTTGTTGGGAAAAGAAAAAGATGCATTTCTGAAAAAAACCGATGCAGAGTACGAAGGCCTGCGCCAGCAGTTTGCCAATAAAAATAAAAAAGAGCTGATCCTTTACAAGGATGCAATAGCGAATAAAGAACAGCTTGATTGGGAAAATTATATACCCACGAAACCTGCTGTTGAAGGCGTTACTGTTTTTAAAGATTTTGACTTAGGGGAAATAGCTAAGTATTTGGATTGGAGCCCGTTTTTTATAGCCTGGGAAATGCCCGGCCGGTATCCTGAAGTGCTTAGCGATGAGAAGTTTGGTGAAGAGGCAAGAAAACTTTTAGCTGATGCCGAGAAAATGGTAGCCACCATTGTAGCAGAAAAATGGTTTAAGGCGGACGGTGTAGTTGGCTTTTGGCCGGCTAACAGCAACAATGCAGATACTATTACAGTATATACTGATGAAGGAGAAGTAAAGCTGGAAAGCCTGCGCCAGCAATCCAAAAAAGCAGCCGGTCATTTCAATTTTTCATTAGCTGATTTTGTGAAACCTTCGGACGGGGGACAGGGGCCAGACTATATGGGCGCGTTTGCAGTTACTATCCATGGTGCTATGGATAAAGTAAAACAGTTTGCTGATGAGCTTGATGATTATAACAAAATATTGGTGCAGGTTTTAGGAGACCGTTTTGTAGAAGCTTTTGCTGAATGTTTACACCAAAAAACGCGTAAAGAACTGTGGGGATATGCCAAAGATGAAGACCTTACCAATAAAGATCTGATCTGGGAAAAATACCAGGGCATTCGCCCGGCACCCGGTTATCCCGCCTGCCCGGACCATACCGAGAAAATAAAGCTGTTTGACCTGCTGCAGGTAACAGAGAACATTGGTATAACACTTACCGAAAGCCTGGCTATGGATCCGCCGGCTTCTGTTTGCGGCTGGTACTTTGCACATCCTCAAAGCCATTATTTTGGTTTGGGAAAAATAAGCAGGGATCAGCTGGAAGATTACGCCGCACGTAAAGGAATGAGTATTGAAGAAGCTGAAAAATGGTTAAGCCCGGTTTTGCAGTAAGAAAGGTTGCTGAAGATTGGTATATTATTAATAGCTGAGTCTCACGACAAGGTATTGTGTATGGATTGTGGACTCAGCGTCATACAAACGGCGAAGGAATTGCCCGCGGTGAAGTAGAGCACCTGAACAGTAATTGTGTGGGCCTAAAAATGGGCTGACATTTTTTACAAACACTCAATTTTCAATGCCCAATGCATTAAGCTTTTAGCTTTAAGCCTTCGGCAGGTTGCCACTCCTGCCGAAAATGATATCTTCCCTGTAGTTACTCACTATCCAGCATCCTTCTGCAATTTCTGCTTCAAGATCGCCTTTATCCCATCCGCAATAGCCGATGAATATTTTAATATCTGATGCAGTAAGTGTTTTATTATTTATATAAGCAATAGCCTGTTTAAAGTTGCCGCTATAGTATATATCCTCAGTTATCCAAATACCACCGGGTATAAGATCATTACGCTTATGGATAAAGTAAAGATGTTCTTTATCTACCGGGCCCCCTTCAAACAATGGGAAAGCAGGACTGCTGCTGAATTCAACAAGCTCGTTCAGATTTCTTTCAAAAATTTTGTTGATCACGAAGCCCAAAGCCCCGTTTTCGTTGTGTTCAGCAATAAAAATTACGGCCTCCCGAAAAACGGGATCATCCATTGAAGGAGCGCTGGTAAGTATTTTACCTGATAAGTGAGCCATAGGATTATCGTTGAGGCTTTTTATACTTTATTTCTACTTTTACTATTCCGGCATTTACCATACCCAGTCGTTTTGCAGCTTTTTTGGTAAGATCAATAATTCTGCCTTCTACAAATGGTCCCCTGTCGGTAATACGCACTTTTGCTTTTCTGCCGTTAGACAGGTTAGTAACCTTTACTTTAGTACCAAAGGGTAAGGTTTTATGAGCGGCCGTCATTCTGTTTTGCCTGAAAACGGTACCGCTGGCTGTTTTTCGGCCAATAAACTTATCTGCATAAAAAGAGGCTTTGCCCGATTCAACGATCTTTCTGCTGCAGCCCATATAAATCTGGCAGAGCAAAAGGATCAATAGGGAATAAAGGATTTTTCTTACATCTGACATTATTCAAAAATAGCTAATACTTCCGAATGCCTGTGCAGATATGAAACAGCAAAGCCCCCCGATGAGGAAGGCTTTAACTTAGTGTGTCCCACTGTTAGAGATATCTTAATGTATGCTCTTTAGAACTTACCGGAAAATTTCCCGTTAGTTAAAGTTATATTGGTATTGGTAGTTTCGTTAATGCAGTAGGCATCAAAAGTTCCTTCAACCTCTGAGTCAGTAAGTTTTGTGATATTAAAATTTCCTGTTTTAGAAGCATAGGATTCCTGGTTGCTGCCTGCATTGGAAGTACTAATAGTTAGTACAGCACCTGTATTTGCAGAGCTGCTGTTTTCAAACTTACCACTAATGGTGCCGGTATGATTTAACGGTACATGTATTGCAAATTGTGCCGTACCTATCTGTGTGCCATTGCTTTGTATAGCCGTGATAGTTATCTGTGTACGGTTCACCGTATTTGATTTATTGGCAAAAGCTCCAGCAGCTGTGTTGGATTTAAACTCATTTTTGCCGCCAAATGATTTATTGGTTGAAAACTGGATGGATGCTTTCCCAAGACTGGTGTTTTCTTCCGAACTCCCTTTTTTACAGGATGTAAAAATAGAAGCAATTAGAATGGCTGCGGCCATCAGGCCTTTTAAAGAAGCGTTAGTTCTGATCATGGTATTATTTTTTAATGTAAAGAGGTATGTGTTATATTATTTAGTCTCGTTTAAAAATGCTGAGGTATGGTACTCAATAAATTTTTTGCCCGCCATATACGCGCCTTCAGTATATTTCTTTTCATCCACGGGGATGATGTTGGTACTTTTGGATACCACATTTTCGGGGTTATACCATTTGCCGTATGCGGTAGACGTTCCTATATAATCGGCACGGTTAGCAGCAAAGCTTTGCAGCTTTTGGTCTTCAATAACGCCATCTATATCCAGCGGGCTTTTGAGCTGGCCGATATAGCTGCTGTTTGCACCCATGCCTGTTGGCACTTTGCCGTTGTAAAAAGCCGCCTGGCTGATAGCTGCTACGGTTTTATTCTGGCCTTTCAGCTTAAATTTGGCATTGCTTGTCATGGTAATAGCTTCCGTATCCGCCAGCCTCAGCGAGGTTTTTATTTTGATATTGGCACCGGCACCGCCAAAAGCTTCTTTATCTTTTACAAAAAGTATAAACAGGTCTACATCGGCAATAATGGCATCATCCAGTTGAGAGGACAGCCTGCCGTACATGGTAGAAGCCTGGCCCAGGAACCCACCCGATTGCTCTTTACCTGATTTGCTCACGCTTTTTACATAATAGTCGAAGCCGTTGGGCGTGGTAGCCAGTGTGCCGGGGAAGTTGGCCTCATTGATTTTTCCGCCGGTTTGCCGGGTATAATCGGCGTAGGCGCTGGTTTTCCCGGCTTCATCGGCAGTAACTAATTCAAGCCCCTTTGCTTTGAGCATAGCGGTAAAATCGCCAAAAAGCCTGTCTGTAACGGCCTGTATGCCGGCTTCGGTAATATTGTCCAATCCTACGGACAACTTCGCCAGCGCATCACCTTTGTAGCCGGCGCCGCCAAACATACGCCCGCCCTGCTTAAAGTCTTCTTTTTCGTTGTACACCTGGTAGTTTACGGTAAAAGAAGCAATGTACACACGCTTGCTCTTTACTTTCTTAAGGCCGTAAGACTGGTCTTTAGGCTTAAAATCGCCGAGGGTTTGTGTGTAACCGCTAAGTGAAAAAGCAATAGTCAGAATAAGTAATAATATAATCTTCATGTTGTATTTATCTGCCGTAAAAATAAAGCGGAGAGTTATGAGGAATGATGTGAAAAAAGTAGTAGACTGTAACTGCTAATTGTTAAACTTTGAGATGGCCTCTGAACGGCTTTTAACCTGGAGCTTTTCATAAATGTTCCTGATGTGGGTACGAACCGTTTCAATGCTTATAAAAAGCTGGCCGGCAATTTCTTTGTACCTGAATCCCTTGGAAAGCAGCGATAGTATTTCGTTCTCTCTCCTTGATAAAACATCTGAATAGATTTTTTCTGTTCTGTTTGCGGCAAAATCCATTACTACTAACCTTGCAATCTGGCTGCTCATAGGCGAGCCGCCGATGTGAATATCCTGTATAGCCTCAACAAGTTTTTTAGGATCGGTATTTTTCAGTATATAGCCTGTTGCGCCGGCTTTTAAAGCATTAAACGCATTTTCTGCATCGTCATAGCTGGTTAATGCCATACATTGCATGCCGGGATGAATCACTTTTAGTTTAGCTACCACATCAATCCCGGATATGCCGGGAAGGTTAATGTCGAAAAGCAGCACATCAACAGGTTTTTTTTCCAGGTAGGTTAAAGCGGTTTCTCCATCCTCAAAAGCATTTGCCACATCCAGTTCTTCCTGCATATACAATAGAGTAAGCAGGGAAGTCCTTATGGTTTCCTCGTCCTCAATTAAGGCGATTTTGATTTTTGAAGCAGCCATATATATTTAAAAGTATAAAATTAAACAGGAGAAGAATCCATACTTTAAGTAAAAAAGTAGTATTTAAAGAGTGATACCGTAACTCACTTCTGTGCCCCGGCCTTTACCGGATATAAGGCTGAAGCGCCCGTTTATGCTTTCCATCCGGGCTTTCATATTGCCAAGCCCGTTGCGTTTGCCGTTTTTAGGCCGGATGACTTTGTCTGCATCAAAGCCTTTTCCGTTGTCTTTTAGGGAAAACATAACCTGCCTGTCATCTGTAAAAAGCGAAAAAGTAATTTTAGTAGCCTCCGAATATTTTAAAGCGTTATTAAGGGCTTCTTTTGTTACCAGCATTAGTTGTTGCCGGTGCAGGTGCCCCAGTGAGATATCGGGGATCGTATCCGGAAAATCAAATGCCACTTTTATAGATAAGGGCTCGGTTGTTTCAGAAATATATTCATTCAGGTAGGCTGCAAGGTTGCCCAGGGTGTCATTATGTGGGTTTAATGTCCATATAATCTCTCCCATTTTATCCGCCAGTCCGCGTGAAGTAGTGCTTATTTCATTTATTATTTTATGGCTGCCTTCCGGTGCACCGGTATTTTTACCTAATTCAGAAAGCAGGGCAATTTTACTGAGGCCGGTTCCTAATTCATCATGCATGTCCCTTGATATACGCAGCCGTTCATTGTTAACAGCAAGCTGTTTCTCTATAACCCGCCGTTGCTTTTCCAGTCTTCTGTTCAGGTAATATCTAAAGCCCGATAATACAAAAGCAGACAATGATACAAGCACAAAAATTCTGAACCACCAGGTACGCCAGAAAGGTGGTGTAATAGTAATGGCGAGAAGTTGCCGGGAAACGGACCATACACCTTCACTATTAGCTGATTTTATTTCGAAAGTATAAGTACCTGGCAGAAGTTTGTTATACCTGGCTTCGGGAATATTGTAAGCGGTGATCCACCTGTTCTCGTAACCCTTTAACCGGTACTGGTACTGGTTTACATTAGGGGCAGTATAATCTAATGTAGCAAATTTTATAAAGATATTATTATCATCATAATTGAGTTTTATCTTTTTCAGGAAATTGATGGCTGTATCAGTTTTAAAGGGCTTCCCATTAATCAGCAGGTCTGTTACATACGACCTGGACGCAAAACCTCTTTTAAAAAACTTTCTCTCATCAAACCAGTTAATACCGGTAACACCTCCAAAGAAAATAACGGGGCCATCTTTAAAATAAGCGCCTGTATTGAACTCGTTGGACTGTAACCCGTGCTGTATACCATATTGCTCTACTTCACTTACCGCTATTGCTGTACCTTTCTTTAAAGTGATTTTATTAAGGCCTTTGTTGGTGCTGATCCAGAACCTGTAATTGTCTTCAGGAATGATGGCGTAAATGAAATCATTACTTAACCCGTTTTTTTCATCAATGACCTGTAAAGTGTCAGTGTTATCCCGCTTAATAA
Organism: Niabella sp.; assembly: GCA_027493055.1. Classification (GTDB taxonomy): domain Bacteria; phylum Bacteroidota; class Bacteroidia; order Chitinophagales; family Chitinophagaceae; genus Niabella. The sequence continues at coordinate 81,818 of JAPUDO010000006.1, read as the reverse complement.
TAATCCCTACATTGGTAGCATACCAGAAGGCTTTCCTTAAAGTATCTCTGCGCACCTGTTTAATGGTTAGGCCATAAAGCCCCTGCTCTATAATGCGTACGTTATTTTTTTCATCTGTACGCATCGTTAAATATCCACCTCCTTCACCTTTGCCAACTATTATATCCCCGTTATCTTTTACAAAAAGGCATTGGATATCATCTTCAAAATGCTTATTGGCAAGGCCCAGGTCTGTTACCGATAATTTCCCGCTGATCTCATCTATAATATAAGTGCTTTGAAATGTGCCTGCCATGTATTTATGAGGCCCTATCTGGGCGAAACACTGAAGGATGTTATGATGCTTTCCTTTTCGTACATATTCTATATGGGTACTAGTGATAAACTTTGCATCATCAATATCAACAATACCTATTTTATCGCCAATGTTCACCCATATACGCCCCTTATCATCTTCCTTAATAAAATAAATGCCCTGAAAAGCATTGCCAGGGAGTTTTGCCGGATCGAAAATTAACTGGTGCGCTCCGGTAAAGCGGTTCACCCTGTACAATCCCTTGGAATAGGTGCCTACGTATATTTCCCCGTTTTTGTGATAGATGCTTTTTACCATAAGCAATGAGCTCTCCTTTTTTGCAACAGCTTCAACAGGGAAAGCATCAAAGAGCTTTGGTTTTAGATTTAAGATGCTTATCCCACCTCCTTCTGTACCCAGCCACAAATTATCCACATGATCAATAATAGAAGTATAAATAAGATTGGAGGAAAGGCTTAAGGGGTCATTTTCAATGTTTGTATATTGATGAAAAGTGCCTTTAATGCTATCTATAATTACAAAGCCAATGTGGGGCGCCAGAGCAATGATGCCGCCTTTTGGAATGGTGGTCTTCCCAACAGGAGTTAGTTGTTTGTGCTGTTCTTTTTCATAGGGTATTTTGTAGGTGGCGGTTACTTTACCTGATAGCAGGTTAAGCTCCTGTATTTCATTTCCCAGGGTAAAAAGAACACCCGAATTATTATATACAACAGGCGCTGATAATTTTTTATTTCCTGTATATAAAAGAAGAGCCGCCGTTTTGCTTTTAGTATTATACTTATACAGGCCATCATCTTTTTGAAAGAGTAGATAAAGATCTGACGGGGTAGGAGTGTATATTCCAAAAACATTGGATATATGTATGGTTTTTGTTGATAGTGTGTTGATGTCAATACTAACGATGCCGTCAGGTACCTTAATAACGATCTCGTCTTTAAAAAGTCCCAGGATCATGCAATCCAGGTCGCGACCTATTTTTTTTATTACCGAGAAAGTTTCTGTAACAGGATTCATCTTTACGATCTGCCCGTCTACGATCATCCATAAGTTTTGCCGGTTATCCTGGATAATTTTACTGTTTATTATTTTCCCCGGGAATCTTTTTGCGCTTTTGTCGCGGAAGCTCTCCCTGTATTTTTTTATTTGCCTGCCATCATACCTGTTCAGCCCGTCACCGGTACCAATCCATATAAATCCCTGCTGGTCCTGGAAAATCTCTCTTACTGAATTCTGGCTAAGCCCGTCGTTTACACCCAGGCGCTTAAAGTTTGGATCGTTCTGGCAAAACGATGCAGAAGCTGCTATACAGGTAAATAAAAACAGCAATGGTTTAAATATACTCATAAAGAAAACAGCGGGCTTATTGCCAAATATAAAACTAACCGGTTATTTTTTAAGAAAAAATGACAGGCTATATAAAGTTGATAGTAGAAGCATTACTATTGTTTGTGAACGGTGCCAGGGCGGACGTATAAATTTAAATATATCGCCACTGCGCGGCCCTTCACTTTTTGGATGAAATACTATTAAAAAGCCACCACTCCTATGCTGCTGAATGGGTGTTTTGTCTTACCGCGTAGCGATAACCCATTCATAGAAGATATAATTCAGGGGTTAAAAGTGCTGCATAGCTGCGCAACGTTGTTTGGGTATTATAAAGAAATAAATTTGTGCGTTCGCCCTGTGAACAGTGCCAAACGTTTTTGAAAACCGAATGTCTTCTGCTGGTCCAAAGCGGGATATTCCGATTCCACTCAATATTTAGTCCATTCTAAACTGAAAAATGTTAGGCACCCGTTGTCGGGTCCGGTTAAAAATTCAATCGTATGCTTCCGAATATGCCAAAATTATTGACGGAAGCCGGTGATGGCTGTTGCTCAGGTAATACGCGCCATATAAAGTCCACACGAAGTACGCGTAATATATTATCCACACCTGTTCCCAGCTCTAAATAGGTTTTTCCGTCCAGAGAGAGGAAGTTACTGCCGGGTTTAAAGTTGAGCGTTTTATTGGCATCAGACAATGAGCCCCATAATGTCTTTACTGTATAAAATTGCCTGAACTTTAGCCGGGGCGCTATTTTAAATATGCCATTACCAATGTTATGCTCGTAATTGATGCCGGCAAACCTGTCATGCACATATTGGTACCGCAGCATGGTATTGAAAGCATATTTATTGTAGTAATAAAGCTCATTTCCCGGGGCTACGTCCAAAAATGTGTAGGGAACGGTGCCAAAGGTTTTCCCGGCATATACCTGGAAGCTGATATTTCCAAACGGCGGGGTTTTAATATAGTCCGAAACTGCAAACAATATCTTGGAATAATTATAGCGGCTGTTAAGGATACCCGAAACGCCCCTGGTATAACTGGCTTCCGCAATGGGGTAGGGACTGCCCAGGCTGGCCCTGTAAAAATTGCTCTCAATAAACTTTTCCAGGAAAGCAAAGCGGAGCTTTACCGAAAATTCTGTAGAGGTAAGCCGCTTCATGCCCGTGCTGAAGGAGTCGGCCGGTAAAAGATTGGCAAGGGGGGTATAGGATTTATTGCTTACTGCAGCCTTTACTGAAAAACCAACGGGCAGCTCATTAAAGAATTCGAAGCTGCTTTCTTCAAGATTGATGAATTTCATGGGTACATTCGGCTTGCGCACAGCAAAAGAAAAAATATTGTCTGATGATATTTCACCGTAATAACGCTGCCCGAAATCAAGGTCGTTCTTATAGGAAAGTGACCAGTACTGCCGCGGATCTTTTTTAGGCAGATAAAACAGTTCACCCATGCCCTTCATTTTCTGATCGGTAAATCCATAAGCCAGGTAAGTATGGTACATCAGCTTCCTGTTAAAATGCTTATTGCTGGCTACGTCAAATCTCATCCTGAAACCTTCCCGTGCGTTTCCCGAAAACCAGTTGTAGGCAGAACCTAACCGCACATTGCCCACATCAAAATATCCCGTTCCCATGAACTCCAGTTGCCGGGTTAATTTCTGGTACACAGGTGCATTCATAATGGTGTCAATCATTTTAATGATATTCCTTTCTGTTTTGCTGAGCTCTTCATGTCGGGCCACATCCCAGTAAGCATTATCCTTTCCCTGTGCTTCAGGTAGTGTAATGATTTCTTCCTGTGCTTTGTTCAGCATTAGTTTTTTTATAACCGAGCTGTCATTTACTACAATGTTTCGGTAAGTGCTTGTTTTCCGTCCTATGATACCCGGGGTTTTATTGCCCACGGGCGCCACATCTATTACCAGCTTTTCACGGCTTACAAACCAGTTGCTGTCTGCCAGTCTTGTATATTCCTGGATGTAGCTCAATCGCTCCATGAAGTTCACATCGGCGCTTTTGTCCAGTACGAGGTTCATTTTTTGGATAGCATAGCTGCCCGAATGTACCCAGCAATCGCCTTCAAAAGTGTTCATGCCTTTTCTCCGGGGCCGGAAAAGCAGGTGAAAATATCTTTCCCCGCCCAGGTACTGCGTATCGGCAACCGTATATTTATAATAAAAATCCCCGTTATCGCTTATGGGGCTCACAAATTCTTTGTTAAATACATTGATGAAATTATTGTACACGTTAATCACCTGGTCCATACCCCCCAGAAACTTTACCATACTTTCATTTTTAATACCATTGGTATTGGCGCCTACAATTTCTTCCCTTCGTTTTAGTGGTTTTTTCTGGTAGTAATAGTTGCTTATGGCTTCTGTGAGATAAGTGGGTAATATGCGGATACCTTCAGAACTGTCTATATTTTGCTTAATAAGTTCATTGATGGGTCTTAGCGGCTTGATTTTGGTTATTTTCTGAAGGCTTCCGAAGTTTTTAAGATCCACCTCCAGTTTATTATAGAGTTCATAGGAGAAGTTGTTAAACTTATAGCGGTTATTTTCGGGCTTGTGCTCAACTATTTTTTTCCATAGCCAGAGCCCTTTATCAATTTTAGATTTTACAATTACCACATCTCCCGTTGCTCTTTCCATAGGAATGATAACCTCAAATTCGCTTTTATCATTTTCTAATTTTAAGAAAAAGGGTTCGTAACCCACGTAGCTGATCTCTAATGTGTCCGATGGCCAGTTGTCTATAGAAAAAGCAAACCGGCCGGCCGAATCGGTAATAGCGCCCATATTGGTATTCTTAAAAGTAACGCTGGCAAAAGGAATAGCTTCTTCACTATGGGCATCTTTCACTAAACCTCTTAATGTTTTTTGAGAAAAAGCCACCAGTCCCTGCAACAGGAAAGTTAATAAAAAAAGGATCTTCAAAGGACGGTTCATCAGGCGCAAATCTAATGATTGTTTTGATTTGCAAGATGCTATCTGTGCAGTATTAGTTGCAACAGTTACATTTGCAGATAACAAATTTTTACAGCAATGCTTTCTGTACAGAAATTTACATTTAATCCCATCCAGGAAAATACGTATGTTCTTTATGCCGAAAACGGGGATTGCTGCATTATAGACCCCGGGTGTTATTTTGAAGAAGAGCGGAATGAGCTGCGCCGGTTCATCGAATCAAAAAAGCTCAGGCCGGTTTATTTATTGAATACACATTGCCATTTAGATCATGTTTTTGGCAATAAGTTTGTGAGCGAAACCTGGCGGTTGCCCCTGTATTTGCACGAAACCGAAAAAATGGTTTTAAGCTTTGCGCCCAAATCTGCCGAAATGTACGGTTTGCCTTTTGATAATTACGAAGGCGAGATGAAACAGCTGAATCCCGGAGATGTTATTAAGATCGGCACCGGAAAATTAAGGGTGTTATTTACACCGGGACATTCGCCCGGGAGCGTAAGTTTTTACAACGGGAATGATGATTATGTGATCAGCGGTGATGTATTATTTAGTGGCAGCATCGGAAGAACAGATCTGCCTGGCGGAAGTTTTGAGGTGCTTAAACAGTCTATCAAAACAGAATTATATACTTTGCCGGATATTACTATAGTTTATCCCGGGCACGGTGGGGGCACCAGTATTGGTTATGAAAAAAAGAACAATCCTTTTGTGAGGGAAGATTAGCGTATTAGTTTGGCTGTGCGAGGCGTCCTCGCCTCGCACTTCGTATGCTATCGTATCCTCCGGACTATGATGAAACGTAAAAGTACTATGCTCCCGGCATGTTCAGGCCGGACACATAAGTTTCAACATATCGCCGCTTTGCCACTAAACGCAGCGTTTTCTTTTACCGCGTACCAATAACCTATTTATAGAAACTATTAGTCTGCCTGTTAAAAGCGTTGCATCGCTGCGCAATGTTGTTCGGGTATTTAAAGAAATAAATTTACGCGTTCGCACTGTGGGTATATTTTTTGGTTTTTTTACCTTAACTTAGTTATGCTATAACCTGTTGTATAACCTGTAAACACCTGAGTTGGGGAATATCATGTTTTTGAGGCGTAATCCCGTGGTAAGATTGCTGCTGCCGCTGGCCGTTGGCATTATGATTCAATGGTATGTACAAGCTCCTTTCTGTATAAGTACAGGGGTTTTTATTGCCTGCATGCTCTTTTTCTTGTTTATGGAGAAACAGAGCGATTTCAGCAAGCTGAAATACGCTGGATTGCAGGGTTGTGTGATGGTGCTGGCAGCTATTTCCTGCGGGATGCTGCTTGCCTATAGTAAAGATGTGCGCCACAAACAAAGCTGGTTGGGCCATACCTATAACCCGGAACAAATGCTTGCGGTTACATTAAAAGAACCGCCGGTTGCTAAAGAAAAGTCGTATAAAGCAATCGCCGCCGTTACTTATATTATGGACAGTGGCGGAAAACGGCCCTCATCAGGAAGTATCATTATCTACTTAAAAAAAGACAGCAGCATCCGGAACATTAAGGCAGGTGCCCGGCTGCTTTTTAACAAACCTTTACAGGAGATACGAAATAACGGTAATCCGGGTAGCTTCAATTTCAGGCAATATGCTTTGTTTAACGGTATTACGCACCAGGTTTATTTAACCCCCAATGATTATAGCATACTACGGGGGAAAGACATTGCAGTATGGAAGGATCTGTTGCTCAAGGCCAGGGAGTATGTTTTACGTATCATTAAAACCAATATTAAAGGTAAAAAAGAACAGGGACTGGCGGGGGCTATGCTGATAGGCTATAGAGACGATCTTGACAAAGATCTTTTGCAATCATACACCAATACAGGGGTGGTACATGTTATAGCGGTATCGGGTATGCATTTGAGCTTGTTGTACTGGGTCATTAGTTTATTATTGCGTCCTCTGCTTAAAAAACGCTCAGCCAGGTGGCTGTATGCAATACTGGTGCTGTGTGTTTTATGGGGCTTTTCATTTATAGCCGGCGGGGCAGCATCTGTTGTTCGTGCAGCAGTGATGTTCAGTTTCATTACTATTGGCAAATTAATTAACAGGAACGCCTCCATATATAATATCCTGGCAGCTTCCGCATTTTGTCAGCTGGTGTATAATCCCTACTGGCTTTGGGATGTAGGCTTCCAATTGTCTTATATTGCTGTATTGAGCATTATAATATTTTATAAACCTGTGTACAACCTGCTTTATATAAAAAATCCAATGCTCAACAAAGTATGGCAGCTGGCAGCCGTAAGCATAGCTGCGCAGGTATTAACCACGCCATTGTCCGTGTACTATTTTCACCAGTTCCCTGTTTACTTTTTGTTAGCTAATATGGTGGTGGTACCGGTATCCTCTGTGGTGCTGGTAGGGACGCTGATGCTTGTTATGGTTGCTCCTGTAAAAATACTGGCTGCAATTACCGGCGCATTACTGGCTGCTTTGATCTGGTGGCTGAATACTTTTATAGAACGTATGGAGACATTTCCTTTTGCTTTATGGGAAGGCCTGCAAGTAAATGTATTCCAGGCGGTATTGATGCTGCTCATTATTGCAGGGCTTGGTTTTTGGCTGATCGAAAAATATAAGGCCGGTTTATGGTTTGCCTTAACCGGCTTATTGGTCTTCTTTACTATAAGGGCGCATTCTTTTCTTGTGGCTGGTTGGCAGCAAAAGCTGATAGTGTACAATGCCGGTAACTATACAGCCGCTGACCTTATTTGGGGCAGGCAATATTTTTATATCGGTGCTGAAGAGCTGGCAGAGAACAAAATGCTATCGGCCTATATATTACAACCTTCCCGTGTTTTACACAGGGTAGCCGGGACTGGTAACCAGGTAGCCGCGTATAAAAATGGTAATATTGTGCTTTTTAAAAATAAGAAGGTCTTTTTTATTAACAGTCCTTTGAAAAAAGCCAGGGGCAATAAGAAGCTAAACATTGATGTGGTTATATTATCAGGCAATCCCAGGCTTTATATATCAGAGCTTTTAGAGGCTGTAAATCCACAACAGGTTGTTATAGATGGGTCCGTGCCTGGTAAAAAAGCCGGTTACTGGGTGAAGGACTGCAGGTCTTCAGGAATTGCTTGTCATAATGTTTCTGAGAACGGGGCTTTTGTAATGAGCCTTGATTAGCTTACTTTTGCGGCTCATTTTCATCAGCTATGAACAAAAAAATCCAATCAGCACTTATTTCGGTTTTTTATAAAGACGGGCTGGAGCCTATTGTAAAAGAACTGGCACGTCTCGGCATTACTATTTATTCCACCGGTGGAACTCAAAAGTTTATCGAGGAACTGGGGATCAGCGTGGTTCCGGTAGAGGATCTTACTACTTACCCGTCTATTTTAGGCGGACGTGTAAAAACCCTGCATCCATCTGTATTTGGAGGTATCCTGGGCAGAAGGGACCTGGAAACTGATCTACAGGAAATGCAGCAGTATAAAATTCCTGAAATAGACCTGGTGATTGTGGATTTGTATCCATTTGAAGAAACAGTAGCTGCTACTACCGATGAAAAGGCGATCATTGAAAAAATAGACATTGGCGGTCCCTCTATGATCCGTGCTGCAGCTAAAAACTTTAAGGATGTATTGGTAGTGGCTGCAAAAAAAGATTATGCCGCTGTTACAGCGCTATTGCAGGCTCAAAATGGTGAAACAAGCATCGAACAGCGTAAATCTTTTGCTGCAAAGGCTTTTGAAATTGTTGGCCATTATGATGTGGCTATCGCGAAATATTTTAATACCACCAATGCTGATGTGGAGTATTTCTTCCATTCCGAAACGCATCCTAAAATTATGCGTTATGGTGAGAACCCGCACCAGCCCGGCGTTTTCTATGGCGATCTTGAAAAGATATTTAATCAATTGAATGGGAAAGAGCTTTCCTATAATAACCTGGTAGATGTGGATGCTGCGGTACAGCTGATCTCAGAATTCGGCCTCCCCAACCCCTCCGGAGGAGGGGCTCACACGGCTCCGGGAGCCGATGATGGTTCACAAGTTTCAGCAACTTCTCAAACTCCCCCTTCGGGGGATGGGTGGCTTGTTTTTGCCATTATCAAGCATACCAATGTTTGTGGCGTAGCTTCCCGTAAAACTATTGCCGATGCCTGGGGAGCGGCGCTTTTAGGCGATCCCGAAAGTGCATTTGGAGGTGTATTGGTTACTAACGGAACGGTAGATGAGATCACTGCAAATGCTATCAATGAATTATTTTTTGAGGTGCTGATTGCCCCTGCTTTTGAAGACGCGGCGCTCAATATCCTGAAAAGTAAAAAGAACAGGATATTGCTGCAACTGAAATCTTTCCCGCAGGAAAAAAATCAGTTTGCATCTGTATTAAACGGAGTGCTGGTACAGGCTAATGATGAGGGTAATTATGCAGAATGGACAGAAAGCGGCGGACGTGAAGCTACTGCTTCAGAAAAAGAAGACCTGGTTTTTGCCAATATTATTTGCAAGCATTTAAAATCGAATGCTATTGCTTTGGTAAAAGGAAAGCAACTGGTGGGTAAAGGATGTGGCCAGACCAGCCGCATTGATTCTTTGCGCCATGCTATAGAAAAAGCAGGCCAGTTCAATTTTGATCTGAAAGGAGCGGTTTTAGCCAGCGATGCCTTTTTCCCCTTTGATGATTGTGTGAGAATGAGCCATGCAGCAGGCATTGAGGCCTTTATTCAGCCCGGAGGCTCTATCCGGGATAAAGATTCCATCGAATACTGTAAGCAAAACAACCTGGCTATGGTGCTTACAGGCATGAGGCATTTCAGGCATTAATGTCAGTCAGTCAGAAGACAGAAGTCAGAGGTGGCCGATGTAAAAAAGTAAGCATTTGTATGCGGCTGAATTGGAGCTTTATGTTGCCGCGTTAGCGACAATCCGTTTATAGGACAGGTTCATTTCACGGTTAATAGCGCTGCGTAGCTGCGCAACGTTGGTTCGGGTATTTCATTTCCCTGGTGAGTCTCTGCTTGCAGGACTCACCGTTAATATACACTGAGTCCACAGCCCATACATAATTCACATAGCGAGACTTAGCTATGAAAATAGATGCCCTTATACCTTCAAAAAAGCATCAATAAATATTTTAAGGCAAAATTTTTATTGAAAATCAATTTATTATAAAGGTGTTGTAAAAAAATATCCTTTTTTTGTTTCTTTCCTGAAACAGAGTACCTACTTTTGCACTCCCAATTTTCGGGGGCCGGGGGATAGCCCGGTTTTTTAATAACAAATTGAATTTATAAAAATGAGCAAACAACATTTCACCACCAAACATGCGAACGAGGCTACCGTGCAGCGTAACTGGTACGTTGTGGATGGTACTAATCAAACCGTAGGACGTATGTGTTCCCGCATTGCCGCTATTTTGCGTGGCAAAAACAAAGCCTGTTATACACCACACGTTGATACAGGTGATTATATTATCGTTATCAACTGCGAAAAAGTAAAGCTGAGCGGTAATAAAATAGATCAGAAAGTGTATGATACCTTCAGCGGATACCCCGGTGGACGTAAAGAAGAAGTGGCCAGCGACCTGCAAAAGCGCCGCCCCGAAGTAATTATTGAAAGAGCAGTAAAGGGCATGTTACCTAAAAACCGCCTGGGCCGCAAGATGTACAAAAAGTTATTTGTATATGCAGGACCTAATCACCCGCACTTTGCACAACAACCTAAAGAACTTAAATTCTAATAACCTGCTTTAAGCATCAGGCTTTAAGCATTAAGCATAAAATAAATGGAAAAACAAAAAAATGCAGTAGGTCGCCGTAAAGAAGCAGTTACCCGTGTTTTCATCAGCAGGGGAAATGGCGCCATTACTGTAAACGATAAAGATTACAAAACTTATTTCTCCCTGGTTTATTTACAAAACCAGGTAGAGCGTCCTTTAAAAGCAGCTGAAGCTACTGATAAGTATGATATCAAGATCAATGCATCTGGTGGCGGTGTAAAAGGCCAGGCAGAAGCTGCTATGCTGGGCATTGCCCGTGCATTGGTAGATGTAAATGCAGAATATCGCCCTGCTTTAAAAGCTGCAGGATTGCTGAAACGCGATCCCCGTTCTGTTGAGCGTAAGAAATTCGGTCACAAAAAAGCAAGGAAGAGCTACCAGTTCTCTAAACGTTAAGGCCCCCATTATTCCCCGGAGGGGGAAATTGGGACTCTATATAATTATATCATTAACAATAAAAATCAAACCTGTAAGCCTCCCCTTCGGGGAGGTTTGGAGGGGCTTTAAAAGATGGAAAATAACAATACATCATTACAACAGCAGCTTCTGGATGCAGGCGTACATTTCGGGCACTTAAAAAAGAAATGGAACCCTAAAATGTTACCTTACATTTTTGCTGAGAAAAAAGGTATCCATATCATTGACCTTAACAAAACCGTTGAATGCTTGCAGGAAACTGCAGCCGCTATGAAACAAATAGCACGCAGCGGTAAAAAAATATTGTTTGTTGGTACCAAAAAGCAGGCAAAGGATATTGTAACTGAGTGTGCTCAAAAGGTAGGAATGCCTTATGTTACAGAGCGCTGGTTAGGTGGTATGCTTACCAACTTTAACACAGTACGTAAAAGCGTTAAGAAAATGCAGAGCATTGAAAAAATGCTGAGCGATGGTTCTTTTGACAGCATTACCAAGAAAGAGCGCCTTACGCTTACACGCGATAAAGATAAAATGGAGAAAGTATTGGGCGGTATCGCTCAGCTGGGCCGTGTACCTGCTGCTTTATTCATTGTAGATATAGGTCATGAGCATATTGCCCTGGCAGAGTCAAAGCGCCTTGGCATCAGCACTTTTGGCGTGGTAGATACAAACTGTGATCCTAATAAAGTAGATTTTGCTATCCCCGCAAATGATGATGCTACAAAATCTATCGCTATTATTGTAAACTATATTACTGCAGCAATTGAAGAAGGGCTTGCTGAAAGGCAGGCTGCTAAAGATGAGGAAGTAGAAGATAATTTTTCAGATGAGAATGAAAAGCAGGCTGCTAAAATACAGGCTGAAGCAGAAGCAGAAGCGGGTCGTGGTGGTCGTGGTCGTGGTGCAGGACAAGGACAAGGTGGTCAGCGCAGAAGGAGCACCGGTGGTGGTGGAGCAAGAAGCGGTGCACCAAGAAGATAATTACGTTCATATTTAATGGTTCATAGTTAATAGTTCATGATAGTATTGTGAACTATTAATCTCAAATCATAAATCTCAAATCATAAATTTAGAATGAGTACAGTAACAATAACAGCACAGGATATTAATAAACTGCGCCAGGCTACTGGTGCCGGTATGATGGATTGCCGCAAGGCCCTTACAGAAACCAACGGCGACTTTGAAGCCGCCATTGACTGGCTGCGTAAGCAAGGCCAGAAAGTAGCCGCCAAGCGCAGCGATCGTGAAGCAAAAGAAGGTGTGGTGGTAGCTCAAACTACAGCTGACAATAAAACAGGTATCATTGTATGTGTAAGCTGCGAAACCGACTTCGTATCTAAAAATGAGGATTTTGTTGCTTTTGTAAAAAGCATTGCCGATGCAGCTATTGCCAACAATGTAAGCTCTGTTGAGGAGCTGAACGAGGCTACTGTAGGCGGTACCAGGATCGCTGAACTGGTAAATGATAAGCTGGCTTCTATTGGTGAAAAGATTGGCATTACCAAGTTTGAAAAAGTAAGCGCTCCTTATGTAGCTTCTTATATTCACGGTGCTTACCGTATAGGCGTATTAGTAGCGTTGGATAAAGACGCTCCTGAAGCTGGTAAGGACGTAGCTATGCAGGTAGCTGCTTTAAGTCCTGTAGCAGTAGATGCTGCAAGCGTACCGGCTGATGTTGTAGCCCGTGAAAAATCGGTTATTATAGATATCATGAAAGAAGATCCTAAAATGGCCGGTAAGCCAGAAGAAATGCTGGCTAAAATTGCTGAAGGCAAGTTAGGCGCTTTCTTTAAAGAGCAAACTTTAACTGCCCAGGCTTTTGTAAAAGACGGCGGTAAATCTGTAGGTGATTACCTGAAAGAAAGCGGTGTGAATGTATTGGAGTTTAAAAGAGTAGCTTTAGGTTAGTATAATCTATATTGATATTTTAAAAGCGCTTCAGAAATGAGGCGCTTTTGCTATTTAAGGGTGGAAAAGTTGAAAAGTTTAATGGTTTAAAAGTTGATAGGGTTTAGGCATGGACTATGAATCAGTATCCAGCAATATATGTACGATGTAAGGTGTACAATGTACGGTATGAAAGTGGGTAGCTAAAGGCCGAAGGCTAAAAGCAGAACGCTCTTTACTACGATTGAATATTAACATATTGAAAATTGATTATTGAATATTTCCCGATTGTGTATAGAATAGCCGAACACTCAATATTCAATGCTCAATTTGTGGCAGGAAGCTGAAAGCATAAGGCTTGATGCATAAAGCTTTCGGCTTTTTGCTTTCAGCGCAACTCGCTAAAAATATAAGGGATTAGTTGGTATTATATTTATGACTGCACTACCTCTTCTCCAAAATTTTGATCTGAAATAAGAAATTCTGGCGGCCCAACTGCTGCCTTAGCCTGGAAGCCTTATGGCTATTGGGTTACAGTTTTTTTTCAACAACCGGTGTATAAGTATAATGATAGCTAACCGCATTTATGCTGTTACTTTATGACCTGCTTTTGATGTATGGCCTGTTGCCCGCTGGCTGCTACAAAGATTTGCTGCGTTACATCCATCTTTATTTTATTTACCTGATGGATTGTGTTTTTTGTTGCCTGTTGATCACACCATATTACACCTAAACTGGTAAACTATGGAAGTATATGTAATTAAACGTAATGGTAATTTTGAAGCATTCCACTCTTACAAAATAAAGGATGCCATCGAAAAGGGCTTTGAAAGTGTGTCCCTGGCCCCGGACAATAATATTTTTGAGCGCGTAATGGCGGATATAAGCCAGCAGACAATCTGGGAGGTTGAGGACATTCAAAACCTGATAGAAAAAGAATTGTTTAACGCCGGGTATTTCGAGGTCATGCGGTCCTTTATGCTGTACCGGCATACCCGCAAATTGCAGCGGGAGCATGTGGCTGGTATTAATGATGATACTACTTATATTGATTGCACACAGACCATAACGGAATATATTCATCAGCAGGATTGGAGGGTGAACGCCAATGCAAATGCAGGTTACTCCAATGCAGGACTGGTCAATAATGTGGCAGGCAAAGTAATTGCCAATTACTGGCTGGATAAAGTGTACACAAAAGAGGAGGGACACGCGCATCGTAATGGCGATATTCATATCCATGACCTGGATTGCCTTACCGGTTATTGTGCGGGCTGGAGCCTGAGAGTATTGCTTAATGATGGTTTTAATGGCGTAAGAAGCCGCGTGGAGAGCCGTCCTCCCAATCATTTCAGGGAGGCATTGGGGCAAATGGCCAACTTCCTGGGCATACTCCAGAGCGAATGGGCCGGAGCACAGGCTTTCAGCTCTTTTGATACCTATCTGGCGCCGTATGTGTTTAAAGATAAGCTGGACTACGAGGAGGTTAAAAAGGCCGTAAGAAGCTTTGTATATAACCTGAATGTACCGGCACGCTGGGGGCAATCGCCTTTTACAAATATCACTATTGACTGGACCGTACCGGAGGATCTGAAAAATCAAATGCCTACACGCAGTAATCATCACCTGTTTTCAGGTATCCATGATGCTGACCTGGTATTAAAAGCAAAGGGACGGGGTGCCTATACCCTGGAAGACCTGTGCTATAAACACTTTCAGCCTGAAATGGAACTGATCAATAAGGCGTACTATACCGTAATGACTGAAGGTGACGCCAATGGTCAGCCCTTTACTTTTCCTATTCCAACTGTAAATATTACCGAAGATTTTGACTGGTACGGACCTAATACAGACCTGTTGTTTGAGAATACCGCGAAAATAGGTTCTTCGTATTTTCAAAATTTTATTGGCAGCCAGTACATGTACGATGAGAACGGGAAAAGAATAGAAAATCCTGAAGCCTATAAACCCAATGCCGTAAGAAGCATGTGCTGTCGGCTTCAGCTGGACTTAAGAGAGCTGCTGAAGCGGGGAAACGGTTTGTTTGGCAGCGCAGAAATGACAGGCAGCATTGGTGTTGTTACTATTAATATGGCAAGGCTGGGATATATTTTTAAAGGGGATAAAGCGGGCCTGTACGAGCGACTGGATTATTTGCTGGACATTGGAAAAAGCACGCTTGAAAAGAAAAGGGTATTTATACAGGATATGTATGAGAGAGGGCTGTATCCTTATACCAAACGGTACCTGCTTCATTTCCGTAATCATTTCTCAACCATTGGTGTGAACGGGCTCAATGAAATGATCCGTAATTTTTCAAATGACCGCCTGGATATAGCAGATGCTGAAGGTAAAGAATTCGCGTTGGAAATACTGGACCATATCCGCAACCGGATGAAGCAGTTCCAGGAAGAAACGGGTAATCTTTATAACCTGGAAGCCACTCCCGCTGAGGGCACAACCTATCGTTTTGCCAAAGAAGACAAAAAGAGGTTTGAAGATATTATACAGGCCGGGTTCGATAAAAATATTTACTATACCAACAGCTCGCAATTGCCGGCGCAGTTTACAGAAGACCCCTATGAAGCATTAATGCTGCAGGATGAGCTGCAATGTAAATATACGGGGGGCACTGTGCTGCATTTATACATGAGAGAGCGGATCAGCAATGCCGATGCCTGCCGGAGTTTTGTAAAGAAGGTTATTTCCAATTTCCGGTTGCCTTATGTTACTGTTACACCGGTATTCAGCATCTGCCCTGTGCATGGCTACCTGAGCGGAGAGCATGAATACTGCCCCAAATGTGATGAACAATTATTGGGAAAGCTGTCACACCAGCAAGAAATAGTTCAGGCGTAAATCACAAAAGGAAAGAATGGTAGTGATAAGTCAGGCAAATCTTGTTGTGGTGAGACCCCTGTAATAAAGAAATTAAGTTCATTGAATGACAAGAAGCGTTGTCAGGCTGAGCCTAACGAAGGGTATTTTACAATCGAACTATGCTTCGGCAAGCTCAGCATGACATTCGGTTCTGTTATTTTAAAGAACTTGATTTGCAATTATTTGTGCCTCAGGATGACAGACATTATTTAGTTACCCGACAGTAGGTTTCATGAAAGAATCTTCCTGACAAAACGCCGAAAAATTAAAAAAACAAATCAATATGAATACAAAAAATGCTAATGCACTGCTGCTGCAAAACGAAGACAAACGTACCAAATGTATGGTGTACACCAGGGTAATGGGCTATCATCGTCCTGTGGAAAGTTTTAATATTGGTAAAAAGGGAGAGCATAAGCAAAGAGTGTTCTTTTCAAAAGTGAGCAGTGGTAAAGCCGATTTATGATATCACTCCTTTTTCGCTGCTTGATTATCCCGGTAAAGTAGCGGCCATCCTTTGGTTTGCAGGTTGTAATATGCGATGCGGTTACTGTTATAATCCCGAAATCGTTTTAGGGAAGGGCCGGCATAGCTTTGAGGAGGCGCTGGACTTTCTGGAAACCAGGAAAGCGCTGCTGGATGCAGTAGTTTTAAGTGGCGGGGAATGTACGCTTCATAAAAATTTACCGGCTTTTGCAGCAGCCATTAAGCAAAAAGGATACCTGGTAAAATTAGATACCAATGGTACTCACCCCGAATTGTTGGAAGTACTGGTCGGCCAGGGCCTGGCAGACTATGTAGCCGTTGATTTTAAGGCGCCTGCCAGCAAGTACAGCCAGGTAACCGGTACTTCTCATTTTGATAGTTTTCAAAGAACGTTGCAGGTGTTGGTGAACTCCTCCCTGCCTTTTGAAGTACGGACCACAGTGCACTCGGCCTTGTTACAGCAAGGTGATATAGAGCAGATGTGCCAGGTGCTGAAAGAACAGAACTATACAGGCAATTACTATTTGCAGTATGCTTTGAATAATGTAGTCATGCTAGAAGAGTTACCGGATTCTGTAGGCAGGGTGCAGATGGATGCCAGCCGTTGTATCAATGGGATTCCGATCGTGGAAAGAACGCTGGAAGCCGCTGCAGTTTAGTGATCCGGATTTATCCCAGCCATTCTTTAATGAGATCGTTGAGCTCTTCTTCAGTGCTTTTACCGGGCATTGTAGCGCCGGCTCTTCTATACCAGTAACCGGCGTTCCACTCATCTCCTTCAACTCTGTGCAGATAGGCATGAAGGCGGTCGAACTCTTTTTGTCCTTCATGTTGCTGGGCTATTTTATGTGCAGCATCCCATTCACTTTTAGCTGCATGCCAGAGTGCGGTCTGAAGCAGTGTTAAGTCTGGTGGGGGAGCCGCGCCGGTTAATGAATGATTAAATGCTGTCAGGTCCATCAGTTCTTAAAATATATTTTCTATACTATCTACATCATATTGCGGGCATGCGCCTTTTTGAGAGGCTACAAAAGCGCCTATCCTGCAGGCAAATGCCAATGCTGTTTCCGGCGACTGGCCTGTTATGTATTTTGATAAAAAGCCTGCCAGGAAAGAATCTCCGCTGCCAATGGTATCAGCAACTTCAACCTTATATCCTGCATGATCATAAAATCTTTTTTCAAATAACAGTGCTGCACCTGCCTCACCTTTTGTAATAATGATGGTTGGAATGAAAAATTTTTCACTTAGCAACAGCACCTGTTTTTCAAAATCAGCTTCATTGCTGTACCAGCCGGTAATTAAAGCCAGCTCATGATTGTTCAGTTTTAAAATATCAGCTTTATTAAACAGCGCTTCTACGGTAAATTGATCGTAATGCGGAGGGCGCAGGTTAATGTCTATAATTTTTGTTGGAGCAACTTCTAAAAGTTTGAACAAAGTATTCCTGGAATGCTCACTTCTTGCTACAAGGCTGCCACAAATAAAGTAATCAGCCTCTTTTACTTTTTGTATAAGCGTTTCATCGTAGTCTATAAAGTCCCATGCTACCGGCTGTACAATATTGTACTCCATTTCATTGCCTTTTTGTGTGGCAATAACAGTACCGGTTGGCTGATCATTATCCACCTGCACCAGCGAGGTGTTGATATTGTTTTGCTGTAAGAAATCAATCAACGCTTTCCCGTTTTCATCATTGCCTGTCTTGGAAATGATGGCAGCCTCCTGTCCCAGCCGGTTTAAATGATAGCAAACGTTCATGGGTGCGCCACCCGGAACTTTCTCATGGGGAAGTATGTCCCATAAAACCTCACCAAAGCAAATCGTTTTCATGTATGTTTTTTTAGTCCGTAAAGACCGGAAGACGGAAGGCAGAGGTCAGAAGACCGAAGTTTCGGACGCTGACTTCCGACTTCAGACCTCCGACTTTTATAAAAGAAATTTATCATTCAGCCATCCGTTGATTAGCGTTAAATCGTCATCACTAATAGATATAACCATTGCCTTTGCATTTTCTTGGGCTTGCTGCGCATTACGGGCGCCGGCCAGGGCTGCAGCAACGGCGGGCTGATGAAAGGTCCAGGCCAGTACTAATTGCCCTGCAGTGGCATTGTATTTCGATGCTAAATCAGTAAGATTGTCAGTAAGCGTTTTGACCGCTGCGAAGTCAAATCTTTTAAAATAATTATTACGGTGGTCGCCTTCAGGAAAGGCATCTATTGTCTTGTATTTGCCCGTCAGCAGGCCACGCTCCATCGGGCTGTAAGCGATGATCGATAAGTTATTTTGCAGCGCATATGGCACCACTTCTTTTTCAATATCGCGTTTTAACATGCTGTAAGGTACCTGGTTGCTCTGTAATTTTACTGTTTGCTCTGCTTCTTTCAGCTGGGCTGCATTGTAATTGCATACGCCAATAGCGCGTACCTTGCCTTGCTGCAGCATCTTTTCCATTGCGCGCATGGTTTCATCAATCGGGGTGGTGGTATCCGGCCAGTGCAATTGTATCAGGTCTATATAATCGGTTTGCAGTCGTTTCAGGCTTTCATCTACATCGCTCAGTGCCTTATCGTAGCCTCCATAGCGATACACTTTTTGGTGTTGGCCGGCATTGTCCTTGCCTTCCATCGCAAAATTGCCCTGTTCCCTGTCCCATACCATTCCAAATTTGGTCAGTATCTGTACTTTGCTGCGGTCATAATTTTTTATGGCTTTGCCTACCAGCTCTTCGCTGTAACCAAAACCATAAATAGGCGCCGTGTCTATGGACGTTACTCCATTGTCAATATAAGCCTGTATAGCAGCAATCGAATCTTTTTCATCATTGCCTCCCCACATAAATCCGCCTATAGCCCATGCGCCCATTGTAATGGGTGTTATTTCAACTTCAGTTGTGCCTAATTTCCGTTTCATAATAAAAGCTATTTAAGACGCTAAATATACTAATAAGCCAATTACCTGATGACACAAGACGTTAAACCTCTCAGGGCAAACGCATAAATTTCTTCTTCAAATATCTGAACAAACGTTGCGCAGCTCCGCAGCGTTTTTAATCATGGAATTAACATCTTCTATAAACGTGTTACCGCTGCGCGGTAAGAGAAGGCTTCAATCCATCCGTGGCGATATGTTTAAATATATGCCGCCGCCCTTTCTCCATCCCTGGTTTTCCCGAAATCAAAAGGCCGAATGCTGGCATGCCCATCCGACTTCGGACCTCGGACTTCCTGACTTCCCGACTTTTCCGGCTTCCTGACTTCTTTTTTAATCTTAAACTTTTCAACCTTTAAACTGTTCCCTATCTTCGCCGGGCGATTTGAACAATTAATCATAAAATAAGTAACAATGCAGCCCAAATACAAAAGAATTTTGTTAAAACTTTCAGGAGAGTCATTGATGGGAGATAAAAACTTTGGTATGGACCCTGATGTGATTGCTCAATATGCTAAAGAAATAAAAACTGTTGTAGATCTGGGTGTGCAGGTGGCATTGGTAATTGGAGGTGGCAATATCTATCGCGGTATGAACGAGGCCCAAACCGGTATTGAGCGCGCTCATGGCGACTATATGGGTATGCTGGCCACTGTGATCAATGGAATGGCCTTACAGGCAGGACTTGAAAAAGCCGGCATGTTCACCCGCCTGCAAAGCGCTATCAATATGGAACAGATCGCAGAGCCCTATATCCGGCGCCGCGCCATCCGGCACCTGGAAAAAGACCGCGTGGTTATTTTTGGAGCGGGTACGGGCAACCCTTATTTTACTACGGATACAGCAGGCTCATTAAGAGCCGTAGAAATAAAGGCAGATGTTATTTTAAAAGGCACGCGTGTAGATGGAGTGTACACTGCTGATCCGGAAAAAGACCCTTCTGCAACCCGCTATAAAACGGTAAGTTTCCAGGAATGTATCAGCAATAACCTGCGGATCATGGATATGACCGCTTTTACACTTTGCATGGAGAACAAGCTGCCTATTATTGTTTTTGATATGAACAAAGAGGGTAACCTGAAGAAAGTAGTATTGGGAGAGGATGTAGGTACGCTGATAAGTTAGCGCTGAGTCAAATAAATTTTGTCCTGGTGTCCCGGATAGCCATCGGGATAACGGCCCACCCTTCGACAAGCTGTTAATGATAAGAAGTTTAAATCGATGTCGTCCTGTTCCGATCTATCGGAAGACGAAGGACATTTTACTCGAAGGATTCGGTTCGTCTCCGAAGGAGTCCTTAGGACAGGCTCACCGTGACATAGATTTTATCATTGCCTTGTCATTTTAAAGAATTTGATTCGCAATCATTTGTGCTTCAGGGCGACAGGCATTATTTAATTGACAAAACACTGGGTTTTTTGGCTTATTAGTCAGTTTGCTGATGATTATCATTGCTTGTAGCAATATAAATCATCTTTATTGTATGGGTTTTGGATAATTTTTACGCCAGGAAGATTATTCAAAAGTTCATTATTCAAAATTCATTATTTCTTATGTCCATAGCTGATATACGAACACAGTATTGCCAGAAAAGCCTGCTGGAAGCAGAAGCCTCATCAAATGCTATTGACCAGTTCCGGCAGTGGTGGGACGAAGCAATACTTGCAGCGCTTACAGAAGTGAATGCCATGACCCTGGCTACGGCCTCTGCTGATGGCATACCCGATGCTAGGATCGTTTTGCTGAAAGGTTTCTCCGGCGAAGGATTTACTTTTTTTACCAACTATGAGAGTGCAAAAGGGCAGCAGTTAGCCGCCAATCCCCGGGCCTGCCTGTTGTTTTTTTGGAAAGAGTTAGAAAGACAGGTACGCATCAGCGGTACTGTTTCGAAAATATCAAAGGAAGAAAGCGAGCAGTATTTCTTTTCGCGCCCGGCAGGAAGCCAAATAGGCGCCTGGGCTTCACAGCAAAGCAGGGTGCTGCAGAATCGGGGGGAACTGGAAAAAAAATTAGATACGGTATTAGCTGAAGTGGAAGGCGGAAAGAAGATCGAAAAACCTGGTTACTGGGGCGGTTATATTGTTAAGCCTTATTCTATAGAATTTTGGCAGGGGCGCCCTAACCGTTTGCACGACAGGTTATTATATACTTTGCAGGATGATAACAGCTGGAAAATAGAGCGGTTGGCGCCGTAAAGCCAGGTTAATAAGTTTAAAAGTTGATAGGTTGAGAAAGAAGTATAATTTTTGATCCTTATTAACTTATAAACTTGTCAACTTTTCCAGATTTTCCCGATCTCGTAAAAAGTTTTTCCCGATGCGGCATTTGAATTTTAGACGGTATCATAATTTTTGCCGGAAATTTTTTTATGTCCTGCGATTTTCAATCCCTCTATTATGGCGAAGATGGTTATGTTGTGCGCTGCAGGCAGTGCGGGCACTACCAGGTAGCCTTTGTATCTACAATGCTTACCCTTGTTGAAGCCGATTTCCATGTTTTTTGCGAACAGGTAAAATACAAAGCGCTGCAGTCCTACTCTCATGTTAACCCCGATTCAAAAATCATTATGCTCGCTACTCCCTCGCAGGATGTGCATTTAATACTTACGCCTTCAGAGCTGATCAGGTTGTCCAGGGCACTTGAAGAGGCAGATAACGAAATTAAGGCCCAGGAACTGTTGTGCCTTTTTAAGCAGGCATAAAAAAACAGGAGCGCAAAGACTCCTGTTATATAAGCTTTTTCCGAAGGTATTAAGTTACTTGGCTGCCTCTTCTTTTTTGGCTGCCTGCTTTTTCTTTACCTCTGGAGAAATTGCAGGGCGGCTTTTGCCAAAAGACCCTTTAAAACGTTTTCCTTTTGCGGTTTTTTTATCGCCTCTTCCCATAGTTTAAAATTTAATTTTTGCAAATGTAACTGTGATTGAGCACACAAACAAGCTTTTATTACAGCTGTTTGCACACTGAACTATTGCGGGAAAACGAATATTTAAAGGCTTTTTTTCCTGTTAGTGTGCCAATACGGCCTGACTGACGTTCCTCCAGGTGCCGCCATTAATGACATTTTGAAAGCCATTTCTTTCCAGTATGCTTTTAGCCTGACTGCTTCTGGCTCCGCTTCTGCAGAAAGTAATAATGTGTTTTTTGCCTTTAAACTTATGGAGCTGTCTTTCGATCTGATCAACTGAAATGTTCACTGCTCCTTTTACACTTCCTGATGCGAACTCGCCGGGAGTACGTACGTCTACTAAAAAGGCGCCTTCTTTAAGGGCATTGCTTAACTGGTTATTGTCAGTTGCGGCAAACAGGTTTTTAAATAATCCGAACATAATAGTATTGTTATTGATTGGGGTTATGATAACGTTTTGCTTTGACATACATAGTCGGTTCTGGCTATATTGGTTTCAACTATAGCCTTAAAACCACCTTCCACTTCAGTAAAGTTCCTGTATCCTCTTGCCTGTAAAATACTGGCGGCTATCATGCTGCGGTACCCTCCGGCGCAATGCAGGTAAAAATGTTCCTTGGGATTGATATCTTTTATCCAGTTGTTGATGTAGGCCAGTGGCTTGCTGTATGCTCCTTCAACATGCTCAGCGGCATACTCACTTTCTTTTCGAACGTCAATGATCCGGCTTTCCCCGGTTTTTATTTCCTTTGCCAATTGTTCGGCACTAATACGCTCTACCAGGTCAACTTCCCTGCCGGCTTTCCGCCAGGCTTCAAAGCCACCCTGTAAATGCCCCACAACATTGTCGAAACCTACGCGGCTCAGCCTGGTAACGGCTTCTTCTTCGCTTCCTGCGTCGGTAACTAATAACACAGGCTGTTTTACATCAATGATCAAAGCGCCTACCCAGGGTGCAAAATCACCTGCCAGCCCGATATTTATAGACTGGGGGATAAAGCCCCTGCAAAAATCTGCATTGTTCCTGGTATCCAGGATCAGTGCGCCTGTAGCTTCTGCGGCAGCCTCAAATTCTTCTACAGAAAGAGCGTTCATGCCGTGGCTTAATACTTCGTCAAAACTTTCGTACCCTTTTTTATTCATGGCTACATTCATCCCAAAATAAGCAGGCGGCGGCAGCAACCCATCCGTAACAGCTTTTATGAAAGAGGCTTTATCCGGCTGGTTCAGTGCATAGTTCATCTTTTTCTGATTGCCCAGGCTGTCCACGGTTTCTTTCATCATATTTTTCCCACAGGCCGATCCTGCGCCATGAGCAGGATATACGGTAATGTCATCGGACAGTGGCAGGATTTTGTTATACAGGCTGTCGTACAGCAATCCGGCTAATTCTTCCTGGGTTAAGTTAGCTGCTTTTTGGGCCAGGTCGGGACGGCCCACATCGCCCAGGAAAAGTGTGTCGCCGCTGAATAAGGCGGTTTCTTTTCCCTCCTCGTCTATCAGTAAAAAGCAGGAGCTTTCCATAGTATGCCCTGGTGTATGTATTACTTTAATTTTTATGTTGCCTATTTCAAATACCTGGTTGTCTTTGGCTACAATGGCATCAAACTCCGGACTGGCTGTAGGTCCGTAAACAATAAGCGCACCGGTTTTCTTGGCCAGGTCTATATGGCCGCTTACAAAATCTGCATGAAAGTGGGTCTCGAAAATGTATGTAAGTCGTGCATTGTCTTTTGCCAGCCTGTCAAGGTAGGGTTGTGTTTCGCGTAAAGGGTCAATAATGGCAGCTTCGCCGTTTGATGTGATGTAGTAGGCCCCCTGGGCCAAACATCCTGTATAAATTTGTTCTACTGTCATTGTTGTATTATTTTGATTCAATAATGCAAATTTGAAGAAGGGCGCTCAATGTTACGGTTACTTTAGTTACACAAGCGTGATCTTATTCCTGCCAAGCTTTACCACTCCGTTTTCTTCCAATTGCTTTAACAGCCTGGAAACTACTACGCGCACTGTGCCCAGCTCATTAGCCAGCTGCTCATGGGTAATCTGTACTGTTTTTGATTGAGTAAGTGTAGCCTTTTTATGTAACAGGTCTAATAATCTTTCGTCAACTTTTTTGAATGTTACTGCGTTGATCATTTCAAGAAGCTCTTCAAACCGTTTGTGATAGAGTCGGAAAATATAATCGAGGAATTGCGGGTACTCCTTTATAAGGATCGAAACCTTCTCGATGGGCAGGAACAGGATCTCAGCGGTTTCTTCAACTTCTGCTTTTACTTTGCTGGTCTCATTGTGCATACCGCCCAGGAAAGACATGATGCAACTTTCGCCTGCTTTAATATAATAGAGTAAAATTTCCCTTCCGTCATCTTCGGTACGGATCACTTTAAGCGCGCCCCGCATTACTATGGGAATAGAACGGATATAGGAGCGCTCGTTAAGTATAACACTGCCTGTTTCATAATTTTTCTGAATACTGTACCGGTATAATTTTTCGATAAGCTCTGGTGATGACCTGAACTCGGCTATTTGCTGCAAATCTTCCATTGAACAAAGGTAAATATTTGAGGCAGAGAGGGACAGGATATTATGTAGACATAAAAAAATGCCCGGCTGTTGTGCCAGGCATTAAAGCGTTTGATTTCTTACTGTTAGATCTTAGAAGAAAGCTCTTTACCTGCTTTAAAGCGGGCCACCTTTTTAGCTTTAATTTTAATAACAGCGCCTGTCTGAGGATTGCGACCATTACGTGCAGCCCTTTTAGTAACAGAGAAAGTACCAAAGCCAACCAAAGTTACTTTATCACCTTTTTTCAAAGTCTTAGTTACAGCTTCTACAAATGAGTCTAAAGTGGCATTTGCCTGTGTTTTTGTGATTGCAGCATCTTTGGCAAGCTTTTCAATCAATTCTGCTTTGTTCATAGTTAAATTTTTATGAGTTTTATTTCGGCAACAAATTTAGAGGCTTTTAAAGCATACCAGCAAAATATTTTGTTATAATTATGTTTTTGTAAATCGCCTGTAATACAGGTGTGGCAAGCATTTTAGAAAAAGTATGATGGATGGTCTGAGTTGTTTTGATAGTTTAATTGGCTGAAACGCTTTGCTGTGGCGGGTTTCAGGAATATTTGGCTGAAATGCAGTGCTGTAGAGGGTTGTAGAGTAATATAGTATTTTTTTTGGATTTGCAAACAGCAAAAAAAATCTTATGCACATTCAATTCACAACCTGCATAACTGTCCTGAATGCAATGAATTGGCTGCCCCATTTGTCTAAAGCTTCCTGTCGCAACGCCGCAGAAAAGCCGGCAAGGTAGCGTTCATAATCGTTTTCGGTGGCTGCATGGTACTGTATGGCATAGGTAGGCCCTTCTTCATCGTCTATTTCTTTAAGCCTTAATACAGTAGCTTTAAAAAAGCAGCCTGTAGACAATACTGCGGGAATGTGATGTTCCTGCATCCATTTCAGCCATTCTTTATGAATGCTGTGGGACACTTTATTGGTTACATTGTATATAAGTGCGGTTTCCTGTTGCATTACAGATCCAGTTTAAGATAAATGGGGCAATGATCGCTCTGCTTAACATCGGGATATATTTCAGCATCCGCCACCTTGTTTTTCAGCGGATCGGTAACGGTAATATAGTCAATGCGCCAGCCTTTGTTATTTAAACGAACACTGGGAAAACGCTGGCTCCACCAGCTATAGCGGTGCGCTTCATGGGGGTGTACCAGCCGGAAGGTATCGTTATATCCATCTGCCAGAAATTTATCCATCCACGCCCTTTCTTCAGGTAAAAAGCCCGACGACTTTTTATTTCCTTTCGGATCATGAATGTCTATTTCTTTATGTGCAATGTTATAATCACCACAGATAACCAGTTTGGGATGCTTTCTCCTCAGGTCATTCAAATATATAAAGAACTCATCCAGCCACATGTATTTAAAAGCCTGTCTTACATCGCCGCTGGTGCCTGAAGGAAAGTAGGCATTGATCAGGCGTATGTCTCCAAAATCCAGTTGTATAACGCGGCCTTCATCATCGCTTACCTGGTGGCCGGTGCCATACACTACGTTATCCGGTTTGATCCTGGTAAAAACGGCTACACCGCTGTATCCTTTTTTTTGAGCAGAAAACCAGTAGCTTTCATAGCCCAGCTCTTCAAATAGAGCACAGTTGATATTTTCCTTTTCGGCTTTGGTTTCCTGCAGGCAAACAATATCTGCCGGATCGGTTTGCAGCCAATCCAGCAGTCCTTTTTTGATGGCGGCGCGTATGCCGTTTACGTTATAGCTGATGATACGCATGTAGTTTACTTAAAGTGTGTGCGCAAAAATAAGCGTATCCTGCAAATAGTGCTCATCACCGGGAGCACGGAACTGTAAATCCGCGGCAGATCTGACCTATGGCAATGAGGGATGTCTTGCTCAGCCCGGCGCAAGAAGGGGAATAGCCAGTGTGGGTTCATAAAAAATATTTATCTTGCCTGTACTTAAAGTGGTGGCGAAGCAGTTCTACAAACCATTTGAAAATTAACGGAAAGTTTAAGAATGACAGCAAAGAAAATAGCGCGTATCATCATGTGGGTTATTGCTGGAGGAATTGCCCTTTTTATTTTTTTCCTTTATGCCACAATCAAAACTAAATCTGCCAATGTTAGCCGGTACCCTCCATTTAAAGAATGGATTGGTAAAACAGTAACCTTAAACAGAGAAACTGTATTGTGTATGGAGAAGGACTATTTGAATGTAAACCGGCATTATCCCTATACCCTGTTGGACCGCCTGCATCCCAACTGGCAGAGCCTGGAACAGCAGGATCCCGATATAGAGAAAATCAGGGTTCTGCCTATCGGCACAAAGTTCCATATAGAAAAAGCTGTTCAATACACCAATGGAGTTTCCGGCAACTCCTATCCCAGGATATTTGGAACTATTAGCGAAAATGGCAGGGAATACAAAATCAGTTATCAATGGGGTAAACGTAACCTGGCACGCGATTATGACCATATCAAAGAGTGCTGGTATTTTCATCAGGCGCCCTGGCAGGTTCAAACAGACAGTGCCTTTTACTATTTACCCTTGGCGGAATGGTGGTAAGAGCGCCATATTGCAAACTCGGATTGCCTTAAACGGTTTTATACTGTTGTTTATGTTTTTTGAATTTATATTCGCAGGAGTTTATTTATAAATGTTATGGAAGCTGTAAAAGAAGAAAAGAAGAAAGAAATCGCGAAAAAGATTGCTGAGCCTATAATACCGGCAAAAGAAGCAGTGTACCTTGAAGGTCCCAAGAGCCGGGGTTATGAGTTTATATTTTTGTTTAAAGTGGCCTGGGAGTTTTTTAAAGGGCTGCGCAGTCTGCATTTCGTAGGGCCGTGCATTACGGTATTTGGCTCTGCCCGGTTCAAGGAAGACCATATTTATTATAAACAGGCAATGGAGTTTGGCCGGCGTATTGCCGAAACAGGCTTTACTACTATGACGGGCGGCGGACCAGG
Organism: Niabella sp.; assembly: GCA_027493055.1. Classification (GTDB taxonomy): domain Bacteria; phylum Bacteroidota; class Bacteroidia; order Chitinophagales; family Chitinophagaceae; genus Niabella. Next base: position 54,434 of record JAPUDO010000006.1, on the reverse strand, counting down.
CATTATGGAAGCAGCCAATCGCGGGGCTTTTGAAGCCGGCGGTAAATCGGTAGGGTGTAATATTAAGCTGCCGTTTGAGCAGCATTATAATAAGTACCTGACCAAAGCAGTGACTTTTGACCATTTCTTTATCCGCAAAACATTGCTGATAAAATATAGCTATGCTTTTATTATTATGCCCGGTGGCTTTGGCACCATGGATGAATTTTTTGAAACGCTGACCCTGGTGCAAACGAAAACTATTACGGAGTTCCCTATTGTGATTTTTGGGAAAGAATTTTATGCGGACCTTATGGTAGCGATTGAAGATATGGCGGAAAAAGGAACGATCTCACAGGAAGATCTTGACCTGGTGCTCCTTACGGATGATATAGATGAGGCTATGAACCATATCAGCAAATACATTACGTCTAATTACGAGATCAAAAAACGCCGCCGTATTCCCTGGTTGTTTGAGAAGAGTTGATAAGTTGAAAGGTTGAAAAGTTTACAGGCTAAAAAAGAGCCAACTAAAAAGTGAGTGGCAGGAGTTTAAACTGGGCGGAAGAATGTACCCCTCTCCACAGGAGTCTCCGGACCAACCTGCGGCCACTTCCTCCAGGGGTAAATTTAGTTAACATTGCTTTTCGGGACTTGTAGTCCCGAAACTCCACTTTGTGGCCTTTGGCTACTTTTTAAATGTAGCCAAAGGCTACAACATAGTCCTACGAAACAAAATGTTTCGCAAAGCATCGATGGTATATCCTGATCGTTCATTTAATATTGTTCCGTAAGGAACAAAACCGTCCATTCAAATGTTGTGCCCCACACGGGGCACAAGAAACGCTGTTAAATGTTTCATTCTATCAATGTTTTATCGCTACGCGATACTAGAGTATCTAAAATGCACATCATTTATAACCACCATTTATCTTGTGATTCAATCTCCGGGAGATCGTACCTTTATATTTGATCTTCCTGTGGATTTTTTTTACTTAACTAAATGACCTTGCCCTAAAGAGAGGATATGTATCAGCTTAATAAAAATAGGTCAGAAATCTACCTACACGATAACTTCCGGTCTGGGGATGTACTTCTTAAAATATAAACGGATATCCGATTCCCACCTGCAGCTGGCTCCCTCTGAAAAACGGGTAAGCAAAAAACCTGTTCTGGTACGATGCATAATTAGGAGATGGGTTGGGATCTTTTACTTTATAGGCATAGTCGAGCCGTATTACAAAAAAGCCAAAATCTGCCCGAACGCCGGCTCCGGACCCTATAGCCAGGTCTTTGCCGAGGCGCGATAACTTAAATCTTTCTTCAGGCCTGCCCGCCGTTTTCTTCAAAAGCCATACGTTACCAATGTCTGTAAACAAGGCACCGTTAACAGGAATACCGGCTATGCTGAATATCGGAACCCTGTATTCGATATTTGCTTCAAGCTGCACATCGCCAAAACGGTCGGGAACAATGATCTCATTATCAACCGAGGGATCGTTCTCATAATATTTTACAGCAGATCCGGGGCCTAACCTGCGCAGTTGCCATGCCCGCATACTATTAGGGCCTCCGCTGAAATATTGTTTAAAAAAGGGCAGTTGAGACCTCTTTAAAGGATTGGCTGTAGCATCAAGCTCATAGCCTATGCCGCCAAAGCCCCTGAGCACTAATCCTGTTTTGGAAGTGAGCTTAACCAGTTTGGCATATTCTGCGTCTAATTTTACAAAGCGGTATAGCTGGTCATCAATAAATTTATTACGAATGAGCCCTGATAAAAGACCCGAGGCTTCAAGATTTACTCTTAATACATTAATGCTTTTTTCATTGACGCTTTTCCAGGGCATGGAGAAATTTGTGATCACAGAAGTGATCAATCCATCGGAGAACAGATTTTGTATGGAAGGGTTATTGGTAATGAGCCGGAGCAGGCTGTCCCGCTTGCGGATATAAGAGTATTCAATGTTAGGGATCTTTACGCCAAGATTAAAGGTGCGGTTTGTTAAGCTGTATTCTTTTGCACGCCAGGCAAATTCATATCCCCACGATGTATTGAAGCTGGTAAGGTTGAACAGGTAACGTCGCTCGGTATTGGCTGCATTAACACTCAAAATGGATTGTATATTACCGCGAAAGGAATTGTTGAACTGTTTCATCCCCGGGAAAACATAGCGGGGGAAAATGAGCGAGTTGCTGAGGCTTAGCTGCTGTGTTTGTATAAGATCTCTTGAGTTGATGCCTCCCAGCTCCACGCCGTAGCGAACATTTGTTGTAGCCAGGTTAGCGCTGCGCAGGAAATTCCTGTTTTGTAAACCTACATTTACTCCCAGGCCTACAAAGTTGCCACTTATTACGCTTTGACTGAAGCTGCCTTCAAGGTTAGTGGTAAAATTGAACTTAGGCGCGGGCGTCAGTCGCATTGTAAAATCCACGGTATCTGTTCGGTCACGGCGTACGGGAGCAATGTCCACCAAACGCCAGGTACCTAGATTATTAAACCTGTTGAGGGTACGCATATACCTGCCCTGCCTGTACATTTCTCCCCGGTTTAAATAGATATATTGCGGAAAAATTTTAGGCCTGAATTTATTAGAGCCCTGTACAATGGTTACGTTTCTGATGGTAGTGGTTTTTTCTGCGCTGGCTGAAGTATCCATTCTTATATCGGGGTAAACTGTTACGTTACCTACGTAAAATTTTCGAAGGGTGGCGGTATCACCAGATTGCTTATATCTTATATCCAGGCTGGCTGTTGGGTTCTCCTTTCGTTCCTGTAATTTTTTAAGGTGACTGAGCTGCTCCAGGGGATCCAGTGCAAGGTCCAGCAGGTCAAGGTCCAGGGTATCCCAAAGGCCATACAAATTAGCCCTTGAAAAAAGCAGGTACCCATTATTGCGGTATAGTTCCACCAGCCGGTCCATTTCGGCCGAAACAGGTGCCTGGGCAAAAGGGTCGCCTTTTTTTATAAGGGCGTCGCTTATATTTTCATCGGCCAGGTGTTGCAGGCTATCATCCTGAAGTGTATAGGAAAGATCACCAATGCGGGTAACTTTTCCGGGCCATACATTAAAATCAATATAGGCTCTTTGCTGGTTACCGGTATTTTTAATGCGGGTAACATAATTTATCGAATCATGAAAATAACCTTCTGCTGCAAGATAGTTGTCCATATATTCCAAAGACTTGCTGATAAGGCCCGTATCAAGCGGTTGCGGATTTTTTAATACTTCCCAAAAAACCTTATCCAGCTTTCTTGCTGCAATGCTGTCATCCAATTGTTCAGAAAGACCCTCTTCCAAACGGGATCTTTCCTGCTTTTTAAGATGTTCATCTTTTACATTGATCTTTGTTTCAAATATATAGGCCCTGTTGGGCGGTTCGTTTTTGACAATAGTGAACAGGGTGCAGGAAGAAAAAACAAATGCCATTATAACGGCTGCGGAAAGAAAATGAAGCGGGTTAAATGTTTTTCCTTTGAATTGCTTCAAAAAATAAGAGTTTAAACGGCTTCGATATCTATTTTTGTATGATCGTACGTTTTTACGCAATTGATTGAATTATAGTAACAGGATGCTTAATAAATCTGAGGTCAAATATATTCAAAGTTTAAGCCAAAAAAAATTCAGGGATGAAGCGGGCGCTTATCTTGTGGAGGGCCCGAAAATAACAGGAGAGGCCCTGGCTTCCCGGCAGGTGAAAATTAATAAGGTGTATGCCCTGGAGGAATGGGCAGGCAGCCATGCAGCATCCTACCCGGATGTAGAGATCCAGGTTGTTTCAACTTTTGAGCTTCAGAAAGTATCACAGTTAAAAACAGCCAACCAGGTGCTGGCTGTTGCTGAAATGCCGGCAAATAGTTTCAGGTTTAAAAAGCAGTTGTTAAGTCTTGCCCTGGACGGTATCCAGGACCCGGGGAATTTGGGTACCATTATCAGGATCGCAGACTGGTTTGGCATAGGGCAGATCATTTGCAGTAAAGATTGTGCAGATGCTTTCAGTCCTAAAGTAGTACAGGCCACTATGGGCAGTATTTTCAGGGTAGAGCTGTTATATACTGACCTGGGTAGCTGGATGGATACGCAGGCGGATACCTGTTTTTATGGCGCTGCTTTGAATGGTACACCGCTGAGAAAAGTTCCAGGACTGGATAGTGGCGTTATTGTAATTGGTAACGAGTCAAAAGGTATCAGAAGTGATATAATGGAAAAAATTAATCAAAAAATCACTATTGAAAAATGGGGCGCTGCGGAGTCTTTAAATGCTGCAGTGGCCACAGGTATTATACTTTCGCATGTTAGGAAGCCGAAGGCATAAAGCATAAGGCAGGAAGCTTTTTTGTCCTCTTCCTCTGAAAAATGAGTATTGACTTAAGTTGACAGAGGACAGATGACAGATGACAGTCCTACTTGCTATTCCCTATTTACTACACCCTTCCTTACTTTTTCTTTTAAGTAGCGACATGGAATGTAGAATGTAAAATGTAAAATTTCTGCCAGCATCAGGTATCAGGCATCCAGTATTCATGTATCATTAATGTCTGAATACTAAGTACTATTGTCTAATATCTATCATCTAACTACCTGAAATGAATGGCTTTTACCGGCTGTATTTTTTTTACGATATAGGAAGGGATGAGTAGCACCAGCATACAAATTATAAAAGTAATACCGCAAATAAGAAGCACTTCCCCTGCTGTTATCTGAACTGCTGCACGATCCATATAGTAAGCCTCTTCATCTAATTTTATAAAACCGGTTTTTACCTGGGCATATAAAATCGCCAAACCTATAGCAGCGCCGATCAGAATGCCCCGGAGGGCAATAATGAGGCTGTGCCTCAGGAATATCTTTTGTACAGTCCAGTCGGAGGCGCCCAGCGCCTTTAGTACGCCTGCCATGCGCATTCTTTCTAAAACAAGGATAATAAGGCAGGTGATGAGGTTAATGACTGCCACAACAATCATAATACCAATAAGCACATTTCTTGTGGTATCCTGCATGTTCAGCCAGTCAAAAATATTAGGAATATAATCTTTGATATTCTGAACGCTCCAGTCTTCATCAAAGCCAGGCAAATGTGTAAATTGCTGTGTTACACTATCTGCTTTTTTATAGTCATGTAAAACAATTTCGTAACCCCCTATTTGGTTTTGCTGCCAGTTATTCAGCCTGCGTATCAATTGAATATCCCCGATTGCAAAAGAGTTGTCAAAATCGCCGATACCTGTTTTGAAAATTCCTTTAATGGTTAGCCTGTCGGGCCTTTTAGAACCATCGGGACGTATAAAATAAATCAAAACTTTATCGCCCAGTTTCAGCTTCAGCTCCTGTGCCGTTTTTTGGGATATCATGATATCGCGGCTGTAGGAACTGTCACTAAAATGGATAAAGCTGCCTTCCTCCATAAATTCTTTTAAATTGGCGGAGTCGTAGCTTTTGTCCAGTCCCTTTACCAGTATGCCCTGCAGGTCATCTTTTGTTTTAAGAATAGCGTACCTGGTGGCAAAAGGGTAGATGCTTTTTACATCAGGGCTGGCTTTTATTTGATGTACAATTTCTGAATTGTTAATGATGGGTATCTCTTCTGTGATAAGAGAGGAGTAGGGGAGTGTTTCCTGTATGCGCACGTGCCCCCAGAAGCTAAATACTTTTTCACTTACCTTTTTCTGAAAACCGTTGGCGAAAGCCAATGTAATGATCATAGCTGCCACACTTATTACCGTGGCTACAATAGACAGCCTGATGATAAACCTGGAGAAAGACCGGTTTTTATTGAACGCAATGCGGGTGGCTATGAAGGAGGATAAGTTGATAAGTTTATGAGTTAAAAAGTTGGCATATAAATGTTCCCCTCTCTTTTGGAGAGGGGTTAGGGGTGAGGCCTACTGGAACTTCTTAGCATCTTCTAAGAACTTCGCCAGACCAATATCTGTTAGCGGATGTTTTAATAAAGCCAGGATGGGCTCCAGCGGGCAGGTACAAACATCTGCTCCTGCTTCTGCGCAGCGGATAATATGATTGGCATTTCGGATGGAAGCTGCCAGCACTTGTGTTTTAAAACCCTGTATATTGTAAATATGTACGATCTGCTCAATCAGCTGAACACCGTCCCAGCCGCTATCGTCAATACGGCCAATAAAAGGTGAAACGTAGGTGGCGCCTGCCTTTGCAGCTAATATAGCCTGGCCCGCGTTAAACACCAACGTGCAGTTGGTTCTGATGCCATTGTCTGTAAACCACTTAATAGCTTTAATGCCTTCTTTAATCATAGGCACTTTTACCACGATGTTTTTGTGCAGGGCTGCCAGCTTCTTTCCTTCGGCTACAATACCGTCAAAATCAGTGCTGATCACTTCTGCGCTGATATCTCCGTCAACAATATTGCAGATATCCACATAGTGTTTCATAATGGCATCGTGGCCCTTAATACCTTCCTTAGCCATCAGGGAGGGGTTAGTAGTAACGCCATCTAATATGCCCATATCGTTGGCTTCTTTGATCTGGTCAAGATTTGCTGTGTCAATAAAGAATTTCATGTTATTTAATATTTTATATTTTTTGAGTGAGCTGTTTTTCAGTGAATTGCTAAATTAAGCAAAAATGCCAAAGCGGAGCGTTCCTATGGTTTTCAGGATTGTTAATTATAGTGCAAGGTACTTAACGGAATGAGGTTAGTACTTGGACAATAGTATTTAGACGTTAGACAGAAACCAGCACAATGTACGACGGTCGGAGTACGGCTTGTGAGTTGGCAGAGGACTGTTGACCGTTGACAGGAAGAAGGTTTAAAAGTTGATAAGGGTGCATGAGTATCCAGTATCTATGACCAGTTGTTGAAAATTGTTGAAGGTGGCTGAAAAAGTTTAAATCTGTGTATGATTCGAGCATCCAGTAACGCACATTCCATGAGCCATGAACTATGAACCATAAGCTAAAGAGGGGCATAAAAAAAGCAGGCTACTCACATCGCGCCGCTACAACCGAATATCCTTGCTGTCTTCCGACCCTGGGGAGGTTCATCAGGAGCTGGCCGTATGAGACCTGCAGTGCAAATATACGAATGTTTTTGTCAGCAGATCACTTTTCAGCAGCGTCTTTTTCACAGCGGCTCTTTTTTGCCTTGAAACAGGGACCTGGTATCTCTTTTTCATCGTACTTAAACAGCGGTTTGGCTATTCCACCAATCCATACTCCTCCTTCCACTCATGCTTCCACCTTCTATGGCTCCATAGCCACATATCGGGGTTTTCTTTTATAACAGCTTCCAGGTATTGTACAAATTTTTGGGTTAATTCAATTTCTTCTCCTGGTTTTGGAAACGCTTCAGCCAGTGAAAAAGTTACATTATAATAGCTTCTTTTGGGACGGCTTATGAAGGCGAATATAACTACGGTGTTATTCTTTATTGCGTTTTTAGCGGGCCCCATAGTAAAAGCTGTAGGACGATTAAAGAAGTTAAACCACCTGGCCTTTTGCACGTTGCCGGGACTTTGATCGGCCACCAGCCCCAGGCAGTACTGCGTATTCCGGTGGGGTAAAAATTCAGCTGACATTTTGTGGGCGCTTAGCAGCACAGTGCCGCTTCGGGAGCGTATTTTTTTAAAGAGGCGGTCGAAGGTTTTATTACCCAGTGGCATATAAACACCTAAGAATTTATAACTGAGATGCTTTACCGTGGTTACATTGCCCCACTCCCAGTTAAAGTTATGGCCCATGTGTAACTGAACAGAGCGCCCCTCTAAGTAATACTTTTCCACTACTTCCCAATTGCCGGTAAAATGTTTTTCGAAAAAGCTATCCGGTGCAGAAAGCAATTTGATCGTTTCTATCATCGAGTCAATGAACTTGTGATAAAAATTCTTGGCAATGCGTGTTCTTTCTTTCAGCGTTTTATCAGGAAACGCGATTGTCAGGTTTTGCATTACTACCTTTTTCCGATATCCTGCCACATAGTAAACAATAAAATAGCAGAAGTCTGAAATAAGATACAACGCCCTTAGAGGCAACAGGGAAAATAAATACAGGAAAAAGTAAATGATATAATACATTAGTTAAGTTCATAGTTCATAGTTCATAGTTCATGGACTTACTATTAACCATGAACCATCAACTATAAACTTGTTTTACAATACAATATTTTGCAACAGCTCACTTTTATTCGGATAATCAGTATTATAATTAAGGCCACGGCTTTCTTTACGGATGCTGGCTCCTTTTACAATAAGGTATCCCACGGTAATGAGGTTGCGAAGTTCAAGGATGTTGGGCGAAAGTGTGCTTGTTTTGTAAAGCTGTTCGGTTTCTTCCCATAACAGGTCAATTCTTCGCATGGCGCGTTGCAGCCTTATGTTGTTGCGCACGATACCTACATAATCACTCATTACCTGCTGAATTTCTTTAAGGCTTTGAGTAATAAGTATCAGCTCTTTGGGTGTGCTGGTGCCCATAGCATTCCAGCCAGGTATGTTCAGTTTAAAGGTAGGATGCTCGGGCAGCTCGTTATTATCTACTTTTTGAGATACATGCTCAAAACACCGGTGCGCAAAAACCATAGCTTCAAGAAGTGAGTTGCTGGCAAGGCGATTGGCCCCATGAAGCCCGGTGCTGCTGCATTCACCAACGGCGTACAGATTCCTTATTGAGGTTTGCCCCCACTCATCTACTTTAATGCCTCCGCAGCTATAATGTGCTGCGGGTGCTACGGGAATCATATCTTTTGAGATATCAATGCCAATACTTTTACACTTCTCATAAATATTGGGAAAATGCTCAACAAATTTTTCAACCTCAAAATGCCTGCAGTCCAGCCATACATGCTCTGTACCGGCTGTTTTCAGCTCATTGTCTATAGCACGGGCTACAATGTCGCGCGGGGCCAGGTCTTTACGCTCATCGTAACGCTCCATAAAAGCTTCCCCGTTTTTATTACGCAGGATACCTCCATCACCGCGCACCGCTTCAGTAATTAAAAATGCCTGTCCGCGTAATCCCGGTTCGTATAAAGCAGTGGGGTGAAACTGGATGAATTCCATATTTTCAATACGGCCTTTGGCTCTGTACACCATTGCTACACCATCGCCCGTAGCAATACCGGGATTAGTGGTAGTACGGTACACCTGCCCGTTACCGCCACTTGCCAGGTAAGTGGTTTTGGCCAGTATGGTTTCTATTTCGCTGGTATACAGATTAAGTGCATATACGCCATAGCATTCAATGTCAGGGGCCGATTTGGTAACCAGGTACCCCAGATGGTGCTGGGTAATAATATCCACCACGAAACAATGTTTAATGATCTCTATATTTTTTAAACCAGCCACCGCCTCAAGCAAGGCCCGCTCCATTTCCCATCCCGTAATATCCTTATGGTGCAGTATGCGAAACTCGCTGTGGCCTCCTTCTTTGCCACGTTTATAATCGCCATCCAGTTCCTTATCGAAATTGGTTCCCAGGGCTACTAATTCATTAATACGATCCGGGCCTTCCTTTACAACGATCTCTACAATTTTTTCATTGCAGAGCCCGTCACCAGCTATAAGCGTGTCCTCTATATGCTTTTCAAAGCTGTCGTTCTCAGAATCGTTTACTACTGCCACACCGCCCTGAGCATACTTTGTATTGGTTTCATCCGCAGCGGCTTTGGTCAGTACCAGCACTTTCTTATCGGGGTATTTTGAAGCCATTTTATAGGCATAAGTGAGACCAGCTATGCCTGTACCTATTACTAAAAAATCTACCTGTTGCATGTATTTGCATTAATTTTTTTGAACCGGGCTGTAGTGCATGTAGCATCCTTGTTGTCCGAAGGTCCAAAAGACTCCCTCGAAGACTCCTACGGAGCGTCGCGCACCGATAACTATTGGGATTATCGTCCCGGTTATATGGCATCAAACGTACATAAAAATTTCCGATCCTAAACAGTTATTACTTTTTGCGAGTACGGCAAATGGCTACATGGATATTAAGCATTAATAACAGTCTGTTACAGGCTATTTCAGCATTAAATATTTTTCGAAAACGGATCTTTAAACCTCATCTTTATATCGAACAGGTATTTTTCATCATCCTGCAGCAATTCGGTTGTTCCGAAATCTTTGAAGAAATTGAAACAATCCACTACGGTAACCATTGTATCAATGTAGCTGAAACGTGAAAGGTTGATGCCATTGGCTTCATCCGCGTAGCTAAAAGTTTGTGCTACAGGAACCGGTTCGCTGATGCCGGTGCTTTCAATTAGTAAATAATCAAACCGTTCTTCTTTGGCCAGCTTTTCCACTTCCAGCATCAGGTCTTCGCGCAGCGTACAGCAGATGCAGCCGTTGCTCATTTCTACCAGTCTTTCTTCGGTTCGGGATAATGTATTTTCATTCTCTACCAATCTTGCATCTACATTTACTTCGCTCATATCGTTTACAATAACGGCTACTTTCAGTCCTTCTTTATTATGTAAGATATGATTGAGCAAGGTGGTTTTACCGGCCCCTAAAAAACCGCTCAAAACGGTTACGGGAAGTTTTTTGCTAACAGTTTTTTGGGCAGGGGATAAGGATTGGGTATAGTTTTCTGTCATGAGAAAATGGTTTATAGTTTTACTTTGAGCAGTGGGTAGCAGATAGATCAGGTATTACCTGGAGCCTGCCACGCGGCTTAGCCATCCGATAATGTTCTGCAAGTGTTGCGCTCCGTATAGCTGAACGAATTTTTTTGTTTCGGGATGATTGCTTTCTTTATAGATATCGAGGCGACTTTTTGCAAAGTCTTTAGTGAGCGGGATTCCGCATTCATGTACGATGCAATGTTGCCATTGTTCAAATGTTTGAGGTATCATTGTTTACACGGCTTAATGTTTGTGATTTTTGAAATTGATGATATGAGCTGTTATCAGTAATGCAGCGCCTATATAAATCAATGGAGAATGAATGTGAAACAGCATATCTATTAATACAGAAACAGCAATCAGGCCGATGGCAGCCCAGAAAGTGTATTTCAGTTTTTTAGATTCCATATTGTTGGTAACTCTGTACACTACCACAGCGCCTATCAGTAAAAAGGCCGCGTCAATATAAGCGTCGTGCTCGTGCTCTAAGCCCAATGGAATAACCATCAGCACGGGAAATAACAGGCAATGGATCAGGCATAATACAGCGGCGGATATGCCTAACCAGTCGAATAGTTTCGCTTTCATAAAAAGATTTTGAATTTAATTATTTGCAACAATGTTGCAAATATATGAAAAAGTTGTTTTGGTATTTGTATAGGGGGAATATTTTTATTGGAATTGAGCTATTATGCCTGTGGTATTGGTTTTGTTTTTAAGCCAATTAGTTGAGTTATTTGTTTTGCCTTGATGTTTCGGGCACATCAGAAAGTATCCTGCGTAGCTCTTCCTTATTGGGCAGGTAGAGCTGGTATTTCTGTTCAAAAAGCTGGCTGTTGCTTTCGTAAGTGGCATATTCTATCAGTAACTCATCTTTGTGCCTTGCGAGGATAATGCCTATTGGCGGGTTGTCGCCCTCAACATTTTCCTCTTTGGCAAAGTAGCCCATATACATATTCATTTGTCCCACATCCTCATAGCCGGCTTCGTCCATTTTTATATCTATCAACACAAAGCATTTCAAAATTCTATGATAAAAAACCAAATCCACCCGATGAGGGCGATTGCCCAGCATAATCCGGTATTGTCGCCCTACAAATGCAAAACCCTTACCCAGCTCCAATAAAAAATGCTGAAGATTGTCTATAATACGCTGTTCCAAATTTGTTTCCGAAAGCTGGTACGGTTCGGGGATTTTCAGAAACTCCAGCACGTAAGGCTCACGAAGCAAATCGGTAGGGCTTTCTATTATTTTTCCTTTCCGGGCCAATTGCAGAATGCCCTCTTTGTTTTGCGAAGCCGCCAACCGCAGGAAAAGCGACGATTTCTTTTGGCGTATCAGTTCTCTTACATTCCAGTTTTCTATCAAAGACTGCTTTTCATAAAAGCTACGCTCCAATTCGTCTTCAATCTTCAAAAGTTCTACATAATGTGACCAGCTCAATTTGTGCGACACTGTCGCACAAATTGGATAGTATTTATACATCTTCCTCATATTGTTGAGGTTAGAACGGTTGAACCCTTTACCGTAAAGCTTGCTCAAATCTTCCGAAAGCCTTTCCAGCAGCCTTTTCCCGTATTCTGCGGTCGCCTTTCCGTCCTGTTCAAATTCTACAATATGCTGTCCAATTTCCCAATACGTCTGCAACAGGCTTGTGTTTACGGCCTGCACCGCCCGTTTCTGACCTGCAATGTAGCTTTCCGAAATCCTGCCGACAAGGTTTTGGTATTTTCCTGCTTCGTCTATTGCTGTCATTATATTTTGCTTTTATTCCGCAGATGAGATTTGAATTACTGTAAAGTTACAAAATCAGCTCAACTGCTTTTTCTTAATAAAATCAGGACTTGCTATTGTTCCGGGCTATTGTGCTTACATACGCATGGCGAATTAAGGTTACATCCCGTTTGTGTTGGCGGGAAATTTATGTTTATCTTCATCTGGCGGCATTACAGCCTAACTTAATGTAATTAAAATTTTTATTATTTTAGAAATGTGTACAAACAGATGCTCCGATTTTCTGGGCTAATAAGAATTACTTTGGGGCGTAATTGCTTGCGTATTCATTATTCTGCTTTTGATGTTGCTACTTATGACGAGACTCGGTTATTGCCTAAAAACAGCTATGTTATTGATTATTATTCGCCTTTATCTTTTGATTTGTCTAATATCCGTCCTAATTGGTGTAGCTTGTCCGCTAATAATTTTTTGTCAATTAGTTTCGTTTGGTAATCGGCAACTATTGCAGGGCTGATGTTTCGGGCCATTGCGTATTCCACTACTTCCATTTCTTTTCCTTTGCAGAGTAAAATACCGATGCTCGGATTTTCGTGTGGCCGTTTTACATCCCGGTCTAAGGCTTCTAAATAGAAATTGAGCTTGCCTATAAATTCGGGTTCAAAGTCTTCAATTTTCAATTCAAACAATACCAAACATTGTAAATCACGGTGGTAAAAAAGTAGGTCGGTATGGTAATCTCTGTTACCTACCTGTATGCGGTATTGTTCGCCCATGTAGGTAAAACCTTTGCCAATTTCCAAAACGAATTTTTGCAGGTTAAGCGCAATGGCTTTCTCCAAATCCTTCTCGCTGTGTCCGTCAGGCAGGTCTAAAAATTCAAAGATGTACGGGTCTTTAAAAATATTTTCGGGTAATTGCGTCGCCACCGGCGACACAACTTTCTTTGAAAGCATTGTACGTTCGTAAGTGGCGGTTTGAATTTGTCTGCGTAGTTCACGCATACCCCACTTTTCAGTTATGCAACCAAGCAAATAGAACAATTTTTCTTCAACGGTTTTTGTACCCGACAGTATCTCTAAATGGTTTGTTCAAGTGATTTTTGCAAGGACATTCTCTAAAAACTTTTGTTGAAATGCACTTGGATTGCTTAAAAGTGTCGGCAGCGCCGACATTTTTAAACTGTCATTTTTACCTTCTCTCAATTGTGTCGGCATTGCCGACACAATTGTATTTATATGATTTTCATCGTTTTGCAAAAGTATCATCACTGCTGATACAAATTGATCGTCTGTATAAACCTCAAAAAACTGTTTCATTCTATACAAACCTCTGCGATTGAAACCCGAAAGGTTTGGCGTTTTTGATTGTATGAAATCGGCTAATTGCTGAACGGTATTTTCGCCCCATTTACCTGAACTTACTTTGTGAGAAACAATTTTACCAACGTTGAAATACAGCAAAACCAACTCGCTGTTTGCTTTGCTGTAAACACGGTTTCGGGCATCGGTAATGAGCGTAAAAATGTGCTCAAAATCCTGGTTGTAGGTGTTGTCTAAGCTCATTTGATATGGTTGCAAAGCTACATATTTTGCCTGGCGTATTTGGTATGCTTCAACTAAGAATATTATCTACATCTTCAAGGTCAAAGGCTTTCAGTGATTTTATTCGTGCGAATAAAGAAAAACGGAAATGCTAATATCGGAGACTTTGTATTGTCCGGAGATTTATGTTCATCTGACGGCATTGTAGCCGAACCTGATGTAAATTAATTACTCTGAATTCGGGGTATTATTTTCGATTTGTTTTGGGGTTTCTTTACCTTTTAGAGCCGTTTTTGCGTTCAAAGAAGTAACCACCTTTTTGCCTGTTTTTGCTTCCAATGCTTTTCTTGCGTCCCCCGCAATTGTTCCGCCTTGTTGCGCTACTTTGGCATTATCTTCAAAAGTTTCCGGATTGGTCGCCTGTGAAATATCTTTGGTGGAAGCTTCAGCAAGCATATTTAAAATCAATTCGGTATTAGTCATATTGTCCCGAAGGTTTTGCTTTTTCAGGCCTTTGAGCACTTTATACTCTTTCGTTGTTTTGTCCGACCATGCTTTAGTAATAATATCTGTCAGCGTTGCGAACTGAATGCCTTCTTTTAGCCCTCTTTTCCTCCACTCGTCTGTGAGCTCTTTCCGGATTTCAATACTTTTCAGACGCTGGTTAATCCAATTTTCAGAATAACCCAGTTTCAGATACTGTTCCAATGCTCTGTCAATGGTAATTTCGGGGTCTTGCATTTCGTCGAGCCGTTCTGATGCCAACTGTGCCAACCACAATTTAAAAGGCTCTGCTTTAGGGGACGGAATGGATTGAATAAGTCTGAAAATTTGTTCCGTATCGGCTACGTCTGTCTTGTAAAATTTGCCATCTGATGATTGCATTTTCAGTTGTCCGATTTTTTCGGACAACTCACTTCCTTCTTTTTTTAGCTTGGTTTTCAGGTCGTTCCAATATTTTCTAGGGCGGTCCGTTCCTGTCAATACTTCGATTACGTCAATGATTGAAATATACCACAATTCTTTTTCTTCATCCCAATGGGTACGCACCTGCTTTTGCTCGAATATTTTTATGGTGTTTTCCTTGTTCATTTCATCCTGCATAATAGGTATGTTGCAATTAAAATTACTTCCTTTCAATCAACGTCTCCAATCTCGCCATCATCTCATCCTTTTCTTTCAGCATCCTTTCATACAAAGCAATCTTTTCTTCATGTAATTGAATTATTTTGTCAATTGGGTGGAAGGTTGGATAGTTATTTACGACAGCACCATTATCATTATTCGTAATTGTATTTGCAATAATATTTATCGCAGCATCCTCATCAAAATTCTGAATTGCTTCGGCAGGTATTTTTAAAGCGGTAGCAATTTGTTGCAGCAGGGCAGCGTCTATAGTTTCTTTTTGCTCCAATAAAGAAATCTTTTGCTGGTTCCAGTCATCGCCCAGGTCGGCAGCAAGCGCATCTTGTTTTATACCCAGCATCTCCCGGAAGCGTTTTACGTTTCGGCCTTCGTGTATTTTGTGGTTTGTCATAGTATCAAAAGTTGTCATAGTACAAATTTAATTATTCATATCACAAAAAGTAAAGTTATGTAAAATACAGGGCTTTGTTTTGTAAACTACATAAATACAACGTAGGATACAATGAAGCAGGGGGCTTGCTTTGCACTGAAAACAATAAACATTTATCATGGCAACAAATGAAACATTAAGTAAAGCAGCTCCAATAAGACGTATGACCGTTTGCAGCAAAGGAGTTGAACGATTAACAGGTCAACGATGCGTATTTTTTCCCTTCATCAGCCTAAGCGGTAAATGGCTTCGGGATAGCGGTTTTAAAATTGGTCATACCGTAGATATTATTTGTGAAGATGGCAAGCTAACCATCACTTTATCAAAAGAGCAACGATATGTTGATATATAAAATCTGAGTCAGTAATGAAAAAGTCGAAGTATTTTAAAGAATGGCAGCAACAGCATCCGGCGAAGCGTGTAAACCATCATCTGCGCCGGTTATTGACGCATTACATTGATTTTTACCCGGAAAATGCCGCTATACCTGAATTGAACGAGTTGGTACTGGACATTACGGCTTTAATGGAACTGGTAGATGTTTCGGAAAAGGGCAAACAGTATGTTAAGTAGTTTGTGTTTTGTGAGGTGGCAATAACGGCTTACTTCTTAACTTCCTCTGTATTCCTGAATATATAAATAAAGTCATTCACATTCTTATCGTTCAGCTCCAGCTTCCCTTTCATATAGCAGTATTCATCGGTTTTATAGCGTTGGGGCTTTGTTTTGAACTTTAGGGAAATAACTGATTCCACACCGGCTGCCCCACAAAAAAAACAGGCTGCGTAATTGTTTTTAGAAAGCGCATATAGTCCGCTCTCTATATCCAGCGGTATCATGTAGCCGGATATAACCCATTCCTGCCCGGCCAGCTTTTTCACGTTATTCCCAAATACCGGGTATTGAATTTCTGCATCAAACTGTTTATTATACTTAAGAACATAGCTTACATCTGTTAACTGGTTCCATGTAATATTTGCGGTTGAGGCACCTGCTAAATCCATATTGCTGCTTCCTTTAAATGAAGCATAGGATACGTAGGCAATGGCCGGAGATGGCGATGGTGCCTGGTTATAAATGAACGCGGCATTCGCATTATTGCCCCAGCCATGCCTGCACATGGATGAAAAATTTGTTGTAGCAATAACAAGCAACAATGCTGACCACAGTACTGTTTTTTTTACTTTATCCATTTGCCAGTGTTTTTGATATATTGATGAACCATGCTTTTATTGCGGGTGCTAACGATGCGATGAGTCCTATAATAATAGCCAGCGCACATACATATAGTTCGGCAGGTATTTGTAATGCCCAGGACTGAACGGAAAGATGATAATCGTTTTCAAAACGGCCGGCTATGAGCCACAACGCAAAGCGGCTTAATAAAAGCCCGGTAATGATTCCTGCAATGCTTAATATTAATCCTTCCAGTAATACCAGTGCTGTTAATTTTCCCCTGCCTGCACCCATGGTACGCATCAGCGCCAGCTCATATTTTCTTTCTTTCAGCGAATTGAATAGCGCTACAAATACGCTCAATCCTGATAATAACATAATGCCCCATGCCATATTCTTTAAGGTCTCAATGCCCACGCCGAATAAGGTGAACAGGCGGTTGACTTCAATGGCCGGAACGGCGGCCATCATATTGGTTTGCTTGTTGATGATGCGCGGCAGCTGTACATTTCCCATAGGGTTGCGGAATTTTAATAAAACGGCTGTAAGCTCTTTTTCAGATTCACCATGCGCTGCTTCATGTTCTTCTTCGTGTTGGTGATGTTCGCCTGCTTCATGCTGATGACCGTTATCCTTCTGGTTCGTTTCACCTTCATGATGATGATGCTCATGTATTTTCCATACACTTTCAATATTGCCGATAATAAGATTGTCCACCACGCTGCCTGTAGGGTTCAGCACACCTGTTACGGTATAAGCTTTTTCCCGGTGCTCTTCGCCGTACTCATCCTGGCCGTGTGTACCATAAAAGTTGCTACCTGTTTTAAGCTGCAATTTTTTGGCCAGGGCACTGCCAACTACTACTTCGAAATCGTTTTTATACCAATGGCCGGTTGCTATGGTGGCGCTATATTTATCAGGATAATCTTTTGTAGTGCCCACGATGCTGTAACCTTTGTACGAATCGCCGTAAGCAAGTGGAATTGCCTTTTCTACAAAAGGATGATGCATCCATTTTTGTGCTTCTTCATAGCTGATATTGCCTGTGGGCGCATCCACATGATAAACCGCCGATAATATCAGCTGCAACGGGCTTCCCTTAGCGCCAAGTACCATATCAATCCCGCTGATATTATGGGTAAACTGTCTCTCAAAACGGTTTTGTAAAATGATGAGTAAAGAGATCGTTCCCACGCTTACGGCTAACAATATCCAGCACAGCAAAGTGCTGAGCGGTTTGTGCAGTAAATTTTTCCATGCGAGCTTCAGCATCATAGTAATTCAACTTTTGACTGAAAGATTTGTTTCAGGCGCCGGTCGTGCGTTATAATCACAAGGGCTGCGTTGGCTATACCGGCCTGTTCTTTTAATAATTGAGCTACTTTACTACAGTTTTCATCATCCAGGCTCGATGTAGGCTCATCGGCTAAAATCAAAACAGGGCTATTCATCAATGCTCTTGCGATAGAAGCTCTTTGCAATTGTCCCTGGCTAAGCTGTGAAGGTTTTTTATTCGCCTGTTCTGCAATATTTAGTTGTGCCAGTAACTCTTTCGCCCGGATTTTATTGGGTTTAATGCCTGCGAGGTACGACGACAGCAGCAAATTTTCCATTACCGATAACGATGCTACAAAATGAGACTGCTGAAAAATAATGCCTGTTTTTTGTCCTCTGAATTTATCTAAGGCACCTGCAGGTAAAGTTGCGATATCCGTTTCGTCGATATAAATAATCCCCCTTTCGGGCTTTAAGAGTCCCGCTAATAAATGCAGCAAAGTGGTTTTACCCTTTCCCGAGGGACCTGTTACCAATAATATATCGCCAGCTTTGCAGCTAATATCAGGAAACTGAAAATGCAGGGCAGGATAGGAAAATTGTATGTTATTTGTTTGGAGCATTGATGTAACAGGTATTGTGCTTGTTAATATTGTATGCTGTGCCAGGTTATGTGTTTATACCAATTAGGCATTGAAATTGTCATCATGAGTCACAAATAATAAAAAAAATAAGTTCATTGAATTGACAATGTATTGTCAGGCTGTCCCGATAGATCGGAACAGGATGACAGTCGATTAATGTCTAGTTGATATTAAGCGAGGACACAAATATAAACGTTCTCTATTTAATTGCAACTATGTTGCAATTAAATAATAATAATACTCCTGCTTTTTGACATGAGTTTTAGAGGTTACATACACAGGGCAACTGCAACAAGCAATAAGAGCCTGTTTCGTATAAAACAGCTTCGGCAGTTTTGGAAGGAGGCTTAAAATGCTTCCTCTGTCATTCCGTTATTGACTATAGCTCCGGCGATATTTCCTGTGGCTACCGCATTGGCAACAGAGCGCATCGGGCTTGCATTGTCGCCGCAGGCAAACACATTTTCGACAGTGGTTTTTTGAAACATATCCACTTTAATTAACCCCTGCTCTGTAAGCTCACAGCCTAATATTTCAGCAATTTTGCAATGCTGCACAAAATCTGGCCGGCAATAGATGGCCTTTAGTTCAAATGTTGATTTGTCTTTGAAAACGATTTGCTGAACATTCCCGTTTTCGTGTTTCAGAAAATCAATTTCTTTTTCAATAACCGGAATATTATGCTGTTTGAATTTTGCTATTTGTTCGGCTGAAAACTCCGCCTTTCCATTTGTAAAAATGGTTAAATCTTTTGTCAGGTTGCTAACCAATTGCGCATAGTGATAAGCAAAATTACCGTTAGCTAAAATCCCGGTTTTTTCGCTTTTCACTTCGTAACCGTGGCAATACGGGCAATGGATGACGGATATGCCCCAACATTCCGAAAAGCCTTTGATACCAGGCATTATATCTTTTACACCTGTGGCAAAAATGAGCTTCCTGGCTATAAATGTTTCACCTGTCTGCGTAGTAATAGAAAACTCATTCCCGATTTTTTCCCCGCTAACAACAAGGTCGTTTAAGAATGTTACGGTGCTGTAATGCAGAACCTGTGCTTTGGCTTTCTCTGCAATTGCGTCAGGCTTTTCTCCGTCGTGCGTAATAAAATTATGCGAGTGGGGCGTTTGCTGGTTGCAGGGCAATCCGCTATCGATAATCAAAACATTGCGCAAGGCCCGTCCTAATGCCATTGCTGCAGAAAGGCCTGCATAACTTCCGCCAATAATGATTACATCGAATTTGTTGCTGTTTGTCATACTATTGAATTTTGTAAATGCTGTTAAAGATAAAGGCACCGCCAGTGCGGTTAAGGCAAAGCTGCTTTGCTTTATAGCTTCCCGGCGTGTTATTTTGTTGCTCATTTTTCATTCTATTTCTTTTTGGTTATCCATCCCATGTATATGGAAGATTGAAAAAAGCGAAGTGGCTTTTCAAATCCTGCTGCTGTGCATAGTTCCGTTATTCTTTCTTCAGAAACGAGATGAAGCTCGTTTTCCATCCTGTGCAGGCGCTTGCTGATTTCTTCTTTGTCCAGACCTTCCGGTAAAAGCAACCGGTATATTTCAAGGTTTTGCCTGATCTGGGTTTTATCCACCGTTATATCCAACAATACAAATGTTGCTCCGGGCTCTAGTCTTTCGGCTATATCTTTCAACAGGTTGAGTTTACTGCCATTATCGTCGAGGAAATGTAAAACCAGAGAAAGTGTTGCCGCATTATATTTTGTATCAATGGGAAGGTCTGTTACTAACCCCTCTGTCAGCGTTACATTCTCATAGTGTTTTAGTTTTTCCCTTGCCTGTATGATCATTTCCGGCGAGGGGTCTATACCTGTTATTTTCCAATGTTCAGGGGCCTGTACAAACCGCTCTATTTCGTTACCTGTTCCACAACCTACTACCAATAAATCCTTTTTCTTTATTTCTTTTAACAGCCTGGGCAAACAGTCTAAGAAATAATGATAGTTGGTAATCCACTTCTCTACAAACTGGTTGTACCCGGTGGCTCTTTCGTTCTGAAATAATTCTACGTTTTTCATTTAAATGCTATTTTGTACGTCAATAATCTTGTGGAGGTTTTAAAAACAGGGATAATGCTCATCAAAGTGGATAAGGCAAACCCCAGTCTTTGCCAACCTTTAAATTCATTAAACAGGTAAGTGCCTTGATGTTTTAAGTGCGGATGCCATTTTTCAATTTCTTTTTCATCATTGATGCCGAATTTGAACGTAGCATTGGTTTTACTGACTGTATCGTGCATGGATGATTTTTTGCTCATCCATTTGTTCAGCATATCAAAATGAATTTCAGCATCGTTGAACCGTTTTGCCAGCTCAGTAAAAACAAGTTTGTTATCGGCTTCGTTGAAGTACATCAGCACTCCTTCTATAATAAAAATAAAATCCCCGTCAGGGTGCTTTGCTATAAGCTCATCCATCCAGCCTGTGTCAAGCATTGAAGCTGGTATATAGTTTTCATTTTTATCTGGTGGTAATAATTGTTTTCTTACGTTTATCACTTCGCTGATATCCAGCTCATAAAAAATGGCTTTACCGGCAATGTTTCCTATTCGTTGCTTTCTTGCATCCAGGCCGCATCCAATTAATACCACAATGGGGTTGGTATTTTTTTCGATAAACTTTTTTGTCATATTGTCAAAATGCGATGCCCGGAGCGCTACGCCGACAGAGCTTGCTTTTTTGTTTTTGTATTTGGAAAAATCGTAGTCGATCTTTTCAACCAGCTCGCAGGCTTTCAGATCGGTAATAAGCGGGTCTTTTTTGTTTGTTTCTACTGCCTTTGCGTACAAGGTAATGAACAATGTATCGGCAATGTTGTCTGTTATATTTAGTTTCCTCTTATTCATTTTAATAACTAAGGTATCACGGCCTTCCCTGTTCCTGTGTCTTTTTATTGTCAGTTTATTAAAGTTTACGTCTTCTTTTTATTCATCTAGTCAATCGCTGTCATTAGCTCATTCAGTTGCTTTCGTGTCAGCGCACCATTGTAACGAAACAATACCTGGTAATTTTTATCAAGCAGTACCCAGGTCGGAAAAGCTACACGCTCCGATCCGTTCAATGCGACTGCCAGTTCGTGTATTCCTGCCGACACCCCGTTTTCTCTGAAATGATAATCCTGCCCGTGGAAACGGATACTTTCTTTGGTTTCCGCATTAAGCTCCACATAGTAAAAGCTATCAGTTCTTTTTATAAAGTCCTTGTTTTTATGAAGCTGGCTTTTCTGCATCTGGCAATACCTGCACCAATCAGTAGATAAGAGTATCATTAATGGTTTTGCCTGCTCATTCATTAAACTGTCTGCCTTTTCGATAGGTACAGGTTTTACCTGTGCTCTACAAAAGCTGCCCAGGAGTAAAACTATTACTGGCGCTAACACCGACCTTGTCATAACATATTTTATCATGATGAACGTACTAAAATAAGTTGTATCGAAACCCTAAAAAGCCTCTGATGCCCTGGTTTGGACCATATACATAAGATGGATCAAATGTTAGTCCATAGGGATTATCTGGTGTTACCATTGCCTGTCCATGGGCATCGAACTGCACGTTTTTGTCGAAAGGATCATTTGCTCTGGCTATGATAAAAGGATTTCCCTTGTTAGGAGTCCAGTTCAACAGGTTTTTCACCCCGCCGTAAATTTCTATCTTATCTCCGATGCGTTTGGTAAGCTGTATGTTCTGGATGCTCCACCATGGAGAATACTCCCTGCGCGGGTCTGTATCACTTAACAGCGGCAGGCGCATAGGACCATACAGGTTGCCGGTATAATCAACAGTTAGCCCGATACACGCGAACGTATAACCAATATTCCATACTCCTGTGAATTTCTCTGCAAACATCTGGCGTACTTTTTCACCTTCTTCTGTATTATATACATCCATTGCAGTGGCGCCCGCCAGCGCTTTCAACCCATTCGGGAATACCACGTCAATATTCAGTGAAACGCCCTGTGAAACCGCATGGCCGTCTAAGTTATTATAAATAATCTTGTTGGGATCGGTATCATAATCCGGTATGATCTTATTATTAAAATACGTATAAAAAGCAGAGGCGTCCAGTCCGATGAAAGTACTGCCGGCAGTGATCCTTTTTACGAAATTGATATTTCCGTTCCATGAGGTTTCAGGTTTTAGTTCTTCTTCAAATATCACTTCTCTTGCACCTGTTAATGCGGCATGATCTTCTGTAAACACATTGGCTACACGGTAGCCATTGCCAAAGCTTACCCGAAGTACGTTATTTCTGTTGGTGGAGCTCCACTTATAGTTAATGCGAGGCGATAGAATGCTTCCGTGCAAAGAGTTATAGTCGTAACGCATCCCGAGCAAGAGCTTGTTATTCTCGTTCAGCGCAATTTCATCCTGTATGAATAAACCCGGGAGGTTGGTATGTGTAGGCTTGCTTCTGTCTGCATTATTCGCTTCTGCTGTTGCCGGTGTATTATCATCATAATAGGTGTACCTGTAAGCAAGGCCCGTCAGTAAATCGTGTTTTCCTAGAGTTTTAAACCAGGTGAATTGCCCGAACCCGATCTTCTGATCAGCCATATAAGGGGTATTGCCATAATAAGAGTTCTGGTTATGCCCGTTGGCGCTTAACTGGAACAATATTTTTTCTTTAACAGGAAGCTGGTAGGTTCCAAACAGTTCCCAGCGGCTGGTATAAATGCTTTCGCCATATACTTCGTCGCCGCCCCTGTATTTCTTTTCCCAATTCATTTCTCCACCCCAGCGGTCTTCATACACATATCTTCCTGCCAGGGAGAAGATACGGCTGTTCTTCCTGTAGAAATTCCATTTATTGAAGAGGGACATACGGTTTTGAAGCGTTACATCCGTGAAGTTATCCTTGTTGTTATCAATAGGGTTCTGGTAGTTGAAATAATTTACTCCCACCAGGAACTGCGCTTTTTTGCCGGCATTAAATTTGGCCGCGATGTCGGCGTTTACTTCTCCCCAGCTTGTACCGAAAGCATCTACTGATAAAAGCGGTGCATTGCCCGGTCTTTTGGTAATAACATTGATGAGCCCGCCAACAGCTTCACTCCCATATAGTGTGGATGCAGGGCCTTTTACAATTTCTACCCGGTCAATAAGCGATTGGGGAATACCGCTTAACCCATATACAGTAGACAGACCGCTTACAATAGGCATACCGTCTATCAATATCATTGTATAAGGTCCTTCCAACCCGTTGACATGGATATCCCCGGTATTGCAAATATTACAGTTCAACTGAGGCCGAACGCCATTAATGTTCTGCAATGCGTCAAAAACAGACGGAGTTGGATTGGTCTTAAAAAATCTGGACGTATACACTTCAACGGGTACAGGACTTTCCAGTTTGGACACTTCTTTCATAGTGCCGGAAATAACAACCTCGTCCAGATCGGTGCGCGATTTCGCTTTCAGCGTAACATCCAGGATTACCAGTTCTCTGTTTAAGATTACTTCAGTTTTATAAGTGTCAAAATCAACAAAGCTTACCTCTATCTGCCAGGTTCCATAGGGTATATTATCCAGTTGGTAGTTTCCCGTACTGTCTGTGATTGCGCCTGTATTGAGCTTTGGAATAGAAATAGTCGCAGATTCTATAGCCTGACCGTTATTGTCGGAAACCTTTCCGTTGATCCTTCCATTTTGAGAATAGGTTATCAGGCTAAGAAGTGAGCATATTGCAGTAAACAGTACGGCCTTAAGTTCTTTCATGTAATTTATTTATAAGTCTAAATATAATTTTAATTATGCTAAAATATAAATTTAGATTAATCTAAAAAAATATTTATATAGTGCTAAATAAATTGATAATTGCTCTTTCATCACTTACATCCTTTTAACGGGTCACTACCAAAATGATAATCTGCCCTGGGGCACCGGGCTTGTCTTTATAATAATAATTATTGGTATCGCTTTTCGAAATACCGCAATACATATTGGTATTGAGGCTATCGCTGAGCGTGAGCCGTACACCAGTCTTAACGATTAAGAAAAATTCCTTAAATCTTGCGTCCACATGAAAAGATCTGGCGTGATATAGACGCCGTGGAACGTAGCAGGAATGTATTCTGTGGGTATACCCGTTTTATGCCGCAGACAGCTTTAGCTGTTGCTGGCAATCATTGAATGTTGATCTTTGCCTTCGTCTTTTGTAACCGTTTATGGAATGATATGATTACTATGCCTGTCAGGGGAGAGTTACAGCCGCCGCCTTTAGCATAAGGTTATGGAGCTCATAATTTTTTACAAAAGGTATCAGCAGCTCGCTTCCAGGCCCGTACATGGCCAGCTCTACGTAATCCGCTGAATGGTCCATCGAGCCCCAGCCTACCGATGTATGTTTTTCCTGTATTTGCGCCAGGTATTTAAAAGGAAGTTTCCGAGGATTGTACAAACCCGTTTCATCCAACTGCTGGTAATGTTTCAGCAGCTCTTTAGCCTCGTTTTCGGAAGGCGCCCAGTTTTGAGCATGTTCAATACGTTCCCGCACCTGTTGATAGGAGTATTCATTATTAATGCCGTTCAGTATCCAGTCGTTCGTATGCTTGAAAGTGTGCATACGGTCAAAGTTTTTATCAGCCTTGCTGCCATAGAACAACCCGGGATTAGCGTTGCCGTGGTCGGTGGTCATTACTACCAGGGTATTACCGTCTTTTTCGGCGAACTCCATTACGCTTTTTAATGCCTGGTCAAAGGCTATCTGCTCATGAATTAAGGCTGGTGAGTCATTGGCATGAGCCGCCCAGTCCACTTTGCCGGACTCTACCTGTAATACAAATCCATTTTTATTTTGGCTTAATATGGAAATGGCCTGCTGTGTCATTTCCTGCAGCGTGGGTATTTTGCTTTTCAGCTCCGAGTCCTGCTCACGGTCCAGCAGGTAAGGGAGCCCGTCTTTATAAAAAACGCCCAGTACGGGCTTGCGGGGGTTATTGCCAATCGCCTGTAACCCGGAACGGGTAGTAGCTACGCTAAAGTTTTTGTTACGGAATTCCTGTAAAAGATCTTTTTTATCTTTTCTTGTATCCACAAGAAAATTATCAATACCGCCGCCCATCATTACATCAAACCGGAGCGACAGGTATTGCTCTGCTATTTCATCCATATCTCCACGTTTCTGGCTGTTAACACAAAACCCTGCGGGTGTGGCATGCGCTATGGGCACTGTGGTAACGCAACCTACCGCTTTACCTGCTGCTGTAAATTTCTGAAGAATAGGCTTGTTGAAGCTACCGTCAGCATTCACGTTTAAAGAGCCATTGGGCACTCTTACGCCGCCGCCCCAGGAGGAGCTGCCTGCCGCTGAATCAGTTACCATAGAACTGGCGGAAGCGGTATCCATCAAGGCCCGGCTTATTTTTCCTTCGTCATATAATTGTAGCCAGGTGCTGCGTTTTCCTGTCTTTCTTTGCATGTACATATCAGCCATATTGAGGGTACCGGCGCTCATACCATCGCTTACCATGAAAATGATATTCTTAGCGGTTTTTCCGCTCCTTTTGCGCTGCCTGCCTGAAGCGATACTGGCATTGCTGCCCAACAAAGTTGTTCCGAAAAGCGTTAGTGAGCCGTTCTTAAAAAAATCCCTGCGTTGCATAATAGAATTTTGTTTTTTAAATGTGCTGATCGGGGCAAAGGTTAAAATAAATGTGCTACAACACTATTGTTAACATAAACTTATTATGGTAAGAGTAAATTGTTAGTAATGAGTAATGAATAATGAGTAATTGAGCAGGTGTACTCATCACTGATCATTCATTACTCACTATTTACCTTAGTGGTTGTACTCTTCTTCTGCATGAATTTCTATCTTCAGCTCCAGTTCATTGGTACCGGCAAAAGCTGTGGCATAATCGGTACGATTCCAGTCTGCGCGGGTAATAGTAGCTTTAACCCCGGCATTAAGCTTGCGCATAATAAAGGTTACATTTTTCTCTCCCTGGTTGTCGTCTCCAATTCTGAAATAAGAGATAACGCCAGTGGTGTTGACAGCACCTGAAACAGCTGTTCCATCCGCATACTGGGTTTCACGTGGTTGGAAGATAGCGCCGTTTCCTGCAGCAGAGTTGATGTTTAAAATAAAGTTGCCGCCAGCCAGGAACGCTTTATAATTAGCGGCAGCTGTGGCGTTGGCGATATACTGGTTCTGGGTTTCGTTTTTATTTGCATCATAGGTTTTTAATGAAATTTTATAAATGCCATCGGGTTCTAAATGCAGGTGTCCGTTGGAAATGGCGGTACCATTTTCATCAAATGTTACGGTGACAGATGTACCTTCTACCGCGCTTCCCAACCCGTCAAAATGGTCGTTGTGAGCCACTATTCCTGATCCGGTTATTTTTGTAAATACCAATGCTGCGACAGGATCTTTCTGCTCGAGCTTAAATGTAGCTTCTTCGGTTGTTGAGTTACCTTTTTTATCTGTTACCACCAGGTGCAGGTGGTAGTTTCCAAGGGCTGCATTGGCAGGAATGTCGATATGCTCATGAAAATCAGCGTTTTTTGCGCCTTCATATCCTTCGGTAAAAACCTGCTCAAACTTCCAGCCTGCCGATCCGTCGGGATGAACTTCCACTTTAATGCTGGCAATACTTCCGGGTGCCAGTATCTCCGCTTCCAGGTGCAGGTCTCCACCGGGATAGCCCGTTTTATTGTTCTCCATGCCCACTTCCAGGCCGGTAACAGTAGGTTTGACTACTACATCCTTGTCTTTGTTACAGGCGCTGAGCGCTAAAATGAAAAGAAATAATGCGATGCTTAGTTTGTTGAAAATTTTTTTTGCGTTCATTGTCGATTTTTTTAATTGAGTTGATTAAGGATTTATATGGATGATTAAAATGTTCTATCCTGTTATTTAATTTTTATGCTTAAGCCTTTCATGGTTTGCCAGCCTTCTTTATCGGTAACGCGTATCATGAAATGGTAATCTCCGGGATCTATATCTGAGGGCACATTAATTTGTTCAGAAACAGTATAACTTTTGTTTCCTGCCGGTATGGGTATGCTTTTTACCAATAGGAAGGGCTTTACCGGAGTTTTAACAGCAGCCATGTTACACTCAGTCACTTCCGTGCTATGGCTGTGGTGATCAAAATTGTGATGGACATCAATGCTTACCGATCCTAATTCGGCGTTGTCAGCTACTAATATTTTAGCGGTGAATTTTTGCCCGCGTGTGAGTTCGCTGCATTGTTTGGGGAATGCAACAGAAGCGGTAACGTCAATAGTAGGGTACTCTGTATCCTTAGCGTCTTTGTCTTTGGAACAGCCTGCTATTAAAGCGGCAATGCCAATGGTAATACACAGGGTTTTCAGGATTTTTACTTGTTTCATTATATTTCTTGTTTATTCTTTAAAAAATTAAAAGGAACCTTTACAGACAGTACCAGGTTGCGCCCCTGTTCGGGCAGACCGATAAGCCGGTAAAAGCTGGTATGGTTCAGGTACCTGGTGTTGAATACGTTTTGCAACTGCAGGCTTAGTTGTACCTGTTGCTTTTGTATATTGAACCGGCTACCTGCCTGTATATTCATAACTGCATAACCTGCTGTCTTTTTTTCAGGAGGAACAATATTGTTTTGTGCGGCGGTGATGCGGTAATCCACAGAAAAATAAGTGCGGTGAAAAGGCTCTGTATGCACCGGCCCATAAGTAAGGTTTAGTAATGCCGATGGCGGCGGTGAGAAGGGAAGCGTATAGCCTCTCTTATTACCCGATAACTGTTCCGCGTACAGGTATTCTGCCAAAATTTCGGCGCTCAGATTTTCCCGGGCCTGGTATTTTACCTGCAGCTCGCCGCCAAATCTTAACACTTTGCTTTGCGTATATTCAAATACCTGGTTACCTGCGCCATAGAGGTAATCATGCTGCGCCGTTGGATTTAAATAAATGTAATTCGGAAAATAATTGAAGAATGGGCTAACCTGTATGCGCCATTTATTTTTATGTAAAACAGCGGTGACATCCAGCTGATACGATTCTTCCGGGTTGAGGCTGGCGTTACCACGCTCATAGCTGAAGTAGTGATAGTTGACGCCGTTAGCGCCCAGCTCTTTGGCGATAGGCACCCGGTAGCTCTTGCCTGCATTGGCTTTCAGCTCTATCTGTGCTCTGTTATAGTTAATGCCGATAGAACCGGTAACGCTGTTAAAGCTTCTTTTTATATCGCCGGCTCTTTCGATATGTATTTCAGAGGTTTCTCCATTTTGTTCAAGTGGTGAGGGGAACCAGTCGGTATAGCTGTGGATATGAATATGGCTGTGGTCGTACCTTACAGCGCCATGCAAAAGGGTACGGTTGTTTAAAAATATTTTATCGTATATGAAAGCTCCAAAGCTTTTCTGATCAAACGAAGGAACCAGGAAGCTCCAGCCGTTAATGGTGTTGCTTTGTATTTCCCCGTTTATGCCGAACTGCAGCTCATGCCGGTTCAGCTTCAGCTGGTCTTTGATATTGAGTGAGTACACGTTTTTATTGAAAGCCCGTTCCAGGCCGATCGGTATGGACATAGTGCCCGGGTATATGGCGGGCATAAACCCGTGGTTGACGTAGCGGTTATATTCCTCCCTGAAATTATTCTGGTATCCTGCTTCCAGCTCAAGCGCATGATTATTTAGCCTGAGATGGCTCCGGTTGATCAGCTTAAAATGATTGACTTCCTGGTAAGGCATTAAAATATCGCGGCTGCTGCGGTCGTGCATCGCCGCATCTACGTTTCTGGGCTCCAGGCCATGCGCATTGGCGAAAAAGCCGCTTTTACTGTAGGTATTGCTGATGTAAAACACTGACCTGAACTGTTTGTTGATATAGCCTGTGGAGAAATGCAGGTTAGCTTCCTGCCCGGCGGTATTGCGCAGGTAATTGTTATGCAGGTCAACAGGATAATCATATACATACACCCTGTTGGCTGGAACGCGGTAGTCGCCGTAGTCCTGCAGGGTTACCCGCCCGGTGCCGAACCATTTTTTAGTACGGCCGTAGATATTCAGCGATGTGCCGTACAGGGCGTTATTGGTTTTGCCGATAAGATTAATATCTCCGCCAAAGGTATTAGCAGCCGGCAGGGCAGGAGACTTTACATTGATAGCACCGGCGATAGCATCAGAACCATATGCAAAAGAAGCCGCGCCTTTGATGATCTCTACTTCTTCGGTGGCGAACTGGTCTATCTCCAGGCCATGGTCAGCGCCCCATTGCTGGCCTTCGTGCTTGATGCCCCTGTCTATTACCACTACCCGGTTGAAGCCCATGCCTCTTATTAATGGTTTGGACTGGCCCGGGCCAATACCGATGGTTTTTACGCCGGGCAATCTTTCCAGGCTTTGCATCAGGCTGCCGCCGAGGTTTTTTTGTATGAAATCGCTTTTTACGATTTCCAGGTTCAGTTGCTCTTCTTTTTTTCTTTGGCCGATAGTATGATTTTGCACTACCACTTCCTGGAAAACATGCACATCAGGGTGCAGGGTTACTGGTAATGATATATCATGGTCTGTAACAGTTATCTTTTTCCTGAAAGATTTATAGCCTGTCATAGATATGTGCAGGCGATAATCCCCCGGTGGCAGCTCCTTAAACACGTACACGCCATCAGGGGCTGCCACAGGCACCATCTCATGTTTTTCAAGAGATACACTGGCGCCCGGAACGGGCTTGTTCTGATCATCAATAACGGTCACGATAAGCTGGTGTAACTTGGCATTTGCTATGCAGTAAAACATATTGCAGCAAAGTAGGAGTACAAACTTCATACGCACATATACAATAAACCCGGCAGTTTTTATAGCAAAAGCCTGCGTTTATGTTTTAGTCAATGTCGTTTACTTAACGCTCTGTGTGTAATTGCGGATGATGACACCTGCAACGGCGGCCGACAATGTTGGTGCCTGTCCGTTTGTAGGCGGATTATCCCCGACATCTTAAGTAAACGACATTTATGCTTTAATAAAAAAATGGAAACAAGAGAGAATGGGTGGCTAAAATGTAATCTTTTGCCACTATTAATTAAGCAAGAAGTGTAGCAGCAGGAGGGGGGCCTTTATTGGTGAAGCCCTGTAAAGTGAATTTGTAAAACCCGATATAATACCTTCCACCGTGTACGGGCATAGCGGGCAAAAGCGGGGTGATTTCAATATTGGATAAGAATGGTATATCAAAATGGGTGCGATACTGGAAATGATCGCAGATAGTACAGGGAGCGCTGTAGCTGGTTAAAACTTCCTGATCCGTATGTTTGCAGGTCACCTGCTTTTGGTGATGGCTGTGGAAACTCTGCACGGCTATATTAAAAAGCATCAGCAGTGCAAAAAATGTTGCGCCTGCCTTTGCTATAAGAATACCTGTATGAGTCTTTCCTTTTTTCAAAACTGCAACAAAGTTGCAAACTTTTACTCACTTGTCCAAAACTAAAGTGATTTTGTTTTCCTGTTTTGTGAAGCAAGGAGGAAAGTTTTATCAGCAGCTTATTATACAGAGAACCGGCGGCAAGGCTCTAACTGTCCTATCCTGATTTTATTAATATGATCGAAAACAATATTAGCATCTTCCCGGGTAAACTGCAGCGCTTTTTTCATGCAATAGTCTATTTTGTATGCGGTGGAAATACATACAGTCCTGCCTCTTAGCTTTCCCATTCCCATATAAATATACTCGCCAAGTTTAAATTCGCTGCTATTGATCCATACCAGCTCGTCCTGTATTTCTGTTGTAAAATTCATGCTTTATAATTATCTGTTTTTATTACCTGTGTTTGCAGTTTGTAAAACTGTTGCTAAAACTTTAATTTAAGCATGATCCCAATCATATCGTTAGTTCTCTTTATACTGTAACACAAAAATGCTTACGCCGGTTTCTGTGTTATTGAGCAGCACCGTATCACTCCACTGAAAACTGCAGTGCGGAAGCAGGGAAATAACAAAGGGTTTTGCCACCAGCCTTTGAGGAGTACTTATAATAACGGTGGTATGGTTAACAAGAAAATATTCAATTACTTTTTGTAGTTCTTCAAACACTGCCGGTTCATAATTTACATCGCTCA
This sequence comes from Niabella sp., assembly GCA_027493055.1. Taxonomy (GTDB): domain Bacteria; phylum Bacteroidota; class Bacteroidia; order Chitinophagales; family Chitinophagaceae; genus Niabella. The sequence continues at coordinate 22,858 of JAPUDO010000006.1, read as the reverse complement.
GCAATATAACATCGGGGAGTTGCATTTTGGAGGCTTCTGTCCAGTTTAGTGCGGCTGTTGTAACATTGGATAGCTGTAAATGCGCTGCAGATGCCGTTACAAAAGCTTCAGCAAGTGGTTCTTTATCAGTAATGGTTACCTGCAGGGCCCACCGGGCAGCGAATAATCCCGGTAAGCCCAGTCCTGCTGCCAGTTCCAGTACTTTCCTGTCAACAATATATTCAGGGTACTCATTTAAGAACCTGCACAACCCAATTGATGCAGGCCATACCTGCGCCCAGTAAGCGTCTCCTTTATTGGTTTGATACAATTGCTGTATAAATGCCGGCTGAGGCACATACATTTCTATTGCTGTTTTATCAATAGTGTAAGATTGAAGTATAGAAGGGATCTGCATGAGGCTGTAAAGGTGGAGAGAAAAGACTTAGGAATGGTGTACGGAATATTTTAAGGTATAATCTGGTTTAAGTTAATATCTTCCATTTAATTAGGAGGCCTAATTGTCAGTCATACAGAAAAGGTTCGTTCTCTTCTGCTAATTTTCTTATATTTTCCAGAGCTTGTTTCATATACGCTTTCCAAAAAATTTTTGCGAACAGCCAGTTTAACGGATAAAGTAAAGCTATGTTTGAATGAAGCGTATAGTTGTATTCAATTTGTATTTTGTTTTGTCCAATTTCGGTTGTCTTCCACTCGCCAGCAAATTTATAGAAGCCAAGTATCCACGATTGAAAATCAAACACCTCAATTTTCCAATATTTGTTTTCAACTCTTTCGATTATTTTGTCCATAGAAACAAATCCACCTTTTTGGCTAATAGATTTTGCTGCATATACTTTTTTTGTGGAATTGGGTTTTCCCCAATCCTTGTCATCTGTTACGTGTGTAATTCTTGGCATTAACCCAAATCCTGTATGAACTTTTGCTACATCACATAACATAGGCGATTTGAATGCTCTTTCTAATGAACAGTTATAAACTGTTGAAACATTCACTGTAAAAGTCATTTGCCTAAAATTAATTTTAATCTCCTAATAAAGTTTCTACACTTAATGGTGCAATGGTATTGTGCTGTATTACTTCCACGAAAAATGCAAACTTATTACAAGAATTTTTATTGAACGGTTCTAATATTGACAATTCTTACACATCCCTTTACCAGCAGCCACTGGGCCAGTGTATAGGTAATCATGATGGCCCAGCCCCCCCAGGCATAGGGCTGATAGAATTTATTGATGGCCAGTACAGAATCGGACACTACAAACAGGATAGCGCCGGTAAGCAGGTACCGGGCAGTGAGGTTGTCTTTCAGGTCATAAAGATGCATGGCAACCAGGAGCATAAAGCTGATGACCAGCCCGTAAACTATTACAGGATATTTCAGTCCGCCTAAGTGCGGCAATAAAAAATTCATGATCAGGAAATAATATACGGCTACAATAATTGCTACATACCACTTTCCTGCAATGCTTTCTTTTGTTCTTATTGTATGAAAACACACTATGTAAAAAATATGGGCGATCAAAAAGGCCACAAGCCCCAGGATAAAGAATAGCTCATTGTAATTGGCGAACATTAAAAGCGTATCGCCGGCTATGGAAAATAACAAAGCTCCGATGATCCATTTTTTTAAAGTGGAGGGAACCTGTATTGTTGACGAGATAAAATAGCCCAGCAGGGAGATAACCAGCAATGGCTTGAAAATGAATAACAGCACTTCATTGCTTATAAACATGCCTGCAAAGTAGCTGACTACCACTGCAAGGAAAATGTATAACCAGTGTTGGGGTTTCATTGTACAATTTCGGCTTTGTGAGCCTGCATCAAACTTACAGGAAAAAATTAGTCAGTAGCGCTTGCAAGAAGAAATAAGAAAGGCAAAGAGCCTTCAATTATAGGCTATGAGCCATGAACTATTAACTATATGCTGGTTATGGCTCTATCCACGCTTCATTTTCTTTTAATAGATTGATCAGCTCATCCACTGCCACTTCGCTGTTCACATTGCGTTTTACTACTTCCTTACCTTTATATAAAGTAATTTTTCCTGGGCCGCTGCCCACATATCCGAAATCGGCATCGGCCATTTCACCCGGTCCGTTTACAATACAGCCCATGATGGCAATTTTAACGCCCTTAAGATGGTTGGTTACCGAGCGGATCTTAGTAGTTGTTTCCTGCAAATCAAATAATGTTCTGCCGCAGGAGGGGCAGGAAATATATTCTGTTTTGGAAATGCGCATCCGTGCGGCCTGCAAAATACTAAAGGCGGTATTGTTGAGGAAGACCTCCTCCCTCCCGATAGTCATCGGGACTCCGAAGGAGGGGGAGTTATATTGTCGACCCCCTAATGTAGTTATATTAAAATTGTCGTAGGCATCTTTGCTCATGCCCAGACAGATACCATCACCAAAGCCATCTATAAATAACGCGCCGGTTTCAGTGGCATAGTGAATCAGGTGCTCATCAGCAGTTTGCCAGTTGCTATCAGTAATAAATACAATGGGTGCAGTTATTTTTTTCTGTGCCAGTTGAATGCAGGTAGCACGAACCGTTTGCATCGCATTTTTTTGCGTGCTGCTCAAACACAGCACCGTATTAGGTTTTGAAGCAATAGCTTCTATATATTTTTCATCGCCCGGACAATCGATCATCACAAAATTGATATCGCTTTCGGGTGCATCAATTGCTGCAAAATGTTCGGCACAATAGATGGGAGAGGCCTCCCCCTGACCCCCTCCGAAGGAGGGGGAACTGAAACGTTCTTTCCACTGGTGGTATGGAACAATGACCTTCAAAGTACCGGGCAGCGCAAAATCAATACCCGGCTTATTAATATATATGTAATCTGCTGCCGTGTCTGAAATATTCCATTTATCGTCCGCTTCGTTATAAGTGTAGCCGATACTTTGTAAAGAAGCAGGAGTAATGTGTTCTACCTTACTTAAATCTGCAATTACCACCGGCACCTGCCCGCCGCCGATATTGTTAACAGCTTTTGTTTGGTGGCGCTTGAATTGAAAAGGATTATAGGCAAGTCCGGAAGTTCGGAAGTCCGGAAGTCCGGAAGATGAACTTTCTGTCTTTCCGTCTTTCTGACTTTCCGACTGCGGTTCATACCGCTTCACAATATCCTTGCACACGGGTATCTCCAATTCAGGATCTTCGGTAAGTGATACGCGGATGGTATCGCCAATGCCGTCTTCCATTAATGTGCCAATACCTACGGCAGATTTAATGCGGCCTTCCTCGCCATCACCAGCTTCGGTAACACCAAGATGTAAGGGGTATATCTCGCCAAACTCTTCGTTCATTTGCTTGATCAGCAAGCGGTAAGCCTGCACCATCACCTGCGGATTGCTGGCTTTCATGCTTAATATAATCTGGTGATAGCTTTCATCACGGGCAATACGTAAAAATTCCATCGCGCTCTCCACCATACCAATAGGCGTATCTCCATAGCGGCTCATGATGCGGTCGCTAAGGCTGCCGTGGTTGGTGCCAATACGCATAGCAGTGCCATATTCTTTACAAATCTTTACCAGTGGGGTAAAACGTTCGCGGATGCGGTCTATTTCTTCGGCATATTCTGCATCGGTATAATCAATTTGCTCAAATTTTTTCTTATCTACATAATTGCCCGGGTTCACGCGCACTTTTTCCACAATGCGGGCGGCAACTTCGGCAGCGTTCGGCGTAAAGTGAATATCAGCTACCAGCGGCGTAAAGTAACCGCGTTTATGTAATTCATTTTTAATGTTCAATAAATTTTCAGCATCCTTTTTAGACGGTGCGGTAATGCGCACCAGCTCAGCACCAGCTTCAATGCACCGGATGGTTTGCTCCACTGTAGCAATGGTATCCATGGTATCGGTGGTGGTCATTGTTTGTAACCGGATAGGATGATTATTGCCCAGTAATAAATTTCCGATCTTTACTTCTTTGGTTAACAGCCTTTTATAGTGAGTAAGTGATTCTGCAAATAATTCCATGCTGCAAAGGTAAGTTGATAAGTTGATAGGTTGATGCGTTGACATGATGCGTCAGCCGCGTGAGGGACAGAAACGGAAAGCCCGCTGAAGATTTGGCGCGCCGGCTCTCCCCTTCAGGGGTAGGGGGTGTGGCGGACTTGCAGAGGATGGCCCGACCCCCGATTAGAAAAACAAGTCGAGGCATGAGTCGTAGTTTTTTCTTTATCGGGGACACGCCAAAATTATTTTTATAGACTAATTTGCTATTTTAGACGTTTAATTGCTATATGGAACAATTATTTAAAGAATTATACCGGCACCCTCTTTTTACTGAAGCAGATCTGCAAACGCTTGCTGCAGCTCATGAACCTGTTGAAGCAGAGAAAGGCGCTATTCTTTTGCGCGAAGGAAAAGTGGCCAATGAATATTACGTGCTGCAAAAGGGTATGGCACGGGCTTACGTGTATGATTATAATAATGATGAAATAACTACGGAGTTTTTTACAGAAGGTGAGCTGGTTATTTCTACTTCTTCGCTGTTTCAGCGTACGCCTTCGCAGGAGAATATGCAGGCAGTTACCGATTGTGTTTTGTGGAAGATGGAATTTGAAATGTTTCAAAAACTGTTTCATGCCATGCCTGGTTTTGTAGAATGGGGCAGGCTTTGGTTTACCGCCCAGCTTTTTGCTATCAAACAACGGTCTCTTGATATGGTAAGGGAAACCGCAACCAGCCGTTACTTAAAGCTGCTGAAAGAAAAGCCGGAGATCATTCAATATGTGCCGCTTAAGCAGATCGCTTCTTACCTGGGCGTTACAGATACTTCGCTAAGCCGTATCAGGAAAGATATATCGTTATAAACTTTGAGGATGAAGCATATTCTTGCAATTACAGGCAGCGCACAACCGAATTCATCAAATCTTAAATTAGTGCAATTTCTTGCACAGCATTTTTCCGGCGCCCTGCATATTGAGATTTTTGATGGGCTGAAGTCTTTGCCGCATTTTGATGTGCTTCAGGCTACCCAAAACGTACCGGAAGCTATTGAATTGATCCGGGAGAAAATTGAAGCGGCGGATGCCGTACTGATTACCAGTCCTGAATATATTTTCAGCATTCCGGCCGGATTGAAGAATTTACTGGAATGGTGCGTTGCAACAACCATTTTTACCAATAAGCCTTTAGCCTTAATTGTTGCATCTGCCGATGGCAGAAAAACTTTTGAGGAAATAAAGCTGATCATGCAAACAGTAGGTGCGTGTTTTAATGATGAAACCTGCCTGCTGATTAATGGTGTGAAAGGAAAAGTGTTGCCAGGAGATATTATAGATCCTGCCATACAGCAACAACTCATCAAAGTTGTAGAGCGACTTAAAGTAATGATGTAGCGCTGCTAAAGTTTTCATGGGTTTGACATTTGAGGGAATGTTATTTTTCTATTGTGTGACAGGTCAAAACAGATGGAGACAAATTGATTACCTTTATGCAAATAACGTGACGGACGATACCAACAAATTAGAAGAACCCGATGTGCCTTACGGAGCCATTACTTCCTTAGACCAGCTTAACCTGTCTGAGCGGTACTCCTATGCGGATTATTTCCGGTGGAAGTTCAAGGAAAGAGTGGAGCTTTTTAGGGGTTGGATCCATAAAATGAGCCCGGCACCAAGCCCCAGGCATCAGTTGGTGTCCATTTTTCTTTCAACTTCTTTCTATAGGTTTTTCAGGAAAAAACCCTGTAAGGTTTTTACGGCGCCCTTTGATGTGCGTTTACCCAACTCAAAGAAGCAAAAGGGTGATGACCTGGTTTTTACGGTAGTGCAGCCTGATATATGCGTGGTTTGCGATGCTGAGAAAATAGATGACCGTGGCTGTATAGGCGCCCCCGACCTGGTGATAGAAATACTTTCCCCAGGCAATACCCAAAAAGAAATGGGTATAAAATTCGACCTTTATGAAGAAAGCGGCGTAAAAGAATACTGGCTGGTGCAGCCGGAGGATAGAGTAATCCTTGTATATGTATTAAAAAGTGGCAAATATACTGGTCTCAAACCTTTTACCGAGGAAGATGAAATCAGCTCTTTTCTTTTTCCGGATTTGAAATGTAAAGTGAGTGAAGTGTTTGAGTAAGAACTTATTTGAATATTTATATACCGATATGACGGAAGAGCATAACAAATTAGAAGAACCCGATGTGCCTTACGGGGCTATTACTTCCTTGGATCAGCTTAACCTGTCTGAGCGGTATTCTTATGCTGATTATTTCCGGTGGAAATTCAAGGAAAGAGTGGAGCTTTTTAGGGGTTGGATCCATAAAATGAGCCCGGCACCAAGCCCAAAGCATCAATTAATTTCTGGAAATCTTTTTTGGGAAATCAAATCCCTTCTTAGAGGCAAGCCTTGTAAAGTTTTCGCAGCTCCTTTTGATGTGCGCCTACCTAACTCAAAGAAGCAAAAGGGTGATGACCTGGTTTTTACAGTAGTACAGCCTGATATATGCGTGGTTTGCGATGCAGAAAAAATAGACGACCGTGGCTGCATCGGCGCTCCAGACCTGGTAATAGAAATACTTTCCCCAGGCAACACCCAAAAAGAAATGGGAATAAAATTCGACCTTTATGAAGAAAGTGGTGTGAAAGAATACTGGCTGGTACAGCCGGAGGATAGAGTAATCCTTGTATATGTACTAAAAGGCGGCAAATACGAAGGCCTCAAACCTTTTACCGAGGAAGATGAAATCAGCTCTTTTCTTTTCCCGGCTTTGAAGTTTAAAGTAAGGGACGTGTTTGAATAAGGTGTAAATAACTCCAATCCCTTTGCAGAAATCCCCGTCCGAAATTCAATTTTGTCTAAAGTTTATCTCGTTACAGGAACTCGCGCAAATGGCAATTATTTGATTTCCGCTTCACCTGTTCGAGCAAGAATTTTGTTGAGTAACTTTTTTGAAAAAAAACGTCCGTTTGAAAGAAATTTTTTGAAGATTGGTTTGAGTTCGTTAATTAAGTTTTTTTCTTTGGCTTTTAACAGCAATCCTAATGTGCCAATACAGTTAATATTAAGTGCTTCGGCAATTGTTCGTGCCTTACTGTCATCTATTAAAAGAAAATCGGCTTGTAACTCTTCATATAAGATGACTGATTCTGATTCACCATAATCCATAATAACCGACAGATAATTCTTTGTATGGATTGGCATAACTTTGCTTTTTAGCTTTTCAAATTGAGCAAATGAAAAATCAGGATTATCATAACTGCACAGTTCATTCCAAACAGCTTCAGCTATATAGAGTTCACCAAAGATGTTTTCAATCAGTTCAATCTTTCCAATTAAGCCAAGCGAAATTAAAACACCTGTATCTGCAACAACGACTTTCAATGATTACAGGTTATTTAGCTTTGCCAAATCTGTGAATACTTCGTCTGCTGTTGTATTTGAAAAAGGAATGCTGTTTTGTGTTAAAAGCTGTTCGAAAGCATAACGGGACAAACCTGAAAGTTGCATTGCTTTTCCAAAGCTGAGTTTTCCTTCCTGAAACAATAACATAGCAATACCTGATTGGAAATAGTTTTTCAATTCTTGTTCAGTCTCGTTTAACGCTACCAATATATCATTTGGAATGGTTACAGGTATTGCGGTTGTTTCCATATTACTCTTATTTACTGGTACAAAAGTACTGCACTTGTCCCGAAACGCAAATAATTAGCTGCAAAGGGTCAAAGACATGAAAAAAAAGCTTTATGTCCTGGCCCTTTGCAACTTTGCGGCAAAATTAATTTACAGAAGTTTTGAACCTCCTGCTAATCTGCCAGCAAACCGAACTCAGCTCCTGCGGCAAAGTCCTGCCCGTTTTGCGAGCTGAGCGCAGTAAACCGGATGTAGCGGCCTTTTACTGGTTGGGAAAGCATGATCGTTTGCTGATTGCTGCTTCTTTTGAAGCTTCCTTCGGATACAGCATTGCCCCAGCTTTTTCCATCTATGCTAACCTGCACTTTATAGTCCTTAATATTTCCATTGATTCCGTTTTGCCGGGGCAAATAAGTAAAGCCTTTGATATTCTTTACTTCGCCGGCATCAAAATCCACCCAATGCGGATACTGTGCTACCGTAACGGAGTACATCGTATGCCAGATGGTGTTGGGATTCCCATCAACCAGGTGCTTGGCATTGCCCTCACCGGTTTCCTGGCTTGATGCAAACACTACTTCTAAAGGAACTGTTTCTATCTTGGGATAATCAAAAGAAACTTTTATAAGCGGGTTGTTTTTATCCCAGGCCGTTACTTTACCACCGCTGCGTAAATTGAATGGCTGACTATACACCTGGGGTTTATTATTGTTGATCGTGTATAAGAATTGTGCGGTGCTGTCCGGAGAAGAAATAGCAACGTTACCATTACGGTTTCTTGAAACAACAATAGGCGCATCGCCGGAAGTAGTGACCTGCGATTTCTGTGCATAATCATTATTGGCCACCGGCCTTATCATAAACCCGAAAGTGCGGCTTTCGGCTTTTACCCTGTCCTTTTGCAGGGGAGGCCCCTGACCGCAGCTATTGCCACCCAGCCCTGTTACAGCAGCGTCAATATGTAAATGGCTGCCCGAACTTTTGGGTAGTTTGTGCGGATGTGTTGCTAATGTAAGCTCTAACTCTGTCCAGGGCAATGCCGAAGTAGCCATGTGATCTTTCGCAATAAAAACAATTCCCTGCCCCAGCTTATTGGTTACAGCCGCCCACCTTACTTCTTCGTTATTGCTCATACTTTGCGGGTTAGGCCAGGGCACAAACTGATTTGCCACCGTGCTTTTATTCACTTCAATAAACTGTGCTGTTTTCCTGTCGTTGTAATTATTAAAGGGCCCTCTGCCATAGTAGGTGTATTGGTCGTAATTCCCGGGCATTTCTAAAGCATATCCTATTCTTGCCAACACAAACGATTCATCATTGGAGGTAATGGCCGATTCTAATTCTATTGATCCGTCAGGATAAACAGTCCATACGGGATTAGTGATCAGTTTAAAATCATCAGCGCCAAAAGGATGGTCGGTATTTTCTACAATAGTATAAGTGCCTGAAGTACCTCCCCGAAGCGTAGCGCCATTAGGCGCCTGTGATTCCACTGTGAACGATAACACCACGGCTCCGTCTTTTCGTGTGTACACAGCGTTAGACGATGCTTTGTGTTTAAGGTTATGCAGCCCTTTTTCGAACCATTGCTGGTAGGCCCAGTTATCATTATCAACAGGTGCTCTTAAGCCATCTATCCGGGGACCTTCGCCATCACGGATAACCGTATTGCCGTTATAATTCAGGTTGTAGATAGTGCCGGTTTTCATATCAAATTTTACGGTAAAGCCCGGTCCGGTCAATACTTTCAGGTCGCCTTCTGTAGCGATATTTATTTTCCCGCCGGACTGAACAGCAGCTATGGAAGTTCTGCCTGCGGCAGCCTTTACAGGAAGTTGCTCTTCCATTTGTACAAACCCTTTCCCGCCCCAGGGCATATCCTTATTTAATAAAAACTGGATCTTTACAAAGTACTCCGATTGTGGGTCTAATTTTTTGTAATCAAAAGGAATAGCAACAACCTGTTTTTGCCGTGGCACAATGATATTTTTAGGCCCAATGAACGAAGTGCTTTTTTCTATTTCCACCCCGTCTTTATATAAAGACCACTGCATTGTATAGTCCTCTAATGAAACAAAATAGTTTTTATTGAATATTTCGATTTTTCCTTTTTGAATATCTACTGCCTTAACACCAACGTTCTGATGTACTTTTTTAATCTCATAGTACTGGGGCTTGGGCTTCATGTCGGCGAAGATCAAACCATTGTTTACAAAAGTGCCGTCATTGGGCTTGTCTCCAAAATCGCCACCGTAGGCCAGGAATTTCTCCCCGGTTTCTTTATCGTAATAATACATTGCCTGATCTATCCAATCCCAGGTAGCACCGCCCATGAAAAAGTTAGTAGATTCAATGGCCTCCCAATAGTCTATTAAATTCCCCGATGCGTTGCCCATTGAGTGGGCATATTCCGAAATATGAAAAGGGTATTTCAGTTTGTAGGTTCCTTTAACGGCGCCCCGCACCCACTCAATAGAAGGATATTGATTAGAACCCATGTCAACTATATTATTATTACGCTCGTACTGAACAGGGCGGGATATATCTACTGTTTTAATAGCGTCGTAAGCTGCTACAAAATTTTTACCCGGCCCTGCTTCATTACCCAATGACCATATAACAACGGACGGATGATTAACAGTGGCATGAACCATCTCCAGGTTGCGGGCAACATGCGCATCTTTCCATTCAGGGGGATGCGATAAAGACGCTTCACCATAATAATATTCATGGCTTTCAATATTAGCTTCGTCTTCCAGGTAAATACCGTACTTATCGCACAGATAATACCAGTAAGGACTTTCGGGATAATGCGAGTTACGGACATGGTTGATATTAGCCCGCTTCATCAGCATTATTTCCTCCTTCATTTGCTCATGACTTACTACTTTCCCTTTTTCAGGATTGGTTTCGTGGCGGTTAACGCCCTTCAGCTTTACGGTTCTCCCGTTGATGTAATAATAGCGGCCCGCCAGGCCAAACTCATCGTCTGCTGCCTTGGTGTCTTTGATTTCTACTTTCCTGAATCCGACATTTAAGGAAACGGTTTCAACGGTTTTATTCTTTCCATCCTTCAGTTCTGCTATCAAAGTATATCGGTAGGGCTTTTCAGCAGACCATTTTTCAGGATTTACAACATTCAGCTTTGTTGTGGCAATATTAGTCTGACCGTTTACCACCTGGGTCAGGCTGGCAATAGCGTTAGCATCTGCTACTAATTTGTTCTCATCACTGTACAGCTCGTTTGCATATAGAGAATAAGCTATTTTATATCCTTTTGCCGGTTTCTTTTCAAAATTCTGAACATCAGCAGTAATGGCTAAGGAGCCATTGGTATAGTTTGCCTCCAGGTCGGGAATGGCTATAATGTCCCTGATAGCAACTTTTGGTTTTGAGGTTAAGTAAACCGATCTGAAAATGCCCGGCAGCCTGAACATATCCTGTGCTTCAATAAAAGAAGCATCGGAATTGCGGTACACTTCCACAGCAATAGTGTTGCTTCCTTTTTTAAGGTAACTGCCAATATTGAATGATGCCAGGTTCCGGGAGTTTTTAGAAAATCCAACATATTTACCGTTTATCCACAGATAAAAGAAATTATCTACACCATCGAAATTGATAAAGACTTCCCTGCCGTTCCAGCTGGCAGGAACATCAAAGGTTCTTTTATAGGAGCCTACTTCGTTCCTGTAAGTATAGGTAGTCCAATCCTGGGGTGGTGTGCGCATTACCCCTCCTTGCCAGTCATCCACTTTCACCTGGTGCTGGAAAATTACTTTTTGATTTACATAGACAGGCACGCCGTATTTAAGGCTGCCATCTTTTTGAATACCATAAATATTCCAGCTCATGGGTACCGGTACATCTTCCCATCCCGAAACATCAAATGTTTCTTCATAAAAACGATCCGGTCGCTCATCAGGATGTTTTACCCAATGAAATTTCCAGGTGCCGTCCAGCGATTTGTAATAATTGCTGAAACCAGGTAAAACTTTTCTTGCTGCTTCAATATCTTGAAAATTGAAAAAATAAGCATGTGGTTGCTCTTTGTTCAGAGACAAATCGCCTGGCGACTCCCATTCTTTGCCGGTTGGCGCTGCCTGCGACCCATATCTGAATCCTGCTATCGTATTAAACTGTGGCGTAAATGACTGCTGGGCTGCCAGCTGCTGGGTTAGTAACAACAATAAATAGCTGGTAAGAAACCGTAAACATAGTAATCGCTTCATATAGTCCATATTTTCAGGTGTCTACAAATATAATATGTAGGACTGATAGATTTTTGCACAACCGATTGCAGTAGATTCTTCTTTTCTTGTCAAATGGCAAGTCAGGAAACCTCATGGCTGCGTTATTTTTGAGTATCATTTTTTATCACGTCTTAAAAACTGTAAAAAGGAAAAGAAATGCAGGTAAAAGATACTTTGAAAATCCAGCTCGATGCCAACCATATGTTGGTAAATAAAAACCTATCTGGGATCACGCATCAGGAAAGTCTTACCTTTCCACAGGAGGTATCTAACCCTATGAACTGGATTTTGGGACACCTTATTTTTTCCAGGAACTTGCTTTTGCAGATTTTCGGAGAGAAACCACTCTGGAAAAATTTTAAAGTTTACGACAGGGGTTTTAATGCTAAAGATACTAAGGACGGTTTTCTTGATTTTGAGGAACTAAAATCTCTTTTTAATGAGAGTCAGAACCGTTTAATGCCACTTTTGGAAAAGTTTGATAACCTCACAGAAAAGGGACAGGAAGATGCTACATTCCTGGTGCTCCATGAGATCTATCATTGTGGTCAGTTAGGTTATATGAGAAGGCTTTTAGGAAAAGAAGGAGTGATCAAATAAATCTTTCAATTATAAAAATCAAAACGATGGAAAATCAAAAATTCAATCCTGTAGTATGGTTCGAAATTTATGTAGATGATATGGAGCGTGCTACGAAGTTTTATGAAACAGTATTGGGTATAACGCTGGAGCAAATGTCAGATCCTACAGATATGTCCATGCAAATGAAAATGTTTCCAGGTGATATGGATACCCATGGCACCAATGGTTCGCTGGTGAAAATGGAAGGTATGAAAGCAGGGGGTGGCAATGTTGTTATTTATTTTGGTTGTGAAGATTGCGCTGTGGAAGAAAGCAGGGTAGAAGCTGCGGGTGGAAAGATATGCCAGGCCAAAATGTCCATTGGTGAATTTGGATTTTGCTCGCTTGTTAGCGACACAGAGGGAAATACTATTGGATTGCACTCCATGAAATAGCTATTATAAATGGAACCCGAACGAATGGTGCTGAACATACTGGTGCATAGGCCGGTTGATGAAGTCTGGAAAAAATGGATAACTCCTGAAGATATTGAGCAATGGAATGTTCCTTCTGATGGCTGGCGCTGCTTTAATGTTTTTAATGATTTCATTGAAAGCGGGCTATTCTGTTACGCAATGGAAACGAAGGATGGCAAGGAGCGTATTGAACATAAAAGTATATACCACCAAATTGTTCCGTATGAGCTTATTGTGTATATGCTTGATAGCGCACGGAAGTCGACAGTAGAATTTCAGCAAATAGATCGTAATACTATTGTTCGGGATACCTTCGATCCCGAACGCCAAACTCCGTTAAAGGTACAACAGGATTTTTACCAGTCAGTTTTGGAACGTTTTAAAGCGTATGTAGAAGCCGGTTGATTTACTGGAACCAGGATGGGTTAATTTTAAATCGGATTATATGAAAATTGTAAAAACAATTCTTTGCACGTTATTTGGCCTTATGTTTATTAACGCAGGGCTGGATAAGTTTTTTCATTATATGCCGGTACCGCCGGCAGATGCAGCAATGACTCAATTATTTGAAGCAATTGCAACATTGAAATGGCTGATGCCGTTAGTGGGATTTACAGAAGTAACCGGTGGGCTGCTTTTTATATTTCCAAAGACGCGCGCATTAGGCGCCCTGGTAATCTTTCCCGTGATGATCGGGATTATCATTCATAACGCCACGTTTATGCCTTCGGGCCTGGTTATTGCAGGACCTCTTTTTGCAATCAACCTCTGGATGATTGCAGATAACCGGGATAAGTATAAGCCTTTGATCAGCTAAACAGTTATTAAATCAGCATTAAAGTATATTCTCTGACTAAATAAGATTATGTAATATGATTGCTGCACAACGTGGATATGAGAAGGTGAACGGGATACAGTTGTATTATGAAATGTATGGGGCAGGAAAGCCATTGACGCTTATTCATGGAGGCGGCTCCTCGGGTTTATTTGATTTTGAAGAAACTATTAAAAGATTGAGAGATCAGTTTCGGCTAATCGTAATTGATCTTCAAAATCATGGCAGGTCAGAGCACCGGGAAGTGCCTCAAACCTTTGAACAGGATGCCAGAGATGTAGTGGCTATCCTGGAAAAGCTGGGCATTAAAAAAAGTTCATTCTTCGGATTTAGTAATGGCGCTACAACCGTATTGAAAATAGCGCATTTATTCCCGGAAATAGCAGAAAAGATAATTGCTGCTTCTGGCGTTACAAAAAGAAGCGGTATGATAGATGGATTTTTTGAAGGAATGAACCATGCTACTATTGATCATATGCCGGAGTATTTAAAGGCGCATTTTTTGAAGCTCAACCCCGATGAGAAGCTTTTGCAAAATATGTTTGATAAAGACAGCCAGCGGATGATCCATTTCCAGGATTGGGAAGATAGTGCATTGGCATCAATAACGGCGCCGGTGTTTTTTATTGCGGGGGATAAAGATGTAATTACTGCTGCACATGCCGCGGAGATGAACCGGCTGGTTTCGGGTTCCCGGTTAATGATACTTCCATGTGGGCATGGCTCTTATATGATGGCGGATGAAACAGGGCGCACAGACAGTGGGTTAATTGACTTTTCAATTAACCAGGTGGAGAAGTTTTTAAATAGTTAATCTTTCGATATAAAAATCAATTGTATATGAAAAAGTAGAGTATCAAAATCAAATGGGCTATTTATAAAGACAAAAACATAAATCATAAATTTTAAAGCTATGCTAAAGTTAAACCCCTACCTTAATTTTGATGGTAAAGCAGAAGAAGCGCTTACTTTTTACAAATCCGTTTTTGGCGGAGAATTTTTAGGCGAAGTTTCTAAAATGGGAAATGTTCCCGGTTGCGAAAACCTTTCTGAAGAAGAGAAGAACCGGGTAGTGCATATTGCGTTACCTGTTGGCAATGACCTGCTAATGGCATCGGATATTGTTCCTTCCCTGGGACATAAGCTGATTGAAGGGAATAATAATTATGTTTCCCTATTCCCTGATTCGAGAGAGGAAGCTGACCGTTTATTCGCAGCGCTTTCAGAAGGAGGAACTGTGGAGATGCAGCTTGCAGAGCAGTTCTGGGGCGATTATTTCGGGAGCTTTACAGATAAGTACGGTGTGAAATGGATGATTAACTATCACACTCAATAGCAGTTATTATGGAACAAAAAGTTATTGCAAAAGCGTCCATTGGTATTCAAAAGCCGGCAGATGAGATATTCGAGGCTATCATTAACCCTGAGCTGATGCGGCATTATTTTATTTCCGGTGGCTCCGGGCGCATGGAAGCCGGCAAAGAGATTCATTGGTCTTTTCCGGAGTTTGAAGGCGCTTATCCTGTAACAGTTAACGAGGTGGTTGGTGGTGAAAGGATCATATTTGTATGGGATCCGGAGTCCGTTGTAAAAATAGAGCTGGAAAAAAGAAGCGATAATGACACCGTTATAAGGGTTTGCGAAGAAGGCCGCCGGCAGGACGAGGCGGGCATTAAATGGGCTATTGGCCAGACAGAAGGATGGGCTAACTTTTTAGCCTGTATGAAGGCATGGCTGGAGTATGGCATTCATTTACGTAAAGGCGCTTTTGATTTTATGAAGCAATGATTTTTAACTGAAGCCCGTAAGATGTTCCCTGCGAAAAAGGCAGAAGCAACTTTTAAACGGGGTATTCATCAAAAGAAAACTTCCCCCTTGTTTAATGGAATGGAACGTGGGGGAAGTTGCTTGTCGTTTTTGTATTAATATGCTTTGTGGTAAAGCGCTTCAATTTCTTCTATTGATGTAGGACGGGGATTCCCTCCGGTGCATACATCGTTGAATGCTGCAACAGCTAATTCCGGGATGTCTTTTTCCTGTACACCAATCTCGCTTAACTTTTGCGGTATGTCCACACTTAAGGCTAATGATTTAACGGCATTAATGGCTGCAGTAACACCTTCATCGTCAGTCATGCTGCAGGCACCTGCTACTCCCATTGCTTTTGCTATTATTTTATACTTTCCTTTCGCAGGAGAATCCGCGTTATATTCAAGCACATAAGGGAGTAGCAAAGCATTGGCTACACCATGTGGAGTGTCATAAAACGCACCTAATGGATGGGCCATAGAGTGTACAATACCTAAACCTACATTGGAAAACCCCATGCCTGCTATATATTGTGCCAAAGCCATGCCTTCCCTGGCCTCTTTATCAGTAGGGTTGTCCACCGCGTTTTTTAAATGTTTATGAATAAGCTCCATGGCTTTTATCTCAAACATGTCGGTCATTTCCCATGCACCTGGCGTAATAAAAGACTCAATGGCGTGTGTCAGCGCGTCCATACCCGTAGCTGCTGTTAATCCTTTAGGCATGGAATACATCAGTTCCGGATCAATGATCGCCACAGCAGGAATATCATTAGGATCTACGCATACCATTTTCTTTTTGTTTTCCTCATCTGTAATAACGTAGTTGATGGTGACTTCTGCGGCTGTGCCTGCGGTGGTGGGCAATGCAATGAGTACCACTGATTTATTGGAGGTAACTACAACGCCTTCTAAAGATCTTACATTATAATGTTCGGGGTTATTGGCTATAATTCCTATAGCTTTTGCTGTGTCAATTGCAGAGCCCCCGCCAAGTGCGATGATAAAATCGGCTCCGCATTTTTTGAATGCGTCCACACCGGTTTGAACATTCTCTATAGTAGGGTTAGCCTTTACATTGTCATATATATCATAGGCGATGGCTGCCTCAACCAGTTCATCTTCCACTTTTTTAGCAACGCCAAATTTGATAAGATCCTTATCGGTTACCAATAATGCTTTCTTTAACCCTCTTTTCTTTACTTCTCCTGCTATTTCTTTACGTGCTCCTGCTCCGTGGTAAGCAGTTTCATTTAAAACAATTCTTTGTGCCATAGCTGAACATTTATCTGTTACTGGATATTATATATTTCAAATACGGCCTCAATGCTTATAGGGCCGCATTTATATTTTACAAGTAAGAAGATAAATGTAGGAGAGGTCTGTAAATTTTCTTATGATATTGGTCATGTGCAGGTATGTATTTATATCATTATTCCTGACTGGATTTGAGCTCTGGAGTGCAAAGGGCACTAAACCAGGAGAAACAGTGCCTTTTTATTCCGTTGAAGCCTTATCGGCTTTCCCGAACTTCCTTGGATAAAAAGCCAGCGTCAGCATATAGTATCTTTGCAGGCTGTTAGAAAGGCTTTGTGTTATTAAATTATTATGCCCCGTATTGCTCAATACATTGTTTTGTCCCAGCAGGTCCAGTGCTGAAAATTTGCATTCCAGGTTATTGCTCTTTAGTATGCGCAGAATGATATGAGCATTCCAAATAGTATAGTTGATGGGGGCAGAAAAAGAAGTGGCGTTTCTTTTATATTGTACATCAGAGCAAAGGCGTAGCTTTTTGGTGAACTGTACTGTTCCGGCAAAAGAGGTAGTCCAGAACTGACTTTTAAAAGCTGCTGACAGTGCATTGCTTTGTTTTGACAGATAGTTAGTATAGGACTGCTTCAATTCAAACCCTAACAGCTCTTTAAAGCTATAATAAAGGCTAAGCCCGGCATCTTTGCTTGTTACATAGGAAATGTTTTCTTGTCCGTTAATTACATTGGGACTGTTTCTGAAATTGAACTGGCCATTCAAAGAGAGCTGCAACTGGTTGTTTTTAAACCTGAGCAGCTTTTTCAGGTTACCACCGGCCAGGAGATACCGGTACCCGTTTAAGTTGACAAGATACTGTTCCCTTCGTCCAACATCGTCAATGGTAATGTGGTCCCCTAAAGCGCCGGCTACCTTTCCTACAGCTACATTTGCTGCATAATTAAACACATTCTTTGCAAATGTTTCGTGCGAAATATTAAATGAGATCTCATCCTTCTTATAGCGTTTCAGATCAGGATTGCCCAAGATTATAAAATAACTATTTGAGCTGTCTACCAGGGGAACCAGCTGTGCCGGTCCGGGATAACCAACGGTCCGGGCATAACTCAGTTGATATACATTATGATGTCGCCCTAATTGGTAGTTGTTAAAGCTCACGTTTGCGGACGGGATGAAATCCGAATATCCTTTTTGAAATACCTGGAAAGCCTGATCTGAATGATTCTTTTGCCAGAAAAAAGCGCCTCTTAAAAACAGGGCAACGCTGAGGGTTTTAAAGTAGCGGTTGGCCAGGTTCATGCTAAAATTCCTGTTAAGCCGGATAGCCGGTTTTTCTGTAACAGTAAGATAGGCTCCCTTATTTGACAGGTACGCATTTTTTTTATATAATAAGCTCGCGCTGTCCCAATCGGCCACTTTATTATTTTCATTACTGTTATAAACGTTCAGATCATTAATGACAGTTGTTTCAATGCGGGAGAATATCCTGTTGCCAAATAGCATCGGAGTCAGGTTGCCTATTGTAAATCCCAGGGATTGATCAACATTATTTAAGCTATTGTTGTAAGACCTGTTATAAAACCTGTTATCATCTTCATCTGACAGTGCAATAAACGCCGTTCGTCTTATTCCCTGGTACATTCTTTCACCATAGGCTACTGAGTAGCTATATGTAAACTTTTTAGGAAACCTGTAGCTTTTGTGCGCCCATAATGCTTGTTCTCCGTTTATGCCGAGGGACGCACTATTGGTGCTTTCATGGCTCTCGTTGGCCATATAGCCCATATTCAGCAAATATCCTTCGTTATTATAGGTGCTGCTGGTTTGCATTGCATCCCTGTCATTAACGGCTCTTTTAAAGGACGCATCCACGTCAAATAATTTTCCTTTCTTTCTCAGGTTATAGCGTGTAGAAAGCGAGTGGTTTGTTCTTCTGACATTTTCTCTGGCAGTATCCAGTTGCTCCTGGTAATTTGACCCATCTATTCCCACACGTGTCTTTGAATATTCTTTTAATTCACTCTGCAGATCCCGTAAAAAATAATCGCCATTGATCCGGTTGTTTTTGTCGAGATCGGGAGCCGCAATGAAATCGTGCTGGAAGATAAGTCCCCCGGCCTGGCTCTGGTTTATTCCAGCCAGCTCAAAATCAGGACTGTATTCCAGGCTGTTACTGACGCCCTTGTAGGTGGCGTTTCGTAAAATAGTATTAACATCCTTTGGTATTTTGTTGATATTATTTTTGGCCCACACAATGCCTGCCTGGGAACGGGGATTGAAAAGGTTAAAGCTTACTTCTGCTTCATTACGGTTGTTGAAATTGGTGCCAACACCTGCTTTTCCAAAACCTCCAAAATTCTTACCGTTCTTCAGCTTTATATTTATTTCACTTAACGAATCAGAACGGGCCGGGGTATTCTGGTATTTTTTATATACCTGTATTTTTTCCACTGCGTCTTTGGGTAAATTCTGTAAAGCGATTTTGGGATCACCGGTAAAAAAAGGTTTCCCGTCTACTTTAACACTGCTGACTTCTTTCCCGTTAACAGTAATGGCTCCGTCTCCCCATACAGTAACTCCCGGTAGCTTCCGGAGCAGATCTTCCACCACTGCCGATTTATCCAGTTTAAAGGCGTCTGCATTGAACTCTAAAGTATCGCCGTTCATACGAACAGGTGGAATATATTTTACTATCACTTCCGGAAGCAGCTCTTCCTTGTGTCTTCTGAGGGCAACAGTTTTTAAGTCCGTTTTAGGACCGGAGCGAGGTATTGTGAAGCCTACCGTGCCATCTTCGTACCCTACATAACTGGCCACAAGGTATAGCGGTACATCCAAAGGCAATTTTGAAAAGTGAAAAGCACCTATCGTGTTCGATAACTGGTATTGAATCAGGCTCGAGTCTTTTTTCACATAAACGGCGACCGTGGCTGATTTTAGTTTAAAGCGGTAGGCGGTATCCGCTATAACTCCTTTTACTTCGCCTGTTAGTAGAGTATCCTTTTCCTGGGCTAATAAAAAGGAGCTATTCATTATGATCAAAGTGAATAAGAACAGCGTAGCAAGTATAGATTTTTTCACTTTCACAAATCATCCTTTAGCTTTAACGCTACTATAAGCGGATTACTTTTCCGGTTCTGATTGGCGAAATAAGCATTTAAAACTGTGTTATTTTTCCAGGGCTTGTCCGGCCTTTCCTCCGCTGCATTGAACATCTCGAAAGAAGCCACTTCATTATAGATAACGCCATCTTCAAAAGCGTTGATCGCAGCACTACCTATGGGTAAAAAATAAGATTTCTCGTCACTGGTGATATTATCAAATGAATAGAAATTTTTTGACTGCAGCGAAAGAATAAAATTATCTCTCATGCTGCTTGAAGTTCCGGAAAGCTTCTTAAATGCCAGCAGGTTGCCTGATAATCCAATAGCCGGCAGTCTTTCAACGATCTTGTTCTCCCTGGCATATTCCCAAACGGTCTCAATTTTGTTGAAAAAGTCAGGGTCTTTGTACTTCGATGAATCAAGCGACATGCGTGCAGGCAAAATGATATCGTATTTGCAGATTTTATTACTGTCAAATACCAAAAATGAATAATCGAATTCCCTTATCCATACAGATACGTTCCCTGAATAGCTTGAAAGCGTATAACTCTTGGCCGCATTTCGGTTTATAAAAATATCATTTTTTGACAGGGGCATAACACGCTCTCCTGGAGTACTGAAACGTTTAAGCTTATAGAAATAAGCCTGATTATCTGAAAGCGGAGAGAACAACTCATCTGAAAAAAGAAAACTGCCATTATTCAAAATTGCGAAACGGTCAGTAAAACGTCCTCCAATTTTTGTGAAATCTGTTTTGTTTATACATTCTCCTTTAACATTAAACTGCAACAGCCATTTTTTACCTTTTGTCCTGTCATTAAATACGATATAAATGTCGTTAGTATTTTTATTAAAAGTAAACTGGCTTAATGGGTAGAATTCATTTTTGTCCCATCCAATGTCAGCAGGAAGTTTGTTTACCTTCCCTATAAATTTTCCCTCTTTATTAAATGTGTATATTGCTTTTGTAT
This sequence comes from Niabella sp., assembly GCA_027493055.1. Taxonomy (GTDB): domain Bacteria; phylum Bacteroidota; class Bacteroidia; order Chitinophagales; family Chitinophagaceae; genus Niabella. The sequence goes on along the minus strand of JAPUDO010000006.1, from coordinate 1,989 downwards.
CGAAATCAAAAAAAACGAAATACCTGCCATTTACCTGTAAATTGGATATAAAGCCAAAAGTGCTCTCTTTCGTGGTTTCAAGCGGGATATACTGAACGGAGTCTATCAGGTCAGACACATCTCCGCCCAATGCCTGTTGAGGATCAAATCTTATTTTCTGTACTTCATCATAAGGTGCCTGACCATAAACAAATGTCCCGGCAACAATCAGGAATACAAAAAGCAATCGTTTCATAGAGATGTGAAAATTTGGATAAAGATATTGTTAATCATGATGGGAGCAGAACTTTTTTAAACGGTATTAGTTTTTTAGGGCTTATGGGCAATCAATAAATGTAGGTAACGTATTTCTTTTGCTGGATGATATTGGTTATACGATATCGGTATTTCTACCTGTAGGGAATTTTGTATGTTTGTAATGCTATGCCTAGAAGAAAAAACGACACCCTGCTAAAAAATGCCTTTGAAGAAGCTTTCCCTCACCTGCTTCGCTTTTGTTTTGAGAATGCTGATGATATATTCGACACAGGAAAAGATTTTGTGTTTATGGATAAAGAGCTTAGCGAACTTTTCCCCGAATTAGAAAATCACGGTGGCAACCGCTTTGTAGACATGCTGGCAAAGGTATTCTTAAAGAACGGGAAAGAGGAATGGATATTAGTGCATGTAGAAATACAGGGAGCTGGCGATAAAGATTTTGCTGAACGTATGTTTCAATATTGGTACCGCATATACGATCGTTATAAGGTAAACGTTACAGCATTGGCAGTGTTTACCGAGGGCAAAAATCAGAAAAGGCCTGACCGGTTCTATAAGTCTTTTTTAGGTACCGAGCTTAGTTATAAGTACAACACATATCATATTTTTGACCATAGTGAGGCAGGGTTGCTGGCTATGGACAGCCCTTTTGCTTTGATTGTACTGGCTGCGCAGAAGGCCTTACTAATGGGAAAAATGCCTGAAGAGGAGCTAAACCGGGAGCGGCTTACCGTGGCAAAAGCACTCATCAACAGCAGAAAATATAATCACGCACGCATTAGCCGTTTTTTATACTTTCTGAAGCAGTTTGTATATATTGAAGATCCAAAAATTAATCGTAATTTTGATAAGAAGGTTGATATATTAACCGGAAAACATAATACTGGAAAAGGGAATCGAAAAAGGTATTGAGACTGTAGTGAAAAATTTGCTGGCTGCAGAAAAGTTTACCGTTTCCGAAATAGCCAATTTTACCAACATCTCTGGAACTTTTGTAAGAAGAATAAAAAGAGAGCTAAAAAAGCAACAGACTGACTGAAATTATATTAGCGGTTTTATACTTCTTTTTGTTTGCCCCCTTTTAATTTGTTCCTGCTTGTTCTTATTACAGCTTTTGCAGGATTGCATAGCATTTTTTAACCATTGAGATTTACGGAGAACACGAAAGCTTTTTCGCAATATGGTTGGCGTAAACCCCAATAACTATGCTGAAGGGAAGTTGTTTTAGCGTAGTATTACATGGTTTCTTCTTCGGTATCAGCTATCTGGTCATTCCACCGGGAAGTGGATTTGTTAATAGCATCATTAGGATCGCTCTGCAGCTCGTGCGTTGCTTTATTATACATGCCGTCCAGCTCATCTATAACAGATCCTTTCCATAACCGGGTGCCGGTAAAATATGCCGTACGGGCGATCATGTGTGCCGCAATAGGTGCCGTAATGATAAGAAAGAATATAATAGCGATGGCCTTGGTAGTTACAGAGGCATCGTCAGGAAATATAATAGCCGCGCAAATTAACAGTAAACCTACCCCAAGGCTTGATGCTTTTACCGTAACAGAAAGGCGTAGGTAAAAATCAGGCATTCTCAATATGCCGATAGAGGCGAACAATATGGCTAGAGCGCCTATGGTGCTGATTATGGCTGTAATTATGTTAATCATCTTTTTGTTTTTCTATGTAATAAGAGAAAGCAATAGTTCCCAAAAAAGCAATAAGCGCCAGTATAAT
>JAPUDO010000005.1 GCA_027493055.1 Niabella sp. | reverse complement strand
CGTATCGAGATTAAAAAGTATCCGTTGCTTACACAAATAGGTGCCTGGCGCAGGGGCACACAATCAGCAGGAAATCCTGAATCTTTTGACAGGTTGCCGCACGGCGGGTTCTATACACAAAAACAAATTAAGGATGTTGTAAAATACGCAGGGGAAAGGAATATAAATATTATTCCGGAAGTGGATATGCCTGGGCATACCTTATCCGTATTAGCCGCTTACCCTGAAGTTTCCTGCACGGGCGGGCCTTTCAAAGTATTGGAATATTGGGGTATTCAGAAAGATGTTTTGTGCGCCGGCAACGAAAAAACCTATGAAATGGTTGAAGGTATTCTTGATGAGGTGCTCGAAATGTTTCCCTCCAGGATCATACATGTTGGTGGCGATGAAGCTCCCAAAGACCGGTGGAAGAGCTGTTCCAAGTGCCAGGCAAAGATAAGGTCAGAAAATCTGAAAGATGAACATGAGCTGCAAAGCTATTTTGTGAAAAGGGTGGGCAAATACCTGCAGGGCAAAGGCCGCAACATGTTAGGATGGGACGAGATCATGGAAGGTGGATTGGCTCCCAACGCCATGGTGATGAGCTGGCGCGGCGTTAAAGGCGGAATTGAAGCTGCAGGAATGCACCATGAGGTAGTGATGGCGCCCACGGATTATATGTATCTTGATTATTACCAGGCAAAGCCGGAAGGGGAGCCTGTTAATATTGGCGGCAATTTACCTTTGGAAAAAGTGTATAATTATGAACCACTTTCACCTCAGATCCCGCTGGAAAATCATAAATATATTGTAGGCGTACAGGGAAATATCTGGATGGAATTTATACATTCTGTTCCCAAAACGGATTATATGGGCTTTCCCAGGCTCCTTGCTGTTGCAGAAACAGGATGGAGTCCCAAAGAAAAAGATTATGCGGGTTTCCTGCACCGGTTAAGTTATAATTTACAGTGGCTCGACAAAATGAACGTCAATTTCCGCATCCCGGATCCTGTCGGGCTAAAAGATATAGCATCGGAATCAAAACAATTTACGGTTGAATTGAAGGCGCCTGTTCATGAAGCTGAAATTTATTATACGCTGAACGGCGAAGACCCGATGGAGAAAGGGATTCTTTATACGGCTCCTGTTAAAGTGGATGTATCATCGGGCCAGCCTGTTGAATTGAAATGTGTGGTTCGTACAAAAACAGGCAGGGTGAGCGGTGTGCGTAAGGCTACCTATACTTTGAAAAAATGATGAGGAAAGGTAGTACTGGTTAAAACAGTAAAAATGAGACAATCAGTAAAAAGAATGAGACGAAATTGATATAGCAAATGGAATGGAAGCGCTAAATTAGCAAAGATTTATTCCGTATAGAAGGAACAAATTATCTGTGATATAGATTGAATAATTGCCATTTCATTTCACATATAAAAATTGTATTATTATAATGAAATTCTACAAAAGAATCGCTTTAGCTGTAATTGCATCAGCAGCATTAGGAACGGTTGCATCAGCTCAAAGCTGGAAACCAGTTGAAGGGAAAATAATGTCGCCCTGGGCAGAGAAAGTAAACCCCGGAAAGCCGTTGCCCGAATATCCGCGGCCCCAGTTAAAAAGGAGCAACTGGCAAAACCTGAACGGCCTTTGGCAGTATGCAATTACAGCAGAATCGAATGTTAATATACCCGCATCCTTTACAGGTCAGATATTGGTTCCCTATCCTGTAGAGTCTGCCTTGTCAGGCGTAGGAAAGCAAGTAGGGAAAGCAAATGCTTTGTGGTATAAAAGAGAGATTGAAACACCTAAATTGGTAAAGGGGAACCAGCTGTTATTACATTTTGGCGCTGTAGACTGGCGCTGTGATGTATATATAAACGGTAAAAAAGCAGGTACGCACGAGGGTGGATTTGATCCGTTCTCATTTAATATTACGCCTTATTTAACAAAGGGCAAAAAACAGGATATAGTGGTAAGGGTTTGGGATCCTACGGATGAAGGTCCCCAGCCAAGAGGGAAACAGGTAAATAAGCCCGAAGGAATATGGTACACACCGGTAACCGGTATCTGGCAAACGGTATGGATGGAAGAAGTGCCTGCTGCTTATATCGCAGCAACAAAGCAAACGCCTGATGTTGATGGAGGAGTGGTAAAAGTAAAAGCAGATATTGATGGAGCACAGACCGGGGATATTGTAAGGTTTGTTGCGTTTGATGGTGCGCAGCAGGTAGGGGAAGTAACCTTACCTTCCGGTGTTGAGGGAGATATAGCTATTACTAATCCTAAATTATGGTCGCCTTCATCGGCCCATTTATACCAGTTAAAAATCTACCTGTCCCGAAACGGTAAACAAATTGATTATGCCGAAAGCTATTTTGCTATGAGAAAGACTTCTCTGAAAAAAGATGCTAACGGTATCAACAGGCTTGCCCTGAACAATAATTTCCTGTTTCAGTATGGTCCTTTGGACCAGGGCTGGTGGCCCGATGGCTTATACACCGCCCCAACTGATGAAGCCCTTTTGTTTGATATTATAAAAACAAAGGAAATGGGCTTTAATATGATCCGCAAGCATATTAAGCTGGAGCCGGCTCGCTGGTATTACTATTGTGATAGCTTAGGCATAATGGTTTGGCAGGATATGCCAAGCGGCGATCTGGGCGGTAATCGTTGGGATATGCGCCCGGGACAGATCTCAGGGTTTAATCATGATAAGGAGCGCACTTCTGAATCAGAAGGATATTACAGGAAAGAATGGAAGGCTATAATGGATGCCGCTCATAATTTCCCGTCCATCGTTGTATGGGTACCCTTCAATGAAGCCTGGGGACAGTTTAAAACAAAAGAGATTACGGAGTGGACCATGAAATACGACCCTTCCCGCTTAGTGAACAGCGCCAGCGGCGGTAACTTCTTCAATGCAGGTGATATACTTGACATTCACCATTATCCCGATCCACAGATGCCGGATCCCGCTGTTTTTGGCAAGGGTCCTGCAGCATTGGTATTAGGTGAGTTTGGTGGCCTGGGACTTCCGGTAGAAGGACACACCTGGCAGGATAAGAATAACTGGGGCTATCAGAGCTTCAAAAATAAGGAGGAGCTGATGCAGCGTTATACAAGGCTTATGAAAGACTTGAAACAATTGATACCATTAGGGCTGTCAGCCGCCGTATATACCCAAACCACAGATGTAGAAGTAGAGACAAACGGTATTTTAACCTACGACAGGAAAGTGATGAAAATGCCTGAAAGCTCTTTAATGAAGCTGCACCAGGAATTGTACGATGTTCCTGTAAAATAACTCACTCATGGTTTTAGCTGATCATCTTAGAAAGAGAAGCCTGGTATATTTACTGTTGTTGGTATTTGGTATGTGTGCTCCGCCTGTATTATCCGCACAAAATGATAAAAAAACAGCAGGGGAGATAACAGTGGTAAAACGTCCCGATAATGCGGGGACCAACCGGTTCTATGTATCCAATCAAAAACTTTTGCAGCCGCTGTATCTGGTTAAGTTGCCAGTGGGTTCCATTAAGCCTCATGGGTGGTTGCTGAAGTACCTGGAACTGCAGCGCGATGGGCTTACAGGGCATTTGGGAGAGATCAGTGCATGGCTCTCAAAAAAAGATAATGCGTGGTTGAGCAAAGACGGAAGCGGAGAATATGGCTGGGAAGAAGTTCCTTACTGGTTAAAAGGCTATGCTAACCTGGGTTATATTTTGAACGATGCAAAGATCATTAATGAAGCCAGGACCTGGTTAAATGCAGTATTGAGCAGTCAGCGTGAAGACGGCTACTTCGGGCCAATGATCCTTAAGAATGGTAAGCCTGATTTATGGGGAAATATGATCATGCTCTGGTGTCTGCAATCCTGGTATGAATATAGTAAGGATGAAAGGGTGCTGCCTTTTATGGAAAAATACTTTCGCTGGCAATATAATTTGCCGGATAGCATGTTGCTGAAGGATTATTGGGAGAACAGCAGGGGAGGGGATAACCTGGTAAGCATTTACTGGCTGTACAACAGAACTAAAGGAAATGACTGGTTGTTAAAGCTGGCTGAAAAAATACACCGTAATACGGCAGACTGGAGACAACCTGATAATTTACCCAACTGGCATAATGTAAATATTGCCCAGTGTTTCAGAGAGCCAGCAACTTATTACCTGCAAACCGGTAACAAAAGCGATTTAGACGCTACTTATAATAACTTCAGGATTATAAGAGATCGTTTTGGCAATGTGCCAGGTGGTATGTTTGGTGCCGATGAAAATGCACGTAAAGGTTATACAGATCCCAGGCAGGGCGTGGAAACCTGTGGTATGGTAGAACAAATGGCGTCCAACGAAATTTTGGCAGGTATTACGGGTGACCCTTTCTGGGCTGATCATGCAGAAGAAATAGCTTTTAACACATACCCTGCCGCTGTAATGCCCGACTTTAAAGCATTGAGATATATTACCAGCCCCAACATGGCCATCAGCGACAGCAAAAATCATCACCCCGGCATTGATAACAACGGGCCTTTTTTAATGATGAACCCTTTCAGCTCCCGTTGCTGCCAGCACAACCATGCGCAGGGATGGCCTTATTATTCGGAGCATGTTTTTATGGCAACGCTAGACAACGGGGTAGCCGCGGTATTGTATTGCGAAGCCACAGTAAAAGCTAAAGTGGGTAACGGAGAAGAAGTGGAAATTGAATCGCGGGGGCATTATCCTTTTGATGAAACTATGAGCTTTAACGTGCATACCGGTAAAAATACAGTCTTCCCTTTTTATTTAAGAGTGCCGGCCTGGTGTGATGGTGCACAGGTAAGCATTAACGGGAAAGTAGTAAAACAAAGCATTGAACCATCAGCTTATATTAAGATTGTAAGGCGCTGGAAAAATGGGGATAAGGTGCAATTGACCCTGCCAATGAAATTAAGCGTAACGCAGTGGGCAGCTAATAAAAATAGTATTAGTGTAAACAGGGGGCCTTTAACCTATTCCTTAAAAATAAAAGAACGATATGTAAGAGCCGATAGCAAAAAGTCAGCTATTGGGGACTCTAAATGGCAGGAAAACGCAGACCCTGAAAAATGGCCTTCTTATGAAATACTACCGGCATCAGCATGGAACTATGGGTTGTATTATAAAGGTGAAGCTCCCGCTTCATTTTTCAAAGTAGTGAAAAAGCAATGGCCGGCAGATGATTTTCCTTTTTCACAGGAAAATGTTCCCATTACTTTAACGGCAAAGGGGAAAATTATTCCGGGCTGGAAAGTAGATCAGTATGGTCTTACGGATACTTTGCCCCAAAGCCCTGTTGCTGCAGACGGTAAGATAGAAACGATAGAACTGATTCCTATGGGGGCTGCAAGGTTGAGAATTTCAGCATTTCCGGTAGTAAACTAAATATGTAAAATCATTAATTATGTGCAAAAGAATTTTTACGGTGCTATGTATGTCAGCTGTTATTTTATTAGGTGCCTGTGGTAGTCCTGGAAATAAAGAAAATGCAGATGCATCAGCCAGGACCATCTGGTCTTCAGAAAAAGCAAATGAATGGTACAGCGGACAGCCCTGGTATGTAGGCGCTAACTTTTTACCCAGTACAGCCATTAACCAGCTGGAAATGTGGCAGGCTGAAACCTTTGATACAGCTACCATTAACAAAGAGCTTGGGTATGCTGAATCTTTAGGTATGAACACAATGCGCGTGTACCTGCATGATTTGGTATGGCAGCATGATGAGCAGGGCTTTTATGAACGTATCAATAAGTTTTTGGAAATTGCCGGCAGGCATCATATTAAAATCATCTTTACCCTGTTCGATTCCTGCTGGGATCCTTTCCCCGTACCAGGTAAACAAAGAGAACCACAGCCTTTCGTGCATAACTCGGGCTGGGTGCAAAGCCCAGGGCAAAAAGTGCTGAAGGACTCCACTCAATATCCAATGCTGGAAAAATATGTGAAGGCTGTTGTTGGAAAATTTGCTAATGATGACCGTATTGTAATGTGGGATGTATGGAATGAACCTGATAATATGACCGGTCCTTCGTATGAAAAAGTAGAAACACCAGATAAAGTGGAGCTGGTATTGCCTTTGTTGAAAAAAACCTTTGAATGGGCAAGATCTGCAAACCCTGTACAGCCGCTTACTTCCGGTGTTTGGGCAGGTAACTGGGAAAGCGAGAGCACGCTCAAACCGTTGGAGAAATTACAGCTGGAAGAGTCGGACATCATTTCTTTCCACTGTTATGATGATTCGGTAACACTTGCCAAAAAGATAAAAGAACTGCAACGGTATAATAAACCTTTGATCTGTACAGAATATATGGCACGTCCTAACGGAAGTACTTTTCAGTCTTCATTGCCTGTGGCTAAAGAAAATAAAGTGGCAATGGTGAACTGGGGCTTTGTAGATGGTAAGTCGCAAACAATTTACCCCTGGGATAGCTGGACAAAGAAATATACAGCAGAGCCACCACTCTGGTTTCATGATATTTTCAGAAAAGATGGAACGCCATACAAGCAGGAGGAAGTGGATTTTATAAAAAAGATGACCGGTAAATTATAGAACCGGAATAACTTAATAGCTCTATCATTTGAAACATTTTGTTCATAACCGGTTTTTATTATTGCTTTCGATAATGCTTGTATCTCATGCATTGTATGGGCAGGCAACGGGTAGCAATAACCCTCTTCTTGCAGATCCTACTGTATTTTATCATAAGGGTGTTTATTATTTATATGGCACCGGTGGTGAAAATAACAGGGAAGGGGGTTTTATAGTATTTACATCAACTGATAAGAAGAGCTGGCAATACGGAGGCTTTGTTTTAAAAAAGGGCGAAAGCTACGGCAGCAAAGGTTTCTGGGCACCACAGGTATTTGAATATAAAGGGAAATTTTACATGGCTTATACCGCCAATGAGCATATTGCTATTTCAGAAGCCGATGGCCCCCTGGGTCCGTTTACACAAAAAGAGCTGAAACCTGTGGATACTGCAACGAGGATGATAGACCCATTTATATTCTTTGATTCGGGTAAAATATATCTTTATCACGTACGTTTGCAGGAGGGTAACCGCATTTTTGTGGCAGAGCTGAATGACGATCTTTCGGCTATACAATATGAAACTTTAAAGGAGTGTATCAATGCCTCCCAGCCCTGGGAAGACACGCAAAATGTAGCATGGAAAGTAGCAGAAGGACCTACTGTGCTGAAGCATAAAGGGGTTTACTACCTGGTTTATTCAGCTAATGATTTCAGAAATCCTGATTATGCAATTGGTTATGCTACTGCCTCCAGCCCCGTGGGACCCTGGAAGAAATATACAGGCAACCCGGTTCTTTCACGAAAAGATACAGGCATGAACGGCCCGGGACATGGTGATGTTCTGATTGATAGGGATGGTAAAATGATTTATGTTTTTCATGTGCATAACAGCGATACTGATGTGTCGCCTAGAAAAACGGCTATTATAAATATTCAATTTAAGAAAGCCTCCGGTGCCCCTGATAAGATAGTGGCGCTGCGTTCTACGTTCAGGCTTCTGAAAAAATAATAAAAACTACAGTAGAAATGAGGTCTATATTGCTTTTTATTGCCTTTATATTTTTTAATAGCTGCAGCACTAATAAGCTGAATAAAGGTGTTGAAACATTTACTAATCCGCTGCTGCCATCAGGTGCTGATCCGTATAGCTTTTATAAAGATGGTTATTATTACTATACGCATACCACAGGCTCAAGGCTGGTTTTATGGAAGACTAAAAATTTGGCTGATCTGAAAACAGCACAGCGGAAAACAGTTTGGACTCCACCGCCAAATACTGCTTATTCTAAAGAAATATGGGCTCCGCAGATTCATTATATAAAAGGGAAGTGGTACATGTATTTCGCCGCTGATGACGGCCATAACCGTAATCACCGGATGTATGTAATAGAGAATGAATCACCCGATCCTATGGAAGGGGAATGGATGTTTAAAGGTAAGGTAGCAGATGCTACTGATAAATGGGCTATTGACGCAGATGTGTTTGAACATAAAGGTGCATTGTATATGGCATGGTCTGGCTGGGAAGGAGATGTGAACGGGCAGCAAAATATTTATATCGCGCGTATGAAAGATCCCTGGACCATAGAAAGCGGGAGGGTTAAAATATCAGCTCCTCAATATGATTGGGAAACGCATGGGTATTTAAAAGGAGAAACGCCGGAGCAGGTAAATGTAAATGAAGGCCCGCAGTTCCTGAAGCATAAGGATAAAATATTTATTGTGTACTCAGCAAGTGGCTGCTGGACGGATTACTATACCCTGGGTATGCTATCTATCAGTGCAGATGCAGATTTGCTGAATGCAGCAAGCTGGAAAAAGCATCCTGAGCCTGTTTTTAAAGCAGCTCCGGAAAATGGTGTTTATGCTCCGGGCCATAATTCCTTTTTCAAATCGCCAAACGGAAAGGAAAACTGGATCTTATATCATGCCAACACTGCGCCTAACCAGGGCTGTGGTGGTCACCGTTCGCCACGCGCCCAAAAATTCACCTGGAATAAAGATGGTACACCTGATTTTGGAAAACCTGTAAGCGCTGATATCCCGCTGGTTATTCCGGCCGGCCGGTAGTAAAGCTACTAGCCTGCACACACTTAAAACAGCACAGCTCCATCAGCTACTTCTTTTTTACTGAATCCTTCCATAGCTCAGGCGTATTGTTTTTGCCATAAGGAGCTAAATAGGGCACAGGTTTTTTGGGCGGGGTCCGGTGAGGATATCTGCTGCCCTTCCATACATTAGGTATATCGGGAACCTGTTTCCAGCCGGTTGCGTTAGGTATCTCTATAGTGTTATCATACGGCAGGATGCAGGGCATGTTATCCTGTGTTAACCTGGCTACTTTCCCGTATTTACTGCTATAAATATGGGTTGTATCTAACCAGCCAGGACTGTTGGATATTGAATCAATATAGGCTGCCTTTGGTTTGATATATAGTAATGGCCTGTTTTGTGCTTTAAGGACTGTTGAAAAACAGATGCCAATCACAACAATAATTATTTTCATACCGAAGTTTTCGGTATGATGCCATGCGGATCATAATTACATAAATATTCCCTTTTTTAGCAGTAATGTTATTGCCCGAAAATACCCAGATGCCTTTACCCAGGGCGTGGATTCCATGTGCCCGTAAATGGGGCCGGCCGTTAACGCCTATGAGCACAAGATTGTTTTTGGTCCAGGCACAAACATCGCCTGTATAGTTGGCGCTATCAATATACACCGTATCTCCATGATTAACAAGCGGGGCTACCTGGCTGGGTTTTGTGTACGTTTTTGCAGGGCCAACATTCCAGGTGGCAGCAAACAGGTAAGCAGGAAAAATAGCTATAAGAATCAGGGCTAATTTTCTCATGCACTTCTTACGCCCAAAATCGCACCAGTTAACCGGAAACAGCCATTTATACTACTGTTTTTTAACCTGAGGGGAACTATTACATGGAAAAAGCCGGATAGATGATTAACCTCCAGCCGGCTTAAATTTTTTTTAATAAGATAGTAATTAACCTATTCCTTTTGCTCGCGTTGGCCTCCGGGCCAGTGCGTAACCGTTACTTTGTCAAAAACGAGAGACTGCAATGCACAACTTGCCCCGCAAAGCGGGAGGTCGGCCCAACACATGGCTAAACTACAGATCTGCGCAAGAAAAAACCGGAGAGATCATAACATCCAACCGGCTTAATTTTTTTATAAGATAGTAATTACTCTATCACTGTTCTGCAAATATTATCGCCACTTCTTATACAAACCTATCAGCGTATTGGTGCTGCTGTCATGGCTGCTGACCTCTTCGTTATTTTGAAGTTCGGGAAGTATTTTGTTGGCCAGCTGTTTGCCCAGTTCCACGCCCCACTGGTCAAAGCTGAAAATATTGAAAATGATGCCCTGCACAAAAATCTTATGCTCGTAAAAAGCGATCAGTTGTCCAAGGGTAAAAGGGGTGATCTTTTTAATTAAAAATGAATTGGTGGGTTTGTTACCTTCAAACACTTTAAAGGGTGCCAGCTTGCTGATAGCAGCTGCGTCCAAACCCTGCTTTTTTAATTCTGCTTTTACTTCGGCCAGGGTTTTACCGTTCATCAGCGCTTCGGTTTGGGCAAAAAAGTTGCTTAACAGCTTGGGATGGTGGTCGCCAATAGGATTGTGTGTCTGCGCCGGTGCAATAAAATCGCAGGGGATCAATTCTGTACCCTGGTGTATCAGCTGGTAGAAAGCATGTTGGCCGTTGGTGCCTGGCTCGCCCCAGATGATGGGGCCGGTTTGATAATTTACTTTTTTACCTTTCCTGTCTACGCTCTTGCCATTGCTTTCCATGTTGCCCTGCTGGAAGTAGGCTGCAAAGCGGTGCAGGTATTGATCGTAAGGCAAAATGGCTTCTGATTGTGCTCCCTGGAAAGTAGTATTCCATAACCCCACCAGCGCCATAATTACCGGGATGTTCTTTTCAAAAGCTGTTGTTTTGAAATGTTCATCTGCATCATAAGCGCCTTTCAGCAGCTCTTCAAAATTGTTATAGCCAATGGTAAGCGCAATGGACAGACCTATAGCGCTCCATAAGGAATAACGGCCGCCAACCCAGTCCCAGAACTCAAACATATTCCTGGTATCAATACCAAAAGCCGCTACTGCTTTGGCGTTAGTACTTAAAGCCGCAAAGTGTTTGGCTATATGTTGCTCATCCTTTGCTTTTTTCAAAAACCAGTCGCGTGCGGTGTGGGCATTGCTCATGGTTTCCTGTGTGGTAAAGGTTTTGGAAGCAATTAAAAACAGCGTGGTTTCGGGATTTACTTTTTTCAGTGTTTCTGCAATATGTGTGCCGTCTACATTCGATACAAAATAAGCTTCAATGCCTTTAACAGTATAGGGCTTTAATGCTTCGGTAACCATTAAGGGACCAAGGTCGCTGCCACCAATACCAATGTTTACGATGGATTTTATTTTTTTACCGGTGTAGCCCACATGCGCGCCCGAATGAATGGCTTCGCAGAAGGTTTTCATCTTTTCAAGCACAGCCTTTACTTCAGGCATTACATTTTTACCGCCGCTTTTAATGGGCTTTTTGCCAAAGTTCCTGAGTGCAACGTGCAGCACTGACCGGTTTTCCGTCTGGTTGATCACATCTCCGCTAAACATGGCTTTAATACCATCTGCAACTTTTGTTTGCTCGGCAAGTGACAGCAGCAATTGTAACGTTTTACTGTTTATCTTGTTTTTGGAATAGTCGAAATAAATATCTCCCTGTTGCAATGAAAAAGCACGGGCACGGGCAGCGTCTTCTGCAAAAAGCTGTCGCATATTCCATTGTTGGGTCTCTTCTGCATGTTGCAGTAATTGCTTCCAGGCTTTTGTCTTAGTTGGATTGATTGTTGGCAGCATATAAAATCAAGTTTATAGTTTTAGGGCTTGAAGTTAAGTATTTAAAGCTTATTAAATACTTCTATTGTTCTTTCCGCCATTTCTTTTGTAATATCCAGATGCAGTACCAGCCGTACTTTTTGTGGTGCGATAGCATAGCCTAAAATATGATGCTCCTTTAATTTTTCAACCAGCTCTTTTGCAATGATGCCCTTTGTTTCAAAGATGATGATATTGGTTTCAACAGGAAGAATTTCAGAAATAAATACATTTTGCTGCAATGCATCAGCTATCATTTTTGCATGGTTATGATCCCTTGCCAGTCTTTCAACATTATTTTGCAAAGCGTAAATGCCCGCTGCTGCCAGGTAGCCGGCCTGCCTCATGCCACCACCAAACACTTTTCTTACTCTCCTGGCTTTTTTAATAAAATCAGCATTGCCCAGCAGCAGACTGCCAACAGGGCAGCCCAGGCTCTTGGAGAGGCAAATGGAGATGCTGTCAAAAATGGCCCCGTACTGTTCGGGTGTTTCATTTTTTGCTACTAATGCGTTAAATAGCCTTGCCCCATCAATATGAAAAGCCAGTTTATGGCTAGCGCATACCTGTTTAATTTTCTTTAATTCTTCAATATCATAGCAGCTGCCACCGCCGCGGTTGCTGGTGTTTTCCACGCAAACCAGGCTGGTGTTTGGACGGTGCACATCATCGGGTTGCAGGGCTTCCAGTACCTGTGCAGCATTGATCCGGCCTCTGTTGCCCGGCAATAGTTTTACAGAACATCCCGAATTAAAGGCAATGCCACCCCCTTCATACTGGTAAATATGCGCATCCGCATCGCAGATCACTTCATCGCCGGGTTGTGTGTGGCATTTAATGGCAACCTGGTTGGTCATGGTTCCGCTGGGGCAAAACAACGCTGCTTCTTTGCCAAACAGGGATGCCGCCAGCTGTTCCAGCTGGTTTACAGAAGGGTCTTCGCCAAACACATCATCGCCTGTAGGCGCTTTCATCATGGCTTCCAGCATAGCGGGAGAGGGCTGGGTAACCGTATCAGAACGAAAATCAATATAAGGATTCATAAAATGTTATTGCACCAAATTTAGTTTAAGTACGGCATTTGCACGAAGTTTGTGTTGTATCTTTGATGCTGATGGAAAAAGCAGAACTATTAAAGAAGATAAAAGAAACCGTGCATGGCGTAGAACCCGGTGCAACGGTGATCCTTTATGGTTCTTATGCCAGGGGGGAGGAGAATAAGCATTCAGATATTGATCTTTTGATACTGGTAGATAAGGATATGGGTTATGCAGATGAAAAAAAGATAAGATATCCTTTGTTTGATCTGGGGTTTGATACGGGGTTAGTTATTAGTCCGTCAGTTTATTCAGTAAAGAACTGGGAAACTAAGTATTATATCACACCTTTTTATGAGCATGTGAAGAAGGAGGGGATCACTTTATGACAGACCGTAACAGTGCGATTGAAGCGGGGATTAAACGGGCTCATATAAGCTTGAAAGCAGCTGTTCTTTTAATGGAGAATGGATTTTATGATGAAGGGGTGAGCCGGCTATATTACGCTTGCTTTTATATTGTAAGGGCCTTGTTATTACAGGATAATGTTAGACCGACTACTCATAAAGGGGTTCAGCAAATGTTTGGTAAACATTATATAGTTACAAATATTTTGTCCAGAGAAACGGGTAAGTTTTTTGCAGAACTGTTTTTTATGAGGCAGGAAAGCGATTATAGCGATATAACAGAAATAAACAAAGAGGTGATAAATGAATTGTTAGGTGCAGCTCAAGGTTTTATATCTGAAATAGAAAAACTAATTAAAACACAAGAATAAAGTTTTGTTATGCCATCATTTGATTTTGTAAGTAAGGTAGATGCCCAGGCGCTGGATAACGCTGTGAATGTGGTATCAAAAGAAATTTCCAACCGGTTTGATTTTAAAGGTTCACACTTAGTGATAGATCTTGATAAAAAAAGCTATACGCTGAAAGTGGAAACGGAAGATGATATGAAGATGAAGCAGCTGATTGATGTGCTGGTGAACCGGGCCCATAAGCAGGGTATTGCACCTGAAGCATTTGACCTGAGTAAAGAAGGAAGCATGATTGGTAAAGCATGGAAAAAAGAAATTTCAGTTCGTAACGGGCTGAAACAGGAAGATGCTAAAAAAATAGTAAAGCAGATAAAAGACAGCGGACTGAAAGTGCAGGCTTCTATTAATGATGACCTGGTACGCGTAACCGGTAAAAAAATAGATGATCTGCAGGAAGTGATCCAGGCATCAAAAGGCTGGAACATGGGCATTCCGCTACAGGTGGAGAACATGAGGAGCTAGGGAATGTAAAATATTGAACTTTAAATGTAGAATGTAAAATGATGAATATGAGGCCTCACCCCGACCCTCTCCAAAGGATAGGGGGTGAAATCTGCTTTCAGAAAAGATTTTAAAGAGGTTGGTGAATTTTAGTCGGACAATAGTATTTTACATTTAAAATTTAATGTAGTGTTTTAGTGTAAACCCCAAAAATGCCACCCTTACAGGGTTAAATTAAAACTCCAGAGCGGATCACTCTTTATAATCATTTCAGTCCTCCGGACTTAAAGTGAACCACGGAGTGGTAGAAAGATTATAAATAATACTGTGCATATCTTTGTGAACCGCGAATCGGTGACATACGCAAAAGCGGAAAGGCTTATCAACCTTTAAAATTTAATATTTTACATTCTACATTTAATCTCTTACCTTTGCGGCTCTCCAAAAGGCTTCTTTTGGGCAAAATTAATTAAATAACAGTACGGCAAAATCCGTACAACCTTAAAAATCATATAGTTATGAAGAAAGGTCTCCATCCTGAAAATTACCGTTTTGTTGTGTTTAAAGACATGAGTAACGGTGATTCTTTTTTAGGAAAGTCTACTGCAAGTTCCAAAGAAACCGTTAAATGGGAAGATGGCAATGAGTATCCCGTAATTAAGCTGGAAATTTCAAGCACTTCTCACCCGTTCTTTACCGGTAAAAATATGCTTGTTGACACAGCAGGACGTATCGACAAGTTCAAAAAGAAATACGCGAAGAAATAATATTTCTTACCGCCATTGTAATGTTAGTACCCCGCTTTGGCGGGGTTTTTTTATTTAAAGTAAGGTTGCTAACCTTTGCATCCTGTAAATGGATTTATACTGATATATATCATGTGATGGCCCGGCCAATTATTTTTCATAAATCAGTATCTTCGACACCTCAATATGCAGATCGTTTTTTCTGATAAATATGTAGATACAGCGCGGCTTTATCCCTTTACACTTACAAGGGACGCAAAGGATATAAGGGTGGGCATTTTTACAATTAAAGAAAAATGGGAAAAGCTGCTTGGCGCACAAACAATGCCTGGAAGTGCAATAGCTGCAAACGGTTTGGTTATTACATCAAATGTGCTGCCAGGTAAGGAGCTGTTAGCCAAAGCAAAGAAGCTAAAGGCGGGCCAGGCCATTTGTGATGAGGAGGGAAATGTACTGGTGCATCACGCTGTACAGGCTTCGGGTAAATTTACAGATATTATCAGGGTTGAAGACTCTATGAAAATAGTATTTCCCT
Source organism: Niabella sp. (assembly GCA_027493055.1). Classification (GTDB taxonomy): domain Bacteria; phylum Bacteroidota; class Bacteroidia; order Chitinophagales; family Chitinophagaceae; genus Niabella. Next base: position 15,848 of record JAPUDO010000005.1, on the reverse strand, counting down.
GGCATATTTTTCAGCTCAATGCAAAAGCAATGGAGCTGGATTTTGAGTTGATAAAAAGGGAGAGAAAGAAAACTCCGGCCCATGTTTCTGTTCACATCAGTAATAAAAAGAATGTCTTTATTGAAAAGGGCGCGGTAGTTAAACATACAATTATCAATGCCGAAGATGGTCCGGTATTTATTGAGAAAGGGGCATTGGTGATGGAAGGCTGCTTGTTACGTGGACCACTCTATATTGGTGCCGGTGCAGTAGTAAAAATGGGCACCAGGATCTATGGCGCTACTACTATTGGTCCGGGTTGTACCGTTGGTGGAGAAATTAAAAATGCTGTACTGTTCGCTTTTTCCAATAAAGCCCACGATGGGTACCTGGGCGATGCTGTAATAGGGGAGTGGTGCAATATAGGCGGAGGAACGAGCAACAGTAATTTAAAGAATACAGCCGGCGAGATTACAGTACATTTGCAGGGCAAAAAGTTTACAGCAGGAAAAAAATGCGGCGTGCTGATGGGCGATTTTTCGAGGACCGCTATTAATACAAGCATTAATTCAGGAACCGTAATTGGGGTAAGCGCTAATGTTTTTGGGAGCGGACTTACTCCCAAATCTATTCCGTCTTTTAGCTGGGGCTTTGATAGTACCGTGAAATATGAGCTCAGTAAAGCTTTAAAAGATGCAGGGGAATGGAAAAAGTTCAAAAAATCAGCATTAACGGAAAGTGAAATAAAAACGCTTACTAATATTTATAACAGTAAAACAAAAATTAAATGAGAAAGCAAATCGCAGCAGCGAACTGGAAAATGAACCTGACCTATACCGAGGGACAACAATTACTGGCAGACATTCTGCAAAATGACCTGGGAAGCAAGGATAACCATGAAGTGATTTTTGCAGTACCTTTTCCTTACCTGATCATGGCAAAGGAAAAAACCACGGCTTTAAAAAATTATTTTATAGCTGCGCAGAATTGCAGCAATAAAAAATCAGGAGCTTATACAGGTGAGGTTTCTGTTGAAATGCTGGATTCTATTAAAATTAAGCATTGCATTATCGGGCATAGCGAGAGAAGGGAATATTTTGGCGAAACCAATGAAATGCTGGCTGAAAAAACCAACCTGCTATTAGAAAAAGGGCTGACTCCTATCTTTTGTTGCGGCGAGCCTTTGGAAATAAGAGAGGCTGGTACCCAAAATGAATATGTTGCCAGGCAACTGAAGGAATCTTTATTTCATTTATCAGCAGATGATATTAAAAAAGTGGTGATTGCTTATGAACCCATTTGGGCTATTGGTACCGGTAAAACTGCTACTACAGAGCAGGCACAGGAAATACACGCTTACCTCCGTTCTGTAATTGCAGATCAATACGGTGCAGAAGTGGCTGATGAAATCTCTATTTTATACGGTGGCAGCGTAAAAGCTAATAATGCCAATGAGCTTTTTTCCTGTCCGGATGTGGATGGAGGCCTTGTGGGCGGGGCGTCTTTGGTAGCGATAGATTTTATTGAGATCATCAAGGCGTTGAGCTAATGTTATGCTAAATGAAGAATTGCTACATTTAAAGTGAGTGATGAATGATCAGTGATGAGTATGTTTCCATAATCACTCATCACTCATTACTGACAACTCACACTTAACTTAATACTAATAATTATATCCTATTTATAGGGATGCCGGCCATGAATAAGATGGCCGGCATCTTTTATATCCGGGTTTATTTAAAATACCAGGTTATTTAAGTAGGCAGCGCCTTCTTTAACACAATCTAACGGTGCCTTTTCGTAGGCTTCCTGTTCTAAAATATAGCGTTGCATGCCCAGGTTCTTTGCCTGAGCCAATATGGATTTATAATCAATAGATCCTTTGCCAACAATACAGCTTTGGTTTGCTTCTCCTTCTTTATAAGGCGTATTTTTTTTACGGTCTTTTATATGGCAGAGCTTAAAACGCCAGTTGTAATTCTTCATCCATTGCACGGGATCCTGGCCGGCTGTAACCACCCAGTAGATATCCATTTCAAAGTCAACAAGTGCAGGGTCGGTATGCTTCATCAATATATCCTGTGGAAATTGCCCGCTTTGTGTACGGAAAGAGTAATCGTGGTTGTGATAAGCAAACCTTAACCCGTTCTTCTGGCAGATCTCCCCGGCTTTATTAAATTCATCTGCAGCTTTTTTATAGTCATCCAGGCTTTTTTGCCTGCCAAGGTACGGGCAGATGAGATATTTCATGCCTATGGAGCCTGCTTCTGCTGCTTTTCTTTCAAAGTCCTTCCTGAAATCACAATGGCTGCTTATAATAGACATACCAAGGTCGCTTACATATTTTTTAAAATTGGCAGCACCCATGCCCCAGAACATGCCGTCCGCGCCTTCATAGCTTTCAATTTCCCTGTATCCAAACGAAGCCAGCTTTTTTAAAATGCCTTTAGGGTCTTTAGGCAGATCGTCGCGAAGCGAATACAGCTGAATGCCCAGGTTCTTTATGGTTCCTTTATTGCCAGATGCTTTACTCCCGGCGCAGGAAGCCAATGCCATACCCAGCGCCGCACTGCCGCTCATTGTTAAGAAATGTTTTCTGTTCATTTTTAAAGTTTTAATATCGGATTTTGTACAATTAGATATTAGTTATGTAGATTTTAGATGCAGGTTGCTGGATACTGGTTACAGGTCGCCGGATACTGGTTCATGGCTCATGGTTCATTGCCATCGTCACCGTAAACTTTTCAACCTTTAAACTTTTCAACTGTCCTCCGTCAACTGTCGTCTGATTCTACACATCGCAAACCTGCACGGCCTGTTCCAACGCTTTAAATCGCTCTGCTTCAGTTTTCCCTGTAGGGATAAATTCCTGCGCTACATATCCTTTGAACCCTGTGTCTGCAATGGCTTTCATAATGGCAGGATAGTAAAGCTCCTGTTGCTCATCCAACTCATGCCGGCCTGGCACACCTGCGGTATGGTAATGTGCTATGTATTGATGATGGGCCCTGATATTCGCAATTACGTTGCCTTCATCTACCTGCATGTGATAGATATCGTAGAGTAATTTAAAATTTTCGCTGCCTAATCTTTTACAAAGCTCAACGCCCCAGGCTGTATGATCGCACATATAATCTTTATGATCTACCTTACTGTTTAAGAGCTCCATTACCAGTACCACATTGTTTTTCTCAGCAAGCGGTAAAATCTTTTTTAAGCCTTCCACACAATGCTGCAGGCCGGTTTCATCATCCATGCCACGGCGGTTGCCGCTAAAGCATATCAGGTTCTTATAGCCGGCTTTTGCAACCAGCGGAATGCCTTCTTCATAATCTTTTACCAGGCTTTCATGAAACTCCTTTCCTGCAAAGCCATCTGTAAGGCTTACTTTTCCGGGTATATAGCACATACTGCAGCTAAGACCATGCTTTTGAATAACAGGCCACTCTTTAGGGCTTAGCAGGTCAATAGCAGTAATACCCATTTTTTTTACAGCAATGCACAACTCTTCCAGGGGTACTTTGCCAAATGTCCATTGACAAACACTATGGTTAATATTTCCTTTTAGCACCTGTTTCTTTTTTAGGGAGGGAGTTGAAGCCAGCGCGTTGAGGTTGCTTAAGGCTAATGAGCCAATAGCAAGCGCTTTAACGGCTTCCCGCCGGGTTTGCTTTAAATCCTTTTTCATTATCCGGCAAGTTAATAAATAAAAAGAAGCCAAAGTGTTTCTAAATGATGAACCTTCTTTGGCTTCTTCTGTACCGATTATTTTAGTATGGTTAATCTAAAATTTTTATTTTGATGTTTCTGTACCAAACATCATCTCCATGATCCTGCAGCCCGATATAGCCTTCTTTGGCATCGCCGCCCGCGTTTATAAAGTTTGTCCAGCCCTTGAATTTGCTTTCATCAATCATTTTTTTCCAGTCGTCTGTCCATAAATGATATTCTACAACGTTTTCGCCATTTTGTTTATGAACAACTGTTCCTTTATAAACCATGATACCTCCTGTATTCCATTCGCCAAAGGGTTTTGAATTTTGAGGTTTGGCGGGAATAAGATCATACAAAGAGGCAGACTGGCGGTTGCCATCTTTTCCTAATTTGGCATCGGGGTGATTGGCATTGTCGAGCACCTGGTATTCAGGAGAGGATTTCCAGATGGGGTCGCCCTCAACTTCCTGGGCAAGATAGAATACGCCGCTGTTGCCACCTTTGGATACTTTCCATTCAAAGCTCAGTTCAAAGTTCTTGAATTTTTTATCGTAGATGATATCACCTCAGTCATGAGCTCCTGCTTCCCCTTCGCCGGAGCCATTGATTTTTATAGCCCCATCCTCAATGGTCCATGCTTTGGGCACTTCGGTTTTACCATAACCACGCCAGCCTGTAAAATCCTTCCCGTTAAAAAGGGAGATCCAGCCGGTGGTATCTTCCTGTGGAGAAGCCTGTGCAGCAGCAGCTGTATCAGCAGCTTCGCCTTCCTTATTTTCCTTAGGACTATTATTACATGAAGACATGACCATTGTTCCTGAGATTAAAAAAATGAATCCGTAAAAAATTTTTTTCATATATAAATTTTTATTGTTTTTGCTGAGTTGTTAAGAATATAGATTTAAGGCATTGCAGGTAGCTTCCATCCTTCACGGTAGGTATGCTTGATCAATTCTTCAGAATAAGCAATGGCATTTACAGGCTGCGTCCATGTTTTATCAAATGTTGGATGCCCGTCATGAATTTTGAAGCCATCTTTCATTACAGTTTTGATTGTTGCGTCTGAAGGAATATTGGTAAACTTCATGTTGTTACCATCCCAACCCAGCTCCTGGTTCAGTGATTGTAAACGCACTGCCAGCACACCCATAGCTACCATTTCATTGAACGGACCTGCCTCGCTAAATGGTGAAGAAGTTTCTGTGCGGCTGCCTGCACTTTCCTTACATGCCCTAACCCAGTCCATTTCATGAGATAAGGTGATCTCCCTGTTTCTTTTCGGAGAAGTGGGTTTGCGTCCTGATACTAACCACGGGTTCATGCCATAGCATCCGCAGATAAGTGTGTCTTTGGTTCCGTAAAAAATAACACCACCGCCGCTATCGTTAAGATTTTTGCCGGGAGGTACTCCTTTAGGGCGCATAGGCTGCAATCCGCCATCGTACCAGGTTACTTCCACCTGTGGCATAGCCACTTTATGCAGGTTCTTTCTTTCGGGGAATATATATTTAACCATTTGTGCGGTAGGAGCACAATCGTTTAATAATAGTGTAGAGCTTCCCTGTACTTTGGTAGGATACAATAAGTTTAATCCTTTGAAAACAGGGTGAAGGATATGGCAGGCCATATCACCCAATGCCCCGGTGCCAAAATCCCACCAGCCGCGCCAGTTCCACGGTGTATAAATAGAATTGTAAGGACGATACTTGGCCGGGCCAATGAACAGATCCCAGTTCAACGTGTCGGGAGGTGTTTCGGCTTTTTCTGGTGTATTCAGCCCCTGTGGCCAGATAGGCCTGTCAGTAAAGGCTTCTACTTTTCTCACTTCGCCGATCTCTCCGTTCCAGATCCAGTCGCAAACCTGGCGGATGCCTTTGCCCGAAGCTCCCTGGTTACCCATTTGGGTAGCTATTTTGTGTTTAGCGGCAAGTTTGGTCAGCAACCGGGATTCATAAACGCTGTGCGTAAGGGGCTTTTGCACATACACGTGCTTACCCATTGTCATAGCTTCTGCTGCAACAATGGCGTGCGTATGGTCGGCAGTTGCAATTACCACAGCATCTATCGATTTTCCAATCTCATCGTACATTTTGCGGTAATCGTAGTATTTTTTTGCATTGGGAAATGCATCAAATACCCCGTTTTTGCTTGTATAGCCCCAATCCACATCGGCAAGGCCAACAATGTTCTCGGTTTTCATTTGCTTCAGGTTTGCAAATCCCATACCTCCAACACCAACACCTGCTATATTGAGCTTATCGGTTGGAGCTATATGGCCGAATTTTTTACCGAAAATAGACGATGGAGCAATTGTAAACGCCGCAGAGGCAGTGGCTCCCACCTTTAAAAACTTTTTCCTCGAAATTTCTGATGACATAGCTTTAAGTTAAAAAATTATAAAACAGTATATAAAAATTTCATAGTCATTGCAAGCTTGTTGTAAGCAATCACTATAGCGCCTGGAACATATTGTTGATGCGCCATTGGTGAAGAACAGCAAGGCAGTTACATTTCAATCTTTTGTATGCAAAGTTTGCACACATCAATAACTGAGTTCAATCACAGCATTTCAATTTTGTATCACAGCGTCTCAGAAAAAACTCAATCGCGTAAAAATACCTCTTTTCCTTTATATCCCAAGTGTATTTGCTACACAATTATTTTATAGGTAAGTTAAAAAGTGAAGAGACTGTCCCCGGAGTGAGAAGACAGCCTCTTTTTAGTAAGGTAGTTATAGTATGAAGCATTATCAGGTACTCAATTTAAAAGACCAAAAGGGCCTTTTTGATACACGCATGCTTTTGGGGAGATCAGGCTATATGTTTCTGTGTTTGCTGCGAAGCTTTGGCAGACTCTGACCTGGGACCACCCGGCACGCTGTTGCTATAGGCCATAGTAGCTTTCACGAAATTTACAAATATGGGTTGGGGGTTCTCCACAGTACTCTTTAGCTCAGGGTGATATTGCACACCAATGAAAAAGGGGTGATGGGCCAGCTCAATTACTTCAACCAGGCCGCTGGCAGGATTTTTACCGCTGGCTATCATGCCTGCCTTTTCGAAAGCCTCCAGGTATTTATTATTGAATTCCCAACGGTGCCTGTGCCTTTCTGTAATGGTTTCTGCTCCGTAAATAGTATAAGCAAGGCTGCCGGGCTTAATAGAGCAGGTGTAAGATCCCAAACGCATGGTGCCTCCTTTTTCTGTAATGAGCTTTTGCTCTTCCATCAGGTCAATAACCGGTTCTTTTGTGGTTTCGTCCATTTCGGTGGAGTTGGCTTCTTTTATACCCAGTACATTTCTTGCAAATTCAATGGCCGCCATTTGCATACCCAGGCAGATACCAAAGAAGGGCAGGCCGTTTTCACGGGCATATTTTACGGCTGTGATTTTGCCTTCCACACCGCGCAGGCCAAACCCGGGCGCTACCAGCAGGCCGTTAAGACCATCCAGCTTTTCTGCTACATTTTCATCAGTAATATACTCACTATGCACATTAATGATCTGTACCTGGCATTCGTTTACCGCACCTGCATGCACAAAGGCTTCAAGTATGGACTTATAGGCATCCTGCAGTTCAAGGTATTTGCCAATAAGACCGATCCGGACTACTGTTTTGGGATACTTCAGCTTGTCAAGAAAAGCGCGCCATTTGGTCAGCTCAGGCTCGTTGTACCCGGAGATATTCATCTTTTTTAAGCAAATGATATCCAGCTTTTCGCGCAGCATGGCTAACGGTACTTCGTAAATAGTAGACTGATCAGCTGCTTCTATTACCGCCTCCTGCTTTACATTACAGAACAGGGCGATCTTTCTTTTCAGCTCAGGCGTAAGTGGCTTTTCGGTCCTGCACACAATGATATCAGGACTTACACCTTCCTGGCTTAACATTTTTACGCTATGCTGCGTGGGTTTTGTTTTGAGCTCTTTTGCTGCTTTTAAATAGGGGATATAGGTAAGATGGATCACTACGGTATCTTCTTCCGGCAATTCCCACTGCAGCTGGCGTATAGCTTCCACAAACGGAAGGCTTTCAATATCACCAATGGTACCGCCAATTTCCGTGATCACAATATCGTACTCGCCGGTAGTGCCCAGCTCCATCATCCGGCGTTTGATTTCATTGGTAATATGAGGTACTACCTGCACGGTTTTTCCCAGGTAAGCGCCTTCCCTTTCTTTGTTGATTACTGTTTGGTAAATACGCCCCGTGGTAACGTTATTGGCCTGCGAAGTAAAAATGTTCAGGAATCTTTCGTAATGTCCCAGGTCAAGATCGGTTTCGGCGCCATCTTCGGTTACAAAGCATTCTCCATGCTCATAGGGATTTAAAGTTCCGGGGTCAATGTTAATATAAGGGTCAAATTTCTGGATAGTAACCCTGAAGCCGCGTGCCTGTAAAAGCTTGGCTAAAGAAGCAGCTATAATTCCTTTTCCTAATGAAGAGGTTACACCTCCGGTAACAAAAACGTATTTGGCCATACAAGAAATAATTTTAGATGTATGATTTCAGATTTACGATTTAACCAAAACCAAAACCAATAATAATAATATCCTACAATAAAATAAATGAAACTAAATATGACCGGCAGAAATAATCCTGAGAAGGGAAATTTGTGAGGTCGTGCAAAGATAAGCATTAATACGCCACGAAAATCCGCAGGGTGCATAACATTTTTGCTGTAGTTGATAACACACTACAGTGGCGTCTGCCGTGGCAGGGCGTTATCACCCGCCACAAAATATCAGCTACTATAGTGAAATGTTATGGACCCTGACAAAGCGCTCCGGTAATTTTTAAACAATTTCTTTAATCCTTTGCGATCTTCTTATAGCTGGTAATTACTCCTCTTATTAATGATGAGCTAAAGCCCCGGTGCTCCATTTCATTCAACCCTACAATAGTGCATCCTTTGGGCGTGGTTACCTTATCAATTTCCTGTTCGGGATGGCTATTATGTGATAACAGCAGTTCAGCAGCGCCTTTTACCGTTTGGGCGGCAATAAGGCTGGCTGTTTTAGCATCAAAGCCAATTTCTATACCTCCCTGTATATTAGCTCTTATGTAACGCAGGGCAAAAGCAGTTCCACAGGCGCCTAATACGGTTGCGGCGTCCATCAGTTTATCATCAATAACCACTACCTTACCTACTGTGCTGAACATCCTGGTTACAAACTGTACCTGCTTATCAGTAGCGTTTTCATAGCTGATGCAGGTCATGCTCTCTTTAATAGCCACTGCAGTATTAGGCATGGCGCGGAAAACAGGTAACTGGATCTTTACCATTTCTTTCAGATCGCTAAGCGTAACTCCTGTAATAACTGAAATGAGAATATGCTTTTTAGTTAAAGAGGGGGCTATATTTTGCATTACTCCTTCTACCTGGAACGGTTTTACAGCAAGTATGACTACATTGCTTTCGGCCACAGCTTTTACATTGTCGTTAGTGATGGTAACGGTTTTGGGTAGTTCTCCTTTAAGCGTTGAAATGTTTCTTTTGGTAATAGTGATATCAGCCGCACTGCAAAAGGCACTTTGTATAAATCCCTGCGCCATTGCAATGCCTAAATTACCACCGCCGATTATTGCTATTTTCTCAGACATATTGATTTTTTATTCTAAAAGTATAGTTTTCCTGTTTCGAAATCTAAGTGAGAGGGTTCAGGCTGTTCTTTTCCGAGGGCCGGGATATCTGTAAGCAGCATACCTCTTGACTGACCGGTAACAGGGATATAAACATAGGTTCCGCTACCCGTTGCGGAAGTTATTATTGCCCCGGTCATGCCACCCACAAGCGCTCCGATAAGCACAGACTGGTTTCGCCTCTTTCTGGCCTCTACGTATGCAGAAATAACAAAGCTGTTTTGGTAACGTTCTATGGGAACAAGGTTTTTATCGTGGTATACATACAGTTCTCCGTTCTTTGATAATCCCCACGGATTCACTTCTTTTTCGCTTTCGCTGCCATAAGCAGTAAAGAACCGGATACCTGTTTTTTTGGAGGTTTCCATTCTGTAAGTGTCTATGGACGGGTTGTTTTGTAAAAACTCATCATAAGTGGCATACAGTCCGGGTTTATAGGTTTCTTCCCGCAGTAGGGGCACATCCAATCTTTTACGGACCTGCTCTTCTACTTCTTCATATAATAGAGCGTTGGTGGCTTCAGCTGAATAATTATCTGCTGCCTTACTTATCAGGGCATTGAGTGATTTAGCGATATTTTTCCCATGACTTGCTGTAACATCCATTCCACCGGTTTTAAATATCGTATCAAGCGTGCTTGCAAACAGGTATTTACCATCATTATTTAAGGATATCCAGCTGTCAGCAAGGAAATGAATATATGCTCTTTCCTTCATGGCAAAGGTTCTTTCGTTAATGCGTATATCCTTAATAACGATCAGCAGCTCTGCTCCGCCAGGCTGAAACTGCTCTTTATACTGTTCCAGAATGTAGGCCTGTAAATCCTCCGTAATACTTTTCTTGGGACCTGCTAATACCAGCCTGTTACCCATTCCTTTTTGCACATAGCCAAATATGCTGCTATCCGGCATGGCCTGGAATAAACGGATATTTCCTATGGAACTGTTTATTGTAACGGGGGATCCTTTATCACCGGCAGGCAGGGTAATAATTTTTTCTATTTGCTGAGAAAAACCGGTGGCACCTGTTATTAAAAACAGGAAAAGAAAAAGAGCGCCTGTACGGAAGTGGTTAAGCATGGGTAACTTATTATCTGAATTGGCTTGAAAGTATAATATATATACACTCAAGCAGACGCAAATCTACAAACTACTTATAAAACTATAGTTCATTATTTTACAGAAGGGAAGTTTTAGCTGTACAGAAAGTCTATACCTTATATATGTATTAAAAATCAAAATACATCTAAAGTTGAATTATAAAATTAGATAATATTTGTTATTTTGAAGATTTGCTGACGATAATTATATTTTTTGTAAGAATTGCAAATATTATTTAATAATAAAAGCCTCTAAGTAGTATATTTGCAACATTAAAACAAACTTATCACGATGTCTTTAAGAATTTCTGCACTTTCAAACATTCCGGCTACTACCGATGAGTTGGGAAAAATTACGCCAAAAATCACTACTGTATTTGGCTCACATGTATTTAACCTTAAAACTGCGAGAGAATATTTGAGCGATGATGCTTACAAAAGTATTGTGGCTTCAATTAAATCGGGGCAGAAAATAGACAGAAACGTAGCTTCTAACATCGCCAATGGCATGCGTGCATGGGCTGAGAGCAAGGGTGTTACCCATTATACGCACTGGTTTCAGCCGCTCACAGGAACTACTGCTGAGAAGCATGACTCTTTCTTCACCCTTAAAAGTGATGGTACTCCTATTGAAGAATTTGATGGCGCTGCTTTGATTCAGCAGGAGCCCGATGCTTCTTCTTTCCCTAATGGCGGCCTGCGCGCTACTTTTGAAGCAAGGGGCTATACAGGATGGGACCCTTCTTCTCCGCCCTTTATTATAGAAATAGGTCATGGGCGTACGCTTTGTATCCCTACCATCTTTATATCTTATACCGGGGAATCTTTAGATTATAAGGCACCGTTGTTAAAATCAATAGATGTATTAAATAAAGCTGCTGTAGATGTTTGTAATTATTTTGACAGGAATGTAAGCCGAGTTACCCCTACTTTAGGATGGGAGCAGGAATATTTTGTGGTAGATGATGGCCTGTTTAAGGCAAGACCCGACCTGATAATGTGCGGACGTACCTTATATGGACATAATTCTGCCAAGAACCAGCAGCTGGAAGATCATTATTTTGGATCTATCCCTGAAAGAACATACGCTTTTATGCGCGATTTTGAAAATGAGTGCTATAAGCTGGGTATTCCTTTAAGAACCCGTCATAATGAGGTGGCGCCGGCTCAGTTTGAGTGCGCCCCTATCTTTGAAGAGGTGAATCTTGCCGTGGACCACAACACGTTGTTAATGGATGTAATGACACGTATTGCATTAAGGCACGGCCTGCGCGTATTGCTTCATGAAAAACCATTTGCCGGCATTAACGGAAGCGGTAAGCATAATAACTGGAGCATTGCTACAGATACAGGTGTAAACCTTTTAGCTCCCGGGAAAACGCCAAAAACCAATTTGATGTTCCTTACTTTCTTTGTAAATACCATCAAAGCGGTTCATGATTATGCTGATATATTAAGAGCTTCCATTGCATCGGCATCAAATGATCACAGATTAGGCGCTAATGAAGCACCTCCTGCTATTATCTCTGTATTTATTGGTGAGTATCTTACTAAAATACTGAACGATATTAAGCAAAGAGTAACAGGAGATATGGATGAGCAGGATGAAAGCATGCTGAAACTGGATATCCATAAAAATATTCCGGATCTTTTGCTGGATAATACAGACCGTAACCGTACTTCACCTTTTGCTTTTACCGGGAATAAATTTGAGTTCAGGGCAGTAGGTTCTACAGCCAACTGTGCCAGTCCTATGACAGTGCTGAACAGCATCATGGCTCAAACGCTTAAAACCTTTAAAGCCGATGTGGATGCCCTGATTGAAAAAGGAGAGAAGAAAGAGATCGCTATCATGCAGGTGATTAATGATTACATTATAAGCAGCGAGAAAATTCTTTTTGAAGGAGATGGTTACAGCGAAGCATGGGAAAAAGAAGCCGAAAAGAGAGGGCTTCCCAACCTGAAAACAACGCCGCTTGCTTTAGATGCAATGGTAAATGAAAAAAATACCAAACTGTTTATTGAGAATGGTATTTATAGTCATTCTGAGCTTGAAGCAAGGCATGAGATCGAGCTGGAAAAATATATCAAGAAAGTTCAGATAGAAGGCCGTATCATGGGAGAGATGGCAACCAGTATGATCCTTCCTCCGGCTATCCGTTATCAAAACCTGCTGGCGAAAAATATCAAAGGGTTGAAAGAAGCCGGTCTGAGCGAAGAAGCTTATGCCAATCAAAAGCAGATTCTTGATAAAATATCTGAGCATATCAATAAAGCAAGCGACCTGGTAGAACAAATGATCGAAGCGCGTAAAATATGCAATGCAATAGAAGATACACGTACTAAAGCTATTGCTTATGAAAGCCAGGTGAAGGCGGCCTTCTTTGATCAGATCCGTTATCATGCAGATAAGCTTGAGCTACTGGTAGATGACAAAGAATGGTATTTGCCAAAGTATCGCGAGCTTTTGTTTATGCGTTAATAAAAAGCCTGTTTATAATATAAGCCGTTCAGCAATGAGCGGCTTTTTATTTTATGTTTTGTTGGGTGCATAACATTTTTAGCTTTTTAATGAATCTGAAGGATTCACATGTTTATAGCTCAATAAATTCTATATAGCAGGGTTCGACCCCATCGGGGTCGCATCCGTTACGTACGCCTTTCCGCTATAAATATTTGACCTCTTCGAGGTCTTGAACAAAAGATGTTATGCACCCGTTTTGTTTGTGATAGGGTTTATTTAATGACATAGTCCTTTAAATATTCAAACGGTTTTTGTAACCTGCCGTTTTGTGCTATAGTGGCACGTTCAATTACGGAGCTGCCTCCGGTTAACAGATCGTCTAAAACATATTTTATCAGTTGTTCGCCAAAATAGCGGCTGGCATCTCTTGGTAGTTCGTTAGGTAAATTGCTCACTGCCATAATATCTATAGAGCCCGGCTCATAAGGCTGTGTTTTTTGTAAGGTGCTGCGGCTGACACCATATACAGGGTCTTCAATGGACTGACTTGCTATATTAATAGGGACGGAACCGTTTTTATCATCAGAAACATCTGCAATTGTCTGAATGATAAAATCATCTTTTTTAATATCTGAGCGGTGAAAAAGAGGAGGTATTCCTTCTTCCCAATATACGCCGTTTAATAAAATATCAGTTTGTGCTGCATAAGGCAGAAACTTACATAAATAATGCTGCGGATTTTTATGAAAATCCTCACGCAAATAATTACCTGTAACCTCATGTTCATATAAAAGGCTTCCTTTTAATTGCGTATATACCGGATAGGAGAATCTTCTTATCATATAGTCTTCCGGTTCCACTTCATGAATGCCCATCAGGTTCATTACTTCAATCAGTCCGTGCGCCACACGTCCGCTGCCGGTAACTGCAACTTTCATATTGGGCAGCCGCAGCCCAAAGTAAGTATGAATAAGTTCTTTAAAGCTTCTTTGTTTATATACCCGTTCCAGGTTATACAGTCCTGTTCTTTTTCCATAAGCCATAATACCGTTATGGGCGCCAACAATACCGGCAAAGAATCCGAACCCTATGATCCGTTGTCCGTCTTCATGTTCCAGGCATTCGTAATCAATCAGTGTTATATTTTTATCGAGTATGGTTTTCAGTAATGATTTATTATGAGGTTGTTTCTTTTTAGTGTGTGAAAAAAAAAGGTATGTTTTGTTTTCTATGAGGGTGGTTGCGGGTACTTCCTTAATGCCCAGCAGGATATCGCATTGGTGCATATTATCCGTTACAATAGCGCCCGAACGCATATATTCTTCGTCATTATAGCATCTGATCCCTGAAGGTTGAACAAATATGGCTATGTTTTTCCTGGCAGACAACAGCCAGCGACATTGACCGGGTGTAAGCGCTACCCGGTTGTCGTTAGGTATTTTTTCTTCTTTAATCAGTCCGATTTTTATCATATATCTTTGAGCAGGTATTTTGTTTGCCTATTGAGCTATTATCATGAAAAAGGTGTTAAATAAAATATGGAAGTTGATTATAAAGATAGTGGTTCCTAAAAAGAGCTGCTGTAAATAAAGCTAAGCAAATAATCAGTAAGGGTATTGTTTTTTTAAGCGTAAATTTCCGTAATATTGCACCCCATTAGCCCAGATGGCGGAATTGGTAGACGCGCTAGACTCAAAATCTGGTTTCGGCAACGGAGTGCAGGTTCGATTCCTGTTCTGGGCACACAACCACCTTTTTTAGGTGGTTTTTTTATCCCTGTAAATGTAGATCTGATACCAGAATCAGGTGCTTCAGATCTTTTATAAAATAGCTTTTCGGAATAATAGGAAAAATCTGCATTAATACCTTGTTATGCCCTGAAATGACGGCTTCCAAATTTGCTTTAAGTAAAGCATTCTTATGCTGAACCCTGCCATAAACAGGGGACTCAAATGCCGCACCATTCTGGAGCTATATGCAATTTTACCAGTACGAACATTGTAGCATAAAAAAATGTCAAAAAAAATGTTATTCTTTAGGGGATTTTTTCATTTCCGGTATCCTTGTTTATAGAGGTTGTTTTCAATTTTAATGATTCGCAGGCGTTGGAACACGATATTAAAATACAGATCTTACTGGAGCAAATAGCCGTCCTGAATGATAAGGCGGCATTTGAGCGGTTATTTTATGCGTATTTTAAAAAGCTGCACCGGTTTGCGGGCGCCATTGTAAAAGATCGGCAAATAGCTGAAGAAGTGGTGTCTGATGTTTTTGTAAATCTTTGGAAAAACAGGAGCAAGCTTCTGGAAATAGAGAATTTGAATAATTATCTCTATATAGCAACAAAAAATATTGCAGTCCGGAGCAGAACAAAACTCAGTGCTGTAAGACAGTTCTCTATTGAAGAAATAACCATTGAGCCTGCTGTGCTAAAATGTAGCAGCCCGGAAGATATCTTCCTGAATAAGGAGTTGGCACAACGGTATGAAGCGGTGGTAAATACACTTCCTGCACAATGCCAGACTATTTACCGGCTTGCAAGGCAGGATGGATTACGCTATAAGGAAATAGCCACTATTTTAAATATATCGGTAAAGACAATTGATGCTCAAATGGTCATTGCCTTAAAAAGAATAGCACAGGCAGTGCGGTTTATCGTTGATGTTTAATAACAGGCAAAAGATCAGCGCTTATTAAAATAAAAGTATATGTCCAGCTTTAGAATATGGCAATTAAGTGCGCGAAAACTGACCCAGGACGCTACTCTTGAAGAACTGCAGGAGTTGGAGCAGCTGCTGCGGAACCAGCCGGAGTTGGCATCTCAGCTGGAGATGCACGGTCATTTTTTTAGCGCCGGCCACGAAACGGCATCCGCACAGGACCCGGAAATACAGGAGGCCTGGGAGCGCCAGCTGCAGGTGATGAAGGAGGCGGATCCGGATGTTTTTA
>JAPUDO010000004.1 GCA_027493055.1 Niabella sp. | reverse complement strand
AGTGCTGATGATCTTAAGAGGGCTTAACCTTGGTATTCCTTATATAAGTCCGGCTTTCAGCAGCAGTCCCCAGGATATGAGTCATTGCGTTCCTTCACATTAAAGCAGGATGCAGGTTGCAGGTTGCAAGTTTCTGGTTACTTGTTGCTGGTAAAAAGCCGAAAGCATAAGGCCTGATGCATAAAGCTTTTCGCTTTTAGCCTTAAGCTTCCAGCTTTCATCCCGTACATTATTATGGATACTGGATGCTGGTCTTGAAGGTCGGAGGTCCGAAGACGGAAGACATTCCCTCCGACGTCTGACTTCCGACTTCCAACCTCTTAAATCACACACAAAAAAGCCGCTCCGGTTTATCTGGAAGCGGCCTGGCATTAATTATATATAGATTATTTCGGACTATCTTTTCTCAAAGTTATAAACAATATACACGGTCTTCCCCTCAAACTGGATCGGGCTCCTTGCTGTAAAAGTGTTATCAGTAAAAGAAGTAACTTCCAAAGAATATCCTTCTGTTACGTGTTTGGAATCACTCTTTTTTACACCGTCCATTCTCTTAAAGTTAAATAGTGTAGTACCTCCGTTTATACGCTGCGACCATAATATCTGCCTTGCACCACCTGCACAATTGCCTCCTGCATTAATTGTGTAAGAACCATAACCATTGTTAGGGAACACCCATGTGCTGCCTTCAAAGCAATGAAGGGGTACATCATCAAACGCAGTTACGTTTACCTTCCCCTCTACTCCTTCCAAAGTTGCTGATGTAATGACCCAGCTCCCTTTAAAATCTTTACGGGGCGCTATCGGGGCATTTTTACTGGAAGAGCAGGAGATTAAAAAAATTACAGCGGCCATTAAAAAGACTGCCAGGTTTCTGTTTTTATTCATTTTAATTAATTTAAATTTTTAAGATCAATTATAACGCCAAATTTTAGTTTTTTTGACGATATAGAAAAATGAAAGGTTGCCTGGCAGGGATATTACCCGGTTGGGTAATATCATTAAGTTAAGCAACGATGTTCTGCGAAATATTTTGTTTCGCAGGATTATTATGTAGCCTTTGGCTACGGTTAAAAGTAGCCAAAGGCTACATAATAGAGCTTCGGGACTACAAGTCCCGAATAACGAAGGTCCCGAACAGCGAATAACATTGCCAGGATCATTCCTCGCTAACATTTTTCAAAGCCATCAACAGGTTATACGCTCCTTTTGTTACAAAAATATGCTGCTCAAGATCGCCCGCATTGAGCAACCCGGTAAAACCGTTCTCCGAAATACCGGCTTGCACTTCCCGCATCCGGAACCGGTTTTTGCCTTCGGAAACAAAAGCATATTGCCTATTCTCAAAGCGCACGATAGCTTCATCCGGTAAAGCCAATGCAGTACTCCCCGAATATTCTATGTCTGCATTCATAAATGTTCCCGGCAGGAGGCTTTTATCATAATGTTCAAAATGGCAATGCACTTCAGCTGCATTATCGCTGGCAAGATTTTTACTGATAAGCATAATAGTGCAGGTATATTTTTTTGCAGGGTTATTATTGGTATAGGCCACCAATTTTTGCCCTGTTGCCAGCTTATTGATATCTTTCTCAAAGACGGTTAAGGCCAGGTGTATATCGTTTGTATTGACCAGTTCAAAAAGCACATCGCTTGGATTAACATACTTGCCCTTGTTTACATTAACAGCTGCTACGTAACCGGAAATGGGCGAATAAACAGGAATGCTCCCTGAAATATTACCTGCTGTTACGCGGGCAGGATTCAGGCCTATTAGTTTTAGCTTTTCTTCCAGTGACCTTATTAAAATGATTTGTGTGTAATAGATAGCTTTGGCCTGTTCATATACTTTATCGCTCGCCGCCTTGCTTTCATTCAATTCTTTTTGCCTGTTATACTCGCTCTCATTAAATGCAAACTGGGCTTTGGCAGTAAGATAGTCCTGCTGTAGCTGTATGTACTGCGGATCTTCCATCACAGCCAGCACCTGCCCTTTGCTGATATACATACCGGGCATAAGCCGTGTAGATTGCAGGTATCCGCCCAATGGTACACTTACAGATACCCTGTTTTGTGGTGGCACTTCTACTTTACCACTTACTTTTAACACAGAAGCAATGTTCCTGGTATTTAGCGTTCCTGTTTCAATACCTGCATTTTTATACTGGGCTTCAGTAAGCGTAACCATGTTTTTTTCAACAGAAGGCACCTTTTTTTCTTCTGCAGATGGCTGGCTTCCGCATGAAGCAATCAGCATTGCAACAGATACACCTATAATAAATTTCTTCATAATTATTTTTATTTGCTGATGTAATAATTCAATTCGGCCAGGGCATTGTTCCTGTTGTTCACCGCTTCTATATAATCACTTTCTATACTGATGGCCTGGTTCATAAGCAATACCCATTCTAAATAATTGATCTCTCCGTTCATGAACTGCAGGTTGGCAGTTGAAGTGATCGCTTTAGCATGAGCCAAAGCTTTTGTCTCAAAATATTGTAAGGCATACTGAAATTTCTGGTAATTGATAAAAGCAGAACGGTAAGCTGCCGTGAAGCCCCTCACCCCCGCTATATATTCACCTGCAGCAATAGTTTCATTCATCTTTGCTGCGCTGATCCTTGCTTTTTGTGCGCCCGTAAAAATGGGAAGATCTAACCCCACCTGTACCGAATGAAACCGCAGTGAACTGTTGTATGCTTTATTGTCAGCTCCCATGCCTTTCATACCCATGATATCGTACCCCAAGCTAAGATCAGGCAATAATTTGCTGCGTTCCGCGCTGGTAGCCGCCTGTGCTATTTGTTCCTGTTGTTTCAGATACTGCATTTCGGGGTGAAGCAACAGCAGTGAAGTATCTGCAACAATCATGTTCCCGGGAATATCCACCTCCTCTGCCGGGACCAGGTCAATAACAGTATTCAGCAATAATTGAAACTGCAATTGCGCCAGTTCCTTATCCTGCTGCAGTTGCGATAGCTGTAAAGCAATTTGTCCCCGCTGGCTTTCGGCTGTTGTTTTTTCCAGCACATTGCTTTCGCCTTTATTGAAACGCAGTGTGGCTTTATGCAGAAATGACGCAAACAGGCTGTCGTTCTTTTGTAAAAGCTGCTGTTTGTGCCTCAAAAAGATAAGATGATAGTAAACCTGTGTTACCTGTTTTTTCAGCAGGGACTCCTGCATACCCACTTTTAAAGCACTGCTTTTCCATTCTTCTGTAAGTAGGGTCTTATGCCGGGTATATACCGCAGGAAAGCTAATGGTCTGGGAAATACCGATAGCCACATCTGGATAAAAACTATTGATCTGACCATATTGCCCGTTCATGCTTGTTGCCGGAATAGCTGTTGCAGACCCGATCAGCTTTTTATGATAGGCTGTGCGCAACTGCTCATTTTTCACTGAAAGGTTATTTTTTAAGGCCGTATCTATAGCCTGCTGTAAACTGACGGGCGTTTGAGCACCTGCCCCTAAAAATGAAAAAGTCAGCAACAATATCACAATTGCTGTTACAGGCTTAGGTCTTCTTTTAGCCGATGGTGCTTTATGGAACATAATATATAAAATGGGTAAAACAAAAAGGGTTAAGAAGGTAGCGATAAGCAGTCCACCGATCACAACGGTTGCCAGCGGGCGTTGCACTTCTGCACCCTCGCCGGTACTTACGGCCATAGGTAAAAAACCTAAAGAAGCGACAAAGGCAGTCATTAATACCGGTCGCAGCCGGATCTTTGTGCCCTGGATAACAATACGCTTCAGATCGGTATAGCCTTCTGCTTTAAGACGGTTAAATTCGGCGATCAGTACAATTCCATTCAGTACAGCCACGCCAAACAGCGCAATAAACCCCACTCCCGCACTGATGCTAAAGGAAATACTTCTTACTGACAAGGCCAGTATGCCGCCAATAGCCGAAAGCGGGATTGCTGAATAAATAAGCAGCCCCTGCTTTACAGAACGGAAGGCAAAGAATAGTAAAATGAAGATGAGCACCAGCGAAACAGGCACTGCAATATAAAGTCTCGACTTTGCTGCTTCAAGGTTCTCAAAAGCACCTCCATAAGTGATCGAATAACCCGGGGGTAATTTCATGAGCTGTTCTGTTTTTTGCTGCAGCTCCTTTACGGTACTCTGCACATCCCTGCCCCTGACGTTAAAGCCCACAATGATCCTGCGCCTGGAGTTCTCCCGCTGGATCTGGTTAGGTCCCTCAATGATATCTACATTAGCAACGGTTCTTAATGGTATTTGTGTACCTTGTGGTGTAGCAATCAACAGGTCCTGTACATCCGTAAGATCCTTTCTTTTGTCGCCTGTAAGGCGTACCACAAGATCAAATCTTTTTTCGCCTTCATATACCGTACCACTGCTTTCACCTGCAAAAGCCGCATTTACCGTCCGGTTCACATCACTGATGTTCAATCCGTATTGCGCCATTACAGCACGGTTATATTGAATCACGATCTGCGGCATCCCGGTAACCGTTTCTACATACAGGCCGCTGCTTCCATCAACAGTATTACAAATCCTTCCTAACTGACCGGCATAATGGGCCAGCGTATCCAGGTCCTCACCAAAAATCTTGCATACAACATCCTGCCTTGCCCCCGAAATCAGCTCATTAAAACGCATTGCCACCGGGTATTGAAAGCTGAACGTAACACCCGGAACAGCTTCCACTGCTTTTGTCATCTTAGCTTCCAACTCCTCATAGGTCTTTGCCGAGCGCCATTCTTTGCGGTCTTTAAGCACAATGATCATATCCGATACATCTATCGGTAATGGTTCGGCAGGCACTTCACTGGTGCCCGTTTTGGTAACTACCTGCTCTACTTCAGGAAACTCTCTCAGCAATATTTTAGACGCTTTAGAAATGGCATCAATGGAGGTGTTGAGGTTGCTGCCAGGCAGTACCCTTGTTTCCACGGCAAAATCCCCTTCGGGCAAAGCGGGGATAAACTCGCCACCTAAACGCATTAACACCCAAAGCGACAAAGCAAACAGTACGCATACCATTGCTAATACCATTTTTTGAAAACGCAATATTTTTGTGAGCCAGCGCTGGTAAAAACGTTCCAGGCGGTTCATCATTTTATCAGAAAAGGTTGGTTTATGCGTAATCTTTTTGCTCAAAAACAAAGCGCTCATCATAGGGATATAAGTAAGCGAAAGCAGGAAAGCGCCCAACAAAGCAAAGGCAACTGTCTGGGCCATAGGTTTAAACATTTTGCCCTCGATTCCCTGCAAAGTAAAGATGGGTAGGTAAACGATCAGGATAATGATCTGGCCAAAAACCGCGCTGTTCATCATTCTTGATGCTGACATCTTCACTTCAGCATCCATCTCTGCCTGGGAAAGCCTGCTGATCTTTCTGAAATGCCTGCTGTGCGTAAGCCGGTGCATAACCGCTTCCACTATAATTACAGCCCCGTCTACGATCAAGCCAAAATCAAGCGCACCAAGGCTCATAAGGTTACCACTTACGCCAAACAGGTTCATCATAATAATGGCAAAAAGCATGGACAAGGGAATAACTGAAGCCACCAGCAAGCCTGCCCGGAAATTCCCCAGGAACAGCACCAGTACAAATAATACGATCAAAGCGCCTTCCAGCAGGTTCTTGGTAACAGTGTCAATGGCGTTGTTCACCATTTTGGTTCTGTCAATAAAAGGATCTATAGTTACACCTTCCGGTAATGTTTTTTTGATTTGCTCAATGCGCTCCTTTACGTTCTGCACTACTTCATTACTGTTAGCCCCTTTCAGCATCAGCACAATGGCTCCCGATACCTGGTGTTCCCCGTTATAGGTCAATGCTCCATAACGGGTAGCATGGCCCAGCTGCACATGAGCCACGTCTCGCACCAACAATGGCACACCATTGGGCAGGTTACGCACAACAATGTTTTCAATGTCTTCTTTACTACCTGCCAAGCCTTCACTCCTGATAAAAAGAGCGGTTGGCCCTTTTTCTATATAAGACCCGCCGGTATTTTGGTTGTTTTGTTCAAGGGCATTGAAAACATCCGTAATAGTAATATTATTGGCCAGCAGCCGGGCAGGCGCTACAGCTATTTCATATTGTTTCAGCAGCCCTCCAAAGCTGCTCACATCTGCCACTCCTTTTACGCCTAACAATTGCCTGCGCACGATCCAATCCTGAATGGTACGAAGCTCCATAGCATCGTATTTGGCCTCAAAGCCTTTTTCAGCACGTACTGTATATTGATATATTTCGCCAAGACCTGTTGTAGCAGGCGCAAGCGCCGGCGTACCAAATCCTTTAGGTATCTGGTCCTGCACCTGCTGCATACGTTCGGTTATTTGCTGCCTTGCCCAGTAAATATCAATATCATCCTCAAATACAACGGTAATTACCGAAAGGCCAAAGCTGGAGTAGCTACGCAACTCATTCAAGCCCGGAATATTACTATTGGCCTGCTCAATGGGGAAAGTAATAAGCCTTTCCACATCCGTGGCGCCTAATGCAGGCGCCACCGTAATTACCTGCACCTGGTTGTTGGTAATATCAGGAACAGCATCAATAGGCAGGCGTTTAATCTCATAGATACCATATCCTGCCAATGCTATTATAAAAAGACCGATAATGAGTTTATTCTTTATAGAAAACTCAATAATTCTGTTCAGCATATTGTTTCATTAATCATTCAGAGATACACATGCAATCGTAAAAATGTGTGTACCTGCGGCAAGGCGAAAAGCCATGCTGCATTAACCATAAAAAAGAAATCTAAAAATGATTAACTCAACCGGGGAGGCTGCCAGATGCTGTTTAAATAATGATTAGAATAATCCTGCTTAAGAGAAGGTGATTTTTTTAAGGCGTTTGTTTCAGGCACTATCCTTGACAACTCAAACAATGCAGGCGGCATTACAGTAACCACCTGGGCCGTAAAGCCATCTGCTGATTTAAAAGGAAGCTTTTGATGATCATTATGCTGGTCATCAGGATGATTGATTACACCGGAATAATGCTCGGATAAAAAATCAATAACAGAATTATTATTATCCCATTCACAGTGTTCGAGATAGTGATGAATAAGCGTAGGCAGCCTGAGCAGCTCTCCAAACATTGTATTTGCAGTCATCAGAACAAATAGAAATAATATGGCTACCAGGGACCTCACGTTGCGAAAATAAAAAACTTCAGGACTTAAACACCATCTGCGTTACATAAATATTTATCTAATATGAATTTTGTGCAGGTGCAAAAACAACTGTAAAATCATTTTGACACTTCCCGAAACATGGTCAGTGCTAAATCTATACCTCGCTGCGCGCATCAGTTTTTATTGTAACTTAGTAAAGGCGAAAAGAAGCGCCTAGTTAATAACCATAAGCCTGCGCCAATGATAACACTTGTGAGAAACTTTCGCCAAACCAGTAAATTCAACCCGTTTATTATGACCCGATTTTTTTCAATCCCGCTCCTGGCGTTACTCCTTGTTTCCTGTAACGGCGCCCATGAACCAAAAGAAAAAGTTCCCGGCGCTATTGGGTGTTACAGCCCGGCAACAACCGACAAAGACTGGTACACCTCTGGCAAAAAAGCTCCAAAATTTGATGGGCTTGCAGGCATTGATTTTAAAATTTCAACCAGCAATAAAGAAGCGCAGGAATATTTTAACCAGGGTATGATGCTTGCCTATGGCTTTAACCATGCAGAGGCAGCAAGGTCATTTTACGAAGCCTCAAGGCTCGACTCTGCCTGTGCCATGGCTTACTGGGGCTTTGCCTATGTGCTGGGTCCTAATTACAACGCCGGGATGGAAGAAGACAATTTTCAGCAGGCTTATAAGGCAGCTGTTAAAGCGCAATTGCTTTCTCAAAACTGCACGCCAAAAGAAGCCGCGCTTATAGAAGCAATGGCGTTGCGCTATGTGGCACAGCCACCCACCAACCGCAGCGCTTTGGACATAGCTTACTCTAAAGCTATGAAAAAAGTGTATGAACAATATCCTTCTGACCCTGATATTGGAGCTCTTTATGCCGAATCGCTGATGAACCTGCATCCCTGGGATCTGTACGACAAAAAAACCAAAGCACCTAAGGCATGGACACCGGAGCTGATTGCAGTGCTGGAGCACCTGGTAAAGATCAACCCAACACACCCAGGGGCGCACCATTTTTATGTGCATGCACTGGAAGCCTCCGCCACCCCCGAAAAAGCATTAGGCAGCGCAAAACTATTGGAAACACTGGTTCCCGGATCGGGACATTTACTGCACATGCCTTCACATATTTATATTAACACCGGCGATTATCACCTCGGCTCTCTTTCTAATATCCGTGCAGTGGAAGCGGACAGCAGCTATACTACCAACTGCCACGCGCAGGGTGCTTACCCGCTTTCATATTACCCGCATAATTACCATTTCCTTGCTGCAACGGCCACGCTGGAGGGTAATCTGAAATGGGCATGGATGGCAGCAACAAAATTACAACAGCATACACCAGAAGAAATTATGCGCATGCCCGGCTGGGGCACCCTGCAGCATTATTACACTATACCGTACTATATTGCTGTAAAATTTTCGATGTGGGATACCCTCCTTTCACTTCCCGCACCACCCAAAGACCTTGTGTACCCGCAGGCAATATGGCATTATGCAAAAGGTATGGCTTTGCTGGGCAAGAATGATGTAGCAGGTGCACAAAAAGCAATGAGCAGCCTTAGCTTGCTGTCTGCGGACACTACATTGAAAGACCTCACAATCTGGGAAATTAATTCCACCGCAGACCTTGTACAGATTGCCATTAAAGTGCTGGCTGCTGAAATAGCATTCAAGCAGCACCAATCAGATCAATCTGTTTCCCTGCTCAGGGAAGCCGTTTCCATAGAAGATAACCTGAACTATAACGAACCGCCCGACTGGTTTTTCTCTGTGCGGCACCATTTGGGCGCCATACTGTTAAAGGCCGGGAAATATAGTGAAGCGGAAACAGTATACAGGGAAGATTTACAGGCATGGCGCAGAAATGGCTGGGGGCTGATAGGTTTATACAATGCGCTTACTAAACAGAATAAAACCAGGGAGGCCCAAAAAGTAAAAGCCGCTTTTGACGAAGCATGGCAATATGCCGATGTGAAGATCACATCATCTTCATCCATTCATTAACCGACGTCAGTTACTGTTTAACGGGATGTTATTATGCATTTGTGCTTACCTTCAGCATAAATTTTCTAATCATGTCAATAACAAAAGAGTCAGAATTGACAGGAATGCAAAAAGCAAGCAAAGCTGTTGCATATACATTAAAGCAAATGATACATTACGCCCAGCCAGGGATGAGCACAAAAGAACTGGATGAATATGGCGCAAAAATTTTATCCGGTTTTGGGGCGACATCAGCACCCTATTTAACCTATGGCTTCCCTGGGTGGACCTGTATCAGTGTTGGCAACGAATTTTGCCATGGTATTCCTTCCGGCAAACGAATATTAAAAGAAGGCGATTTAATAAATATTGATGTATCGGCCGAACTTGATGGCTTTTGGGCAGATAATGGAGCCTCTTTTGTTTTAGGTAAGGATATTCATCAACATCAAAAATTAGTGAACGCCTCTAAAGAAATTTTACAAAAAGCCATCAGCAATATCCGGGGCGGCGTAAAAATAGCTGAAATAGGACACCTGATGGAATCTGAGGCAAAAAAGAGAGGCTATAAAGTAATTAAAAATTTAGGCGGACATGGAATAGGAAGAAGCCTGCATGAATATCCGGAAGAATTGCTCAACTATAAAAACCGGTTCGATCAAAGACGGTTTAAAAAACATTCAGTAATTGCCATTGAAACTTTTATCTCCACGTCTTCATCTTATGCAGTGGAACTAAATGACGGCTGGACCATGGCAGGCGATAAAGGCGGCTATATGGCACAACACGAACATACTATTATTGTAACAGGTGGAAAGCCGGTAATACTGACAGAGGCAAATGAAATACTAAAAGAAAAAGTTTAAACAGAGCATGGTATGTTTGATTCAGTTATCTTGATGAAAGTTATAAGGATAAAAAAGCGGAAAGTGAATACTTTCACAGGCTGATGTTCCGGCTGGAACAGGAAGGTCAGGGAGATTCTGTACATAAATTATCTGACCGGCAAAAGAAATTATTTCAATACATCAGAGCGGCAACGCGCCTGGCTTAGAGAAGAGAATAAAAATAACCCGAAAGTTGATGAATAGGTGATAAGGCATTACCTCTTAAAGCCGGACCTGGAAGAAGAAAGACTGAGGATAGGATAAAATTGGGGTAAACGCATCTAATTTTGAAGGGCTCTATGCTTTAATACCACTCCTTACGGAGTTTTCAGCGAGCTGATGCTCATTTTTATAAGCCGGTCAGCCCTTCGGGCTTATTTACCTAATCATTTTCAATCCGCCGCGGCGGATGCAATAATTATAAAAACGTACAATGTTTCTGGTTACAAAAACCCTGAAAGGGTGACATAAATGCATTATTTGCCTGGACAGTCTTGTTCGACCCCCTCGGGGTCGTATCCGTTATCTATGCCTTTTTCTATAAATATTTGACCTCTCCGAGGTCTTAAATTGAAATGTATGTACCCATTTGCAGCAGAGATGAAAATAATTTTACGAAACAAATGCTTATCCCCACCGAGGTTTAACAGATACTTTTTAGCTCCGTATTTCCCGGCGCATAAAAAGGTAATACGCAAGTGCGAAACATACCACGGTTGCAGCCAGCAAACCACTTAACTGCGGCCATACAATCATCAGGCTTTCTTTAAATGGTAAAGGCGCAGGTATGGCGCCGGCCATCTGCTCCATAGTGAGTGGCCCCAGGCTACGGACAGAAGGCATCAACAATGTAGTAGTCGCATCGGTATAAAGCTGTCCGGGCGCTATGCGCAGCAGGTTTAATATTAAATCATTATAGACCACGATCTGATCCTGGGAAAGAAAATCCGGATCAGGTAAAAATGCTCTTATAATAAGATTAACAATAATCTGGTAAAACACGGTAAAGAATAACCAGATGCCAATGGCTGTAAGCGCTGACGTAGCCGCCTGTTTGAACTTCACAGACAATAATATAGAAAGGCTTAACCAGAAAGCTACATATACAATGCTTAGTGCAATGAATGCCAGGATCCGCAGCAGTTCCTGGGGTTCCATCCTAACCCCTGTTAAAACCAGGCCGCCTCCTATCATCAGCAAAGCCAATGACAGGAACAAGGTGCTGATAACTATAAGAGCACTCACAAATTTTGCAAGCAACAGGTTATCCCTGTAAACTGGCTGCGCCATCAGCCGGGTAAGCGTGCCGCTGTTTTGTTCTGCATTCACTGCATCAAACCCCAGGCTGATGCCCAGTAACGGCCCTAAAAAGCTAAGGAATACATGAAAAGGCGGTATCGAATTATCGGTAGTGGTCAATAATTTCAGGTACAGGAACATGCGGTCAGGATCCTCTATATTGCTGATGGCCGCCCTTATGTTTCCCAGGGATACGTACATCGAGGCAAAAAAAGTAAGCACAATTAATGCTATAAGCACAATAAAACGCCAGCTGCGTATATGATCCGCAATTTCCTTGCTTACCATTACGCGGAAAGGTCCCGCGTTTGATGATCTTTGCAATATTTTACTGCTTTTTATGTTTTTTGAAGAACGATCTTTGAAAGAAACTGCCTGACTTTCCATTAGCTGCATTTTCAGTTAAATTGTTTTCAAAATATTTCTGATAGATATCATCCAGCCCATATTCTTTTTTATGAACGCCCGTAATATCGCATCCCTTCTCTACTAAAAAGCGAACGATGGCAGGAGTAATATCACTGCTGCATCCTAACTCCACTGTTTTCTCATTAACGGTGATCTGCCTGATGACCTCCCAGGCTTTTAACTCCGGCTCCAGTTGCCAGGGCTGTGGGATGGCTTCTTTTAAGGTAATGGATGTCACGTGCCCTTCCTTATTAAAAAGATTGCCGGATAAAGTACCAATATTACCCTCAACCAATAATTTACCTCCAACAAAAATGCCTACCCTGTCACAAACCTGCTGCACATGGTGCAAATGGTGGGAGGAAAGTAAAACAGTAAGTCCCTGCTGTTTGCTGAGCTGCTTGATCAACACTAAAAAATCTTTTACACCGCTGGGATCAATACCCAGTGTAGGTTCATCTAAAATGATCACATCAGGCTGCTTGATCAGCACATCGGCCAGGCCCAGGCGTTGCTTCATACCCCGCGAATAGGTGCCCGTTTTTTTATGCATATCATTTAACAGGCCCACCTGCTCCATCATTTCTTCCGCGCGTGTTTTTATTTCATGCTCAGGTATCCCATTCAGCCGGCCAATGTACACCAGGTTATCAAGCGCTGTCATGTTATCATAAAACCCTACGCTATCGGGCATGTAGCCCACCTTTCGCTTAACGGCAATGGGATTACTGGTAGCATTATGTCCGCAAACAAAAGCGGTGCCAGAGGTAGGATCTGTAAGTCCCAGCATCATTAAGATGGTAGTAGTTTTACCCGCTCCGTTGGGGCCCAATAAGCCGAATATTTCTCCTTTTTGAATATCAAGGTTCAGATCATCTACTGCTTTCAGCGTACCATAGCATTTTGTTAACCCCTTCAGTTGTATGATAGGATCCATCATCTGTAAATCGTTATGTTTTTAATCCCGCCAAAGGCGGAAAGAACATCAATATTTATCTTCTGCCGTATTTACGAATAAGATAATATACAAGCGCAATGGACAGCAGTATAACCAGGATACCTATCCAGCCGGAAAGCAATGATGTTTTTACAACCATGCGGAACGCTGCCTGTGCATTAGCATTGGCATTTTTTACATTAAAAGTGGTGGCATAATCCCCTGCAATAGTTTTATCGGGCACATTGAGCGTAGCCGTTACATCTAATGTTTTACCAGGTTCCAGCTGTTTGATCTTTGAAGGCTCAAAAGTAGTTTCCCATTTTAAAGGTGCCTGTGCCGAAAGCTCCAGGTCATTTAAAGGAAGGGTCCCTGAATTTTTTACAACAAAACGGATCTCTTTACGGCTGCCAGACGTTATCTCATCACTTAACCGCCCTGTAGGCGTGGTCAGCTCTACGCTATAAGAACCTTTTACCACTGCTTCCAGGTCCAGCAGCAGCGTATCAGCGCTGGATACTGCTTTTACAGGTACCTTATACTTATCAGGCTTTGCCGTTGCTGTTGCATTAATTTCAATGGAAATATCCTGGGTTTTACCGCCTTCAAGGCTGAGAGAAGTTACCTGGCTTCCATCTACCCTGTAAGTAATAAGCCAGCCAATAGGCAAATCGGCCTTTAATTCGTAAATACGTGTTGTGGCAACCCCGTTATGCAAAGATGTATTGTAGCGGAATGTTTCATTGGCTGCAGCTTCAATATTCATCAGCTTTGTTGTGAAAGATGACTTTCCATCCACTCCTGAAGTCGGCTGCTGGGCTGTGGCAGTTCCCGATAATAAAAATACAGGGAAAGAAATAACAGCAAATAAAGACAGGCGCCATGCGCGCAAACGGGTAAATAAAAATCCTGTTAACATAATCTAATAACTAAAATTTATAAATAATAGCTTCAAAAAATGTCTGTTCAAATAGAGTTACCAATAAATTTGGTAAAACGGCACGCTAAATTATAAAACAGGAAGAATATTCTAATGGGTTTTTAAAAAAATTTAACACAATTTAAATCGTCTCTGCGTTTCGTTACGTCAGCCAATAGACGCTGATGTATGGTTGCCCCTATATGAGCAGCATCTAAAGCAAGCACCTGCTGAAATGCTTTTCGCGCATCCTCTATTTCGCCTTTACCCATTCTGCCCAATCCCATAAGATAATAACAATGAACTTTATTGCGCATGTTCAGATCATCATCAAAGATCATAAGGTCCGGTAACGATACCGCAAAAAAATCAATCTCTACGCAATCATTCAGGTGCTGCTCACCATATTGCAGCAACTTATTAAACCGCTCATTCGCTGCCGCTTCATTGCCCAGCTTCAAAAATGCTAACCCCTGGTAAAATATTTTATCGGGTTGCTGGTCATTGTAATATATAGCCGGTGCAGGTTCGCTCAGCCCCACAGTAGCCTGCTGCCAGTGCTTACGTGCCGTATTTGTATTTCCTTTTGCCTCTTCCACACATCCCAGCCAATAATAAATATCATTTTCCTGCGCTCCATACAATTTGCCCTCCCCAATATTCAAAGGGTACACAGCTGCTGCCTGTAATTTTTGCTCCGCTTCTTCCAGGTTCCCATTCTTCAGCTGTATTTTGGCCAGCTCTACCTGCAGCAATATATGCTGGCCGGAAGTCTTCCCTTCCCCTCCTTCCCAGGGATGAAAGTTTCGCTGCTGCAAAAGACGGCTGGCCTTGTCCCACTCACCCGACAGGGAGTGCAGGATAACATACTCAATATAAAGATCATCACGTTCATCTATCAGGGCTTCATAATTTTTTAAAAACTGAAGACGGCTTTCAACAGCTACATTCAGTTTCTTTTTCAGCTGGTCTAATTCCAGCAAAACCCTTGAATCGCTGGTATCTGCAAAGAATGCCTCTTCCAGCAGCTGCAAAGCCTCCTCCTGCCGGTTGAATTTATTATACCAGGCTATTGCAAGGTTTCTTTTTGCTGTAGGGAAACCGGGCTCTATTTTTATCGCGGTTTCCCACATCTCCCGGGCCTGCTGGTACAACCTTTTGGCATAATAAAAATTACCAAGATAGTAGAACGGCTTACAATCTGCAAGCTTTTTATCAGCTGCGAACTTCAATATCTGCACATCTTCTATTCGATTTGGAAAAACAGGTACAGGAGGGTGTGCCATCGCTTTTTCCAACCCCAGCCCGGCCTCTTCGGCTTTAGAAAGTCTTTCCAGGAAATAAGCCCTGTAGTACAGCAGCAGCGGATCTTCCTGCTGTGCAACAGCAAGAAATGCCAATGCATCGTCATAACATCCTGCATCGCTGTATTGCAGTGCCATTTCTATAATAGTATGCTTATTATCACGCATCAGTTCCGTTAACCGGTTCAGCTCTTTTTCTGCTTCGTCATGCCTGCCGGAGGCTTTGTAACATTGCACCAGCTCAAACCGGCCTGCAAAATCAAAAAGATCAATGGCCAGGGTTTCACAGATCATCTGCACTGCTTCATCAAGCCGGTTTTGTTTACGCAACGAAAGGGATCTTAAATGCCGGCTTTTTAAACTATGATAATTTTTCAGGCACGACTTTTCTGCATGAGCTGCGGCCCCCTTCCAATCATTACGTATAGCGGCTATATAACCTAACTGGAGGTAAGCATTATCCTGCATAGCCGCATTCCAGGTACTTTTATACAAGTACTCTTCCGCTTCATCATACCGCTGCTGATAGCGGAGGCAAAGCCCCAGGTTAAATAAAGGCTCTCCATCGTACGGGTTAGGATTAAACATTTTTATCTTTTTTGCTGCCTTGCGTAAGTATTCTTCTGCCAGTCCAAACATGGCTCGGCGCAGGTACCATAAGCCCATTGCATTATTGCACCGGATATCCGAAGCATCTCTTTTCAGCGCTTCCTCATAATAATCCAAAGGAGAATAGGTTGCATGGCGATATTGCTCTAAATGTAACCCTGCAAGGAACAGCTCTTCATTGGAGCTTATTTTTTCTGGTCTTGGAACAGGCTTTGCCGGATCGGGAATGGCCTCACCCTGCCTTGTTACCGGAGTGTATGCGATCAGTTCATTGCCCTCTTCATCCAGTACAACGGCGCGTATATCTTTTTCTTCAAAAGATTGATTTACCATTACTGTTTGCTCATAGCTGCCGGCGGGAGATAAAAATATATGCTCATTAAGAACTACCTCACCCGAAATATTTAATTGCACGGTAATATTGCGCGCCTGGGTTACATATACCTGTACACACACTTCCTGCTCCTTTACTTCAAGATTGATCATTGCATCCACTGATGCATTCTTTACATAGCCAATATTCTTATATGGCATAAAATACTGCCTGAACCCGCGCACTTCATTGGGCATCAGCCAGCCAAAGTCGGGTTGATTATCTGTAAACACGCCGCACATCAGCTCAAAATAAGGCCCATCTTCATCTGTAAGCTGCCGGTCCCAGGCCTGGCCAAACTCGCCGCAGCCCCAGGTCCATTGTTTTTTACCCGGACTTACATGATGATTGGCAATATGCATCAGCCCTGCACGTTTTTTATGATGATAGCCTCCTACAAAATCAAAACGGCTGTTTACCGCCATATAGGATGTAGGTACCGGGATATTGGTATATACTGAAATATCAGTGCCCGGCGCATAATCAACTTTATAATAGGTACCGGTAGCAATAGGAAAAGAACTTACGTCTCTTTTTCCATGATCAAAAACTGCATGTACATCTGGGGGAAATACACTTTGGTAATGTTCGTCCACCGCAACGGCAGGATTAGCCCACCACAGAAAAGTTTGGGGGAAAGGTGTACGGTTATATATTTTTGCTTCCAGTTCAATGTAAGCTTTATCCTTATACAGGGTAAATCCAAGCGCACATTTGGTATTAAACATTTTTTCATATTCATTTACCCATACCGTTTTACTGCCATCCCTGTTCTCTACTATAGCAAAATCTGTAGCATCAAAGGTGGTAGGCCGGTGATGCTGCGGCCAGTTGAATTCTATCCCCCCGCTGATCCAGGGTCCCAAAAGCCCTACCAGTGCAGGTTTGATCACGTTATTATGATACACAAAATGATAATCGTTTGTTTTATCATAAGCCATTTGTATGCGCCCGCCCAACTCAGGAAGAATCATTACCTTCAGGTATTCATTTTCGAGATATAAGGCCGTCCATACCTTTTCTTCTTTTTCATCGTACACTTTATCTATTACCTGGTAAGGATACACTACGCCGCTGCTTCCCTGGTACACACGTTTTTCCAGGAACATTGGGTTCTTATCCGGCTGTCCGGTTTTGTAGGTAGGGATCTTGATCCGCTCTTCCCATGCTCTTACTTCCATATTATCTGATGTATGATTTTATTGTCTATGTTTATGAAACTATCTGAAAATAATAATCTGCCACTAAGATTCTAAGGCACAAAGTGGTTATTATATAAATCGCGTTTTTTTCACCTTCGTGTCTTTGTGCCTTTGCGGCCTCAATGCCCTGTGAAAACATTGTCCATTTCTTCCAGCGACTTTCCCTTGGTTTCTTTCACCCTGAACTTCACAAACAAAAATCCCAGCGCACAAACACCTGCATAAATATAAAAAGGCGTGTAAGTGCCTAAATTCTTGGCCAGTATGGGAAAGGTAAAAGTGAGTATTGCATAAGAAGCCCACAATGCCAGCACGGCTATAGATGTGGCGGCGCCTCTTACTTTATTAGGAAATATTTCCGAGATGAGCACCCAGGTAACCGGCGCCAGCGTCATTGCATATAAGCCTATGGCAGCCAGCAGTGACCAGGAAGCCGCAGCGGACTTCTGTTTCAGCAGTGTAGCGCTTACTACATACAACAGAGTCAGCCCTATTGCACCCATCAGCATTAACGGCTTACGTCCCAGCCTATCTACCTGCCACATAGCCACCAATGTACACACCATATTTACCAGGCCTATAAACACCATTTGCTTCAACTGGTCATCCTGGCTGAAGCCTACGCTTTCAAAAATACTTGCGGTATAATTAAACACCACATTAATGCCACATAGCTGCTGGAACACTGCAAGCCCCATACCTATCAGCACTACAGGAAAAACCGATTTCTGAAATACATCTTTATAGCGGACTACGGTATCGCCGGCAACTGATTTACGGATCGCTTCCAGCGTATGGGCGGCGTATTCATTGCCACCGATCTTACTCAATATTTTCTCTGCCTTTAATGACGCACCAGCCTTTGCCAGCCAGCGCGGGCTCTCGGGCAGCCAGCATACACCCAACAAGAAAACAGCGGAGGGTACTGCGCCCAATCCTACCATCCATCGCCACGCGTCCACTCCTTCATTCCGTAAGCTGTAATTTACCAGGTTGGTCACAAAAATGCCGATCACCACGGTAAGCTGGTTAATGGCTACCATTCTGCCACGCATATGCGCGGGCGCTACTTCTGCAATATACATGGGGGATAAAACCGATGCCATCCCCACCCCTATACCTGCTGCAAACCGGGAAACAATGAACAGAGCGCTGTTATGTGAAAATGCCATCGCTAATGAAGAAATAAAAAACACTGAAGCAGCCAGCATCAGCCCTTTCCGGCGGCCCCAGCGGTCAGATATACGACCTGCCAGCAGGCATCCGAGGATACATCCCAGCGCCAGCGAAGCGGTTGCAAACCCTTCCTGTACTTCATCAAATCCGAATTGCTCTTTTAAGAACGGAAGCGCTCCTGCAATAACAGCAAAGTCAAATCCGAAAAGATAACCACCCAGCGCTGAAATAAAAGATATTCCGGTGATATATACCGGTTTAAAGTGATATTGATTTGTCATACTTCAAGCAAATGAAAAGCAAAGTTGAGCCTATTTCGGGCATTTTACAATGGATAAGATACTGAAATGTATAGATTATTTTACGATCCTGAAATCATAAAATAGTGCATATTTTTCATAAGATCAGCTATTGTTATAGCTTCTCATTTGAGCGAGTTTTGCATTTGGCAAGAGTGGATTATTGCCAGACTAAACGATTTATTGCACTTCTATTTAATGTTTGTCTTATGAAGAAAATACAATGTCAGCTTTCACCGAAATTAAACTTAATCAAAAAAAGATTTATGAACCGATTCCTGTTAATGATCCTGCTTGTTTTTACTGCCCCGGCCATTTACGGGCAACAAAGATCTGTATCCGGCCAGGTGATTGATGCCTCTACCCGCGAGGCATTGCCCAATGCCACTATTTCCATAGTGGGCCAGACCGGGAGCGCTCAGCTTACCAATGAAGCCGGGAATTTTGTCATAACTATTAACGGCAGGGCCAACCTGGTAGTATCCTATGCAGGGTATGAGCCATCAACGGTTGCTGTTACTGCCGGTCAAACTAATATTACAGTAAGCCTGACCAAATTAGTAGCCGGCATGGATGAGGTAGTTGTAATAGGGTATGGTACGCAAAAGCGAAAGGATATCACCAGCGCCATCAGCAGCATCTCGGCCGACCAGATAGCTGAAATGCCCGTAACCAGCGTAAATATGGCCATGCAGGGCAGGGTGCCAGGTTTACAAATAACCAGTGGCGGGAATCAGCCCGGTGCGGGAACCATCGCTTTGATACGGGGTATCAATTCTATAAATACAGTTAACGGACCTTTATATGTAGTGGACGGAGTCATCACTACAGGCGATATCAGGGAATTGAACCCGGATGATATTGAATCTATTGATGTACTAAAAGATGCATCAGCTGCTGCTATTTACGGATCGCGCGCATCAGAAGGAGTTATTCTTATCACAACAAAAAAGGCCAAGATCGGGCGTGCTTCCATTAACTATCATGGTTACTATGGCGTACAAAAAGTAGTTAAAGCATTCGACTTCATAGATGGAAAGGACTACGAACTTTTAAGAAGGCTGGCCTATTACGATGAAGGAGGTAATAAGATGTTTTTAAATGACACCACGTCTGATAAAAGATTTGAAAGACAAATATTCTCATCACTGGAGTTAGAAAGTATCAGGAACGGAAAGAGCTATGACTGGCCCAGCCGGATACTGCAGGTTGCTCCAATTACATCGCACACGATCAGCGTTAGCAACGGGAATGATAAAAACCGGATATACCTGAGCGGTAATTATTATGACCAGGATGGGATCATTAAAAACTCTAATTTTAAACGCTATTCTATAACAAGTAACGGAGAGACGATGATCACCCAGGCTTTAAAAGCCAGCATTAATCTGAACATAGCCCACACCGATAATAAAATACTGAACCAGGAAGTTTACTACAATGCGCTTACCATGAGCCCGCTGTATCCTTTTACAGACGCTCAAGGTAATAATACGGTAGTGCTGGATCCAACAGTGGGAACATCAGACGCCATAATTAACAACCCCGAAATATTAACCAGGAACCCACAGATCAAAAATAATGACAGGATACTTGGAAATATTGCTTTCGAATATAAGATCATTAAAGACCTGCTATTCAGAACTTCTTTTGCTACAGATATCTATTACGATAAGACGATGTATTATGCACCAAGAACAGTGAACGTGAATAAAAGCTATACCCTAGGCGGTTATGGTTCAATAGCTAATTTCAATTACCGCGATTTTACTTCTGAAAACACACTGTCTTATAACTTTAAGCTGAATAAAGACCACGATTTCTCTGCCCTGGCCGGCTTTACCTTTGAAAAAAGGAGGCAGGAATGGAATGCCATGTATGGCTCGGGCTTCCCTTCCGATAAAACAACCTATAAAAATATGGCCCTGGCAAGCAATCGTGATATTGTAAGCGACTTCTTTAACTGGGCAATCCAGTCGCAACTGGCCCGGGTTATATACAAATTCAAGGACCGGTACGTTTTTAATGCAAGCATCAGAAGGGACGGTGTTTCTTATTTTGGCGAGAACAACAGGTTTGGGGTATATCCTTCCTTCAGCGCGGCATGGAGGTTAATAGATGAGCCATTTATGAATGCGGTGAAGCTAAAAGGAGTTTTAAGCGATGCAAAGATCCGCAGCGGATACGGCGTTGTGGGTAGTTACAATCGTACCTACGAATCGGTTTACAGCAAAATGGCGCCCTCGGCCTATCCTTTCAACTCTTCTACGGCTGTAACCGGCTACCAGGTAGATTTCTACCGTTTGGCCAATAAGGATCTGAAATGGGAAAACCAAAAACAATTCAACCTGGGATTGGATCTAAGCTTCCTCAATAATCGTATTCTGTTTAATGCCGATTACTATAAGAAAAACAACCAGAATCTTTTAATGGACCTGCAGCTTGCCCCGTCAAGCCCTTATAACTATAAAACCATCAACGTTGCAGCCATGAGCACAAAGGGATTTGAATTCAGAATAAAGGCAGATGTGATAAAGACCCAAAACTTTACCTGGCAGAGTGAGTTCAATTTCTCAACATATAAATCACAGGTCACTAAATTATTAGCAGGAGTTGACTCGCTCAGGCCTAACCTTAAAGCGGGAGAAGCCCCCAATAGCCTGATCATTGATTATGTTTATGATGGTATTTACCAAATAAGCGATAGTGTTGCTGCACGAGCGGCAGGTGCTTTGCCGGGCAGTGTGCGTATCAAAGACCTGAATGGCGATGGCAAATACAATATGTATGATATGACAACCATTGGCCGTACTACGCCAAAAGGCTGGGGCGGTTTCTGGAATTACTGGAACTATAAAGGATTTGGCCTGACCGTGTTTGCTAATTATATGTTTGGACATAGTATTTTTAACAAAGCCTGGCAGGATTACCAGTACTCCAACGGACGAAGGTTATTGATGAAGGAAGGAATGAATTTCTGGACGGAAAAAATTACAGATGCACGGGGCAATGTTATTGTTGAAGAAAATACCAATACAAATATCCCCCGGCCCAACGCCTTCGGGAAAGCAGTCAAGACCCTACCGGGCGGCACTTCCAGCTTTGCTGTACAGAAGGGAGACTTTATTAAGGTGCGGAACATTACGCTTTCTTACGATTTCTCAAAGACGCTGATTGATAAAGCAAAACTGCGCTCGTTAACCCTATACGTGCAATTTTTAGATCCTTTCACTATAACAAAGTACACTGGTGTTGATCCTGAAATATCCCAGTTACCATCAGGCGGTAGCTGGAGCGGAGCCAGTTATGATATCTACCCCAGGTACAAAACCACATTAATAGGCGTAAAAGTTGGCTTATAATATCTAAATGCAATAAACATGAAATCAATACATATTCTTTATACATTTATTTTTACAGTTACTGTCATTTCAGTTATAAGCGGCTGCCGTAAGGAGCTGGAATACGTGCCCGAATCCTATTTATCACCTGAGCAGGTGTATGCAGATGAAGCAGGTTCCATTGCCGGTATAACGGGCATTTACAAGCAATTCCAGACCCTGAAAAAATCGGAGCATTCATTATTGGGCAATATAGGAACCGATGAAGGAAAAACAACCGAGTTCGTTCCTACATGGGGCGGGTACTGGCTGCAGCTCTCCGCATTAAGCAGCTACGATAAAACACAGTTAAGTGCTCAGAGCGATGTTGTTTATTATTACTGGCAGCGGCTATACCAGGCTGTAGGAAATGCCAATGTTGCTATAAGGTATATTAGTGCAGGGACTGTTGCAGAACCTGTAAAGTCCCGCTTATTAGGCGAAGCCCGGTTCCTGCGCGCAATGGGATACTTTTACCTGGTTCAGTATTTTGGTGATATCCCCATGCCTACAGATACCCCGGATGCAGACAAGGAAGAGAATGGTTATCCCCGCACTCCTGCCGCAGACGTATATCAATTAATCACCAGCGATCTTCAGTATGCTTCAGACAATCTGCCCGACAAAAGCAAAATGGAAAAAGGCCGGACCAATAAGCAGGCTGCACAGGCACTACTGGGAAAAGTGTATTTAACCATAAAAGATTATCCCAATGCAAAAAAAGCGCTGGACCCACTGTTAAATACTTCCGAAACAAGATTGATGGATAACTTTGCCGATCTCTTTAAAGAAGAAAACGAAAACAACATAGAGTCTTTGTTTGAATTTCAATACACAACAGAATCCGGGCACACGCAAAATATTACAGAGATCTTAGGCAGCTGGAACATGGGCAGCAATCAACCCGGGGGAGGTGGCCATGTGGCACTACCCACAGCTTATGCCGCTAACATCTACCCTCTACAGGACTCTTTCCGGAAAGGCGCTACACTGCGTTCCGTTTACTATGACGGTAATGGGAATCCCGGTTTAAATGACTGGTGGAGGGATGCGGGGAAACCGCATATAAAAAAATATGAACAAAAAGCCAACCAGCAATCCAATGCCTCCTCACGGAATGTTTATTACCTGCGGTACGCAGATGTTCTGTTGATGTATGCAGAGGTTTTAAATGAAACGGGGCAAACTACACAGGCCCTGCCCTATATCAACCAGGTAAGAAGAAGAGCAAAGGTAGATGATCTGCAAACTGTGATAGGTAATACTCCTACACAACAGCAATTACGGGACAGCCTTGTTACTGAAAGGATGAAAGAATTAATGTTTGAAGGATGGCGCTGGTTTGATTTAAAGAGATGGGGCCTCCTGGTGCAGCGAACAAAAATGTATAATACAGACGCTGCCAATAACATGGAAGAGCCCAAACATTTATTATATCCCATTCCATATACTGAATTGATCGCCAATAAACGTATAACCAACCAGAATTCCGGATATTGATGAGCTTATTAAAGCATATCAGCATACAAAAAGCAGGTCTCATCATCCTGCTTTTTGTACTGATGATACCATGCAAAAGTTATTTGCAGGTGATAAAAGAATCTGCTGGTGAAGTGATCATCTCTTCAGACAGCTATACCATTCGTCTTGATCTGGAAAAAGGCACGGCAGATTTTACCTTTCCAAACGGCAGCTATCTGAAAAATACAGTTGCAACGCTGCAACTAAAAAACGGTGTATCTTACAGCAGTGCCGGGTTTGGCCATCACTCTTATAAGATCAGCGAAATAAGCGACATTACAGTAGGTAAAAGCATCTCTTTTATTCATACTAACAACAATGAAGACCTGCAGCTGGTTCAGTACATCACTGTGTATAATGACCAGGGACATATTATGTTAGGTGTGGCAGCGAAAACACAGAATGATATCATTGAAAGTAATTATATAGCACCATTAGCCATTCTGCCACAACATTCCGGAAAGGCATACGTTCCAAGTGAAGCGCCACGACTGCTGGATATGCCATTTGACAATGACAACTGGACAAAACTCTTAACGGTAAACTGGAACGATAGCATAAGATCCGGAACAGGATATGAATTTACGGCTTTGTATGATTACGAAACCTTGTCGGGCCTGGTCATAGGCAATCTTACCCACGACTTCTGGAAAACGGGGATCCGGTACACCTTATCTGCTGCTAAAGGCTTTTTAGATTCCTTAATTATTTATGGCGGCGCTGCCACTCCCAATAACAAATGGTTGCCCAATGAATACGGCGGCTATGATGGCACGCACGATGTAGTAGCTCATGGCAGCATGAGAGGAACGTCCATCTTTGCCCCCTTGATCTTTTTAGGTGCATCTGGTAATATAACAACGGCATTCAAAGAATATGGGAGGATGAATGCAAAAATTTCCGGGTCTTTAAACTGGAAAGGTTATGCTCCTGTGTACTGGAATAGTTTCGGAGTGGAAGATGTGCTCGGCTATAGAAAAACAATGATGCCATCGGGCGTTGCTAAAATTTCAGATTTCTTATCCGGCCTGAAAAACTTTAGCAGGTACAGCCCACCTGTACTTAGCATTGACTCTTATGACCAGAGAATTTATACAACAGATATATTGAAGTCCATTGGGCAGTACGCTGGAAAACATCACCAGCAAATGGGCTTTTACTTTATTCCCTTCGCTATCTGGACCTGGAAAAGCGGCATTGACAGGGACAAGCTCCAGCACACGGATGTTTATATACGGGATGTAACGTTAAAAGACAATAACGGCAAAACCATTATTTATAAAGACGGGGACTTTGGCGCTTACCCTTTAGATCCTACACATCCTGCCACCCGGCAGCGCATTATTACTGAATTGCAAAAAGCCAGGG
This sequence comes from Niabella sp., assembly GCA_027493055.1. GTDB lineage: Bacteria > Bacteroidota > Bacteroidia > Chitinophagales > Chitinophagaceae > Niabella. The sequence goes on along the minus strand of JAPUDO010000004.1, from coordinate 6,510 downwards.
CTATTGGCGCCAGGTTTTTAAAGATCGATTTTTTAACTGCAGGTGCACTGGAAACACCCAGGCATTACGATCCCAATGTAAGGTCGGGCTTACAGGCATATAATAAGGGCATGAAAATGCTTCAACACCTGATTGATTCCATTTTAGGCCCCGATATTTTTATTACCCATGCCATATCACCTGCATTCCCACACCAGTTTGCCCATGCACGATTTTTATCTACCGATATTTATTCTCATTTCCGTGATGATATAGATGGGTTTCCACACCACGGCAGTACGGCATCTTCTATGATCTCCAACGCCCACCTGGGATGGATGCAGGGAACATTGCTGCCCTATTCTAACCTGGATGTACTGGTGATGAGCCACTTCCAGAACAACCCTGCTATTTCAGAAAAGGAGGTAAGGGTAAGACTTTTTTCACTGATCACACTGGGCAGTATCCTGGGAGATGGCTCCGATTTCAGAAAGCTGGTTGCAAAAGAGCGGGCGAAACTTTTTTTGGATAATAAGAACGTGGCTGATTATTTTGCAGCACCTAAAGCATTTGAGCCTTTGAAATTACCGGATGGATTAAAACAGGATCAGCAAATATCTTTTTACCTTTCCGGCGATACGGTTTTAATATCGGCTTTCAACTTCCATCCTGAACAGGATTTCATACAGGAAATTGACAGCAAACGATTGGGGCTCAAACAAAATATGAAATATATGGTACAGGATTTTTTAACAAACCGGGTTGTGGACAATCTAGAAGCTAATCAACCCCGTGTAAAAATCACAGCTCCCAAAGCCGATGCCATATTGATCAGGCTGGTACCTGTAAAATAACTATTTCCAACGATAAAATACGAATAATGAAAATTTTTAAGAACGCTTTACTTTTTTTGAACGTCTTTCTGACAGGCAACAGCATTTTTGCACAAACCGTTACCATACCCATTGAAACAGGAAATGTGGCCATTGCTTTGCAAACAGATGCTCAAAAGCATTTAAAGATCGTGCACTTTGGAAAGCCGCTGCAAAACAAAGCGGAATATGAAATGGCTGCTGCAATTTTCGACAGAAAAGAAGAAGGCTCCAACAATAATAACCTGGCCTTTTCAGTAGCCGGCATTAACAGCAATACAGTAGAGCCGGCCATTGCTGTAGTGCATACAGATGGCAACAATTCTATTGATCTTATTTATCAAAATCATACAATCAATAACACCAGTGACGGTGCTGTCTTAACTACTGTTTTTTTGAAAGACCCCGTGTACCCGGTTACGGTGAAACTGTTTTATAAAGCCTGGAAAAATGAAGATGTGATTGAGCAGTGGAGCAGCATACAGCACCAGGAAAAAGGCAACTTAAAACTGAACAAATATGCTTCCGCCAATTTGTATTTCTTTAACCGGGATTATTTTCTTACCAGCTATAATGGTGTTTGGGCAAGAGAGCTGCAGCCCGAGCACACCCAGTTAAAGCAGGGGATGCATACCATTCAATCACGGCTGGGAACAAGAGAAAATCTTCAAGCCTCTCAAAATTTTATGCTGGCTTTTGACCATAAAGCTACCGAGAACTCAGGAACGGTAATGTTGGGGCAGCTTGCCTGGCATGGTAATTATGCCATACAGTTTGAAACAGATGCTTATCAAAACCTGCACCTGGTAGCGGGAATCAATCCTTATCAATCGGCCTACGAGCTAAAACCCGATGAAGAGTTTATTACGCCCCGCTTTATTTATACGTTATCTCACGAAGGTATGGGCAAAGGAGCCCGTAACCTACATAACTGGATGCGCAATCACAACCTGCTGGATGGCAAAGGAGAACGCCTTACCCTGTTGAATAACTGGGAGGCCACTTATTTTGATTTTGACCAAGAAAAACTGACAGGGCTTTTTAGCGGAGCAAGGGAAATAGGTGTGGATATGTTCTTATTAGACGATGGCTGGTTTGGCAATAAGTACCCGCGTAATAGTGATAATGCGGGACTGGGCGACTGGCAGGCTAATAAAAAGAAACTGCCGGACGGGGTTCCCTATCTTGTGCAGGAAGCGGGTAAACAGGGTGTTAAATTCGGTATCTGGATAGAGCCCGAAATGGTAAACCCTAAAAGTGAGTTATATGAAAAAAAACCAGATTGGGTAATAAGAGAGGAGAAACGTCCTGAGATTCTTTTTCGTAACCAGATGGTGCTGGACCTTGCCAATCCTGAAGTACAGGACTTTGTATTTGGCGTGGTAGATCAATTATTTACACAAAACCCCAGCCTGGCTTTTATTAAATGGGATTGTAATGCGCCTATTTTTAACGGGCATTCCAAATACCTTGAAAAGAAAAAGCTGCCGCAATCACATTTGTATGTAGCATATAGCAGGGGATTAGAAAATGTTTTAAAAAGAGTTCGTGCAAAATACCCCAAAGTGCCGATGATGCTCTGCTCCGGCGGCGGCGGCCGTACAGACTACGAGCTATTGAAATACTTTACCGAGTTCTGGCCAAGCGACAATACCGATCCGCTGGAGCGTGTTTTTATGCAATGGGACTATTCTTATTTCTATCCATCGCTTGCAGTATGCAACCATGTAACCGAATGGAGCAATAAGCCGCTGAAATACAGGATAGATGTGGCTTCCATGGGAAAGATGGGCTTCGATATAGATGTAAAAAAATTGAAAACTGAAGAGCTTGAGTTTTGCAAACAGGCCATAAAAAATTATAACGGCTTTAAGCACATTGTATGGCAGGGCGATATGTACCGGTTAAAAAGCCCGTATGAAACCAATATGGCTTCCATGTTGTATGTAAGCACCGATAAAAACAAAGCAGTCATGTTCAATTACCTGTCTGACTGGCGATATATTTTCACGGCTACACAAAGTCCCGTTCGTTTACAGGGTTTGGATGCTAATAAAAAATACAGGATAAGAGAGCTCAACCTGCCTGCTGGTCAGCAATCACCTGTAGACAGCAATAAAATTTACAGTGGCGATTTTTTGATGAATGCAGGATTCAATCCTTTTGTTAATTTAAGCAGAACAAGTGTGGTGCTGAGCATAGAAGCAATGTAAGATAAAATATAAACCAGGTTTATACTATTTTTGGCGCCGATAGCATCGGGAATATTTTTGAAGAGTCAGATCTCTGCCGATCCCCAAGTAGTTTCCCAGAGGATCATCCGTACACCGTACCGGTCTGCAGCTATCCCTTTCACGAGAGGAGGTATCAATCTCTCGCATTTAAATATTCATTTTTAATGATCACGTCACATGCGCGAGCCATCCAACGAAAATAAAAAGGTAAAAGAAGGATTTTTAGGCCAGAAAATGATTGTGCTTCCCCCGGGAGTTATAAAGAACATGGCACAAAATCCAATAACAGAAGCACTGCACCCCACTGCTGTAGGTTATTACCCAAGAGCAGCAAGACATGACAGGGAACGTAAGCATGGAAGTGCACAATATATTTTATTGTATTGCATTGAAGGAAGCGGCACGGTGCATGTATCAGGAAAAAAATTTGAATTAATACCCAATACTTTCTTTATAATACCGAAGCAGAAAGCGCATCATTACAGCAGCAGTGAAGAAAATCCCTGGAGTATTTACTGGGCGCATTTTTCAGGAACACATGCAGAAACCTTATACAACAGATATTCAAAAGACGGTGTACCAGTAGTTCAAAGCGTTCCTTATGACGAGCAGCGCATTAAGCTGTTTTCCCTGTTATACTCTATTTTAGACCAGGGCATCAGCGTCCGGAACCTGGAAGCAAGCAGTATCCAGCTGCTGCAGTTTTTATCTTCCTTTATTTATCATGAAGAATTATATCCTAATTATTATCATGAAGATCAAATTTCCAGGTCAATAGAATACATGAAAGAGAACCTGGATAAAGCTTATACCATTCATGAGCTCGCCACCCGTTTCAGATATTCTGTTTCTCATTATTCAGATCTGTTTAAGAAAAAAACGGGCTACGCTCCTATTCAATATTTCAATCACCTTAAGATACAAAAATCATGTCAGTACCTCTGTTTCACCGATATGAATATTAAAGAGATCTGCAGTATGGTGGGTTATGAAGATCAGTATTATTTTTCCAGGATGTTTAAAAAGCTGATGGGTGTATCTCCCGCCAGATACAAAAGCCAATATAAGAAACAATAGAAAATCGGTAAATAAACTGCATCGGACTTAACCGTCCATTTATTTTTCAAATGCTTTGCATCACCTTAATAATAAGGCGCTTCCTGCGAATTGAGGTGCAGGTTACTTTTTCCAGCACAGGAATTAGCTTTCAGGGTTATACATAAGTAGGGCTTGCTGTTTAACTGCCACGAATGGCTGAACAGATCATCGAACAATAATATTTCGCCGCGCTGCGGCTTAGAGAAGCATTATGGTTGTATTGTTACAAAGATTTCGGGTGCGCTGCACCTGCTGTAGGTAGTGAGCGTTTGCGAAGTATAACCTACATAGCCGCAGCGCGGCGGTAATATTTATAGCTACAGTGCAGCAAAGTGTTTATAGGTGCAGCGCACCGGAATATTTTATTTAGAGAGATTTGTCCTGCACCCTGAGACCTGCTGAAGGTTGACGAATCCGGAGGATTCATATATTTATAGATTGATAAACATTGATGGTTTTGTTCGATCCGCCGTGGCGGATCGCATCCGTTACGTACGCCTTTCCGCTATAAATATTTGACCTCTTCGAGGTCTTAAATTAAAAATGTTATACACCTCATTTCTGAATCTTTGTGTATCAGAAAGATGGTTTAAGTACCTTTGCCAGGCAACAGCTGAATATTATAACTACAGCTTTGCATTACGGTGAAAAGTAAGCTATTATTCCTGTTAATGATTATTGTATCTTTCAATTCCTGTGAAAAGAAAGATCAGGTTGCCGTGCCGGTTAAAAAAGGTGGAGTACGTGGTATTATAAGAAATGAGGCTCTTCAACCTGTATCTGACTGTAGTATAAACATCGGTCCTATAGAATTAAAATCTTCTGAAAATGGAACCTTTAATATTCCAGAGCTTAATGCGGGTAACTACACAATAATTGCCTGCAGATATACAGGTGTCCGGGCTAACGGGATATAAAAATGGATACATTACGCTTACATACGGCAAAAACACTTCTTATAATGATCGGCAGGACACTATAACTATTGTATGTGGAAATTTATCCAGGAATATATTTGTGAATCAGTCAGGGATAATGACAATTGTATCGGTAAAAGGCATGATTGGCAATATGATGACTAATAGAGCAGACTCTGTGTACATCCAGTTCAGCCGGCCGGTTAAATCAATGCAGATAACCAGTAACTGGCAGCTTTGTTTGAGTGATATAAAAGTTAGTCCATTTGAAGCCGACAATTCTGTTAAGTTTTCTTATAACTGTGCCGACCTGGGTGGAAATTATCCTTTTACTATAAGGTTTGAGGATTTTCGGGGAATATGGTTTACTGAAGAAATTTCAGTGCCGTTTTACAAAGCAAAGCTGGAAGTCAATGGTTATATGAATAGCTTTATATTGATCAATGATCAAAAAGAAGCTTTAATTCCTATGATTAACCCGGACAAGCTGATACGATATTCCATTGAAAAAGATTCGGTGATGAAGGTCTATGATCTTTCTGACCGTATATCTCCCAAAAACTTAGTGTACGACCCCTACAGATCGAAAGTATATATTATAGGATCCAAACCGGGTACTACTTATATCTATACAGATTATACCGAACCTTTACAGGTTTTAGATCTTAAAACAGATAAGATTGAAAAAGGATTTGAGATTCCAGATGACCCTACCGACCATGCTCAGCATCCAACCAATGTGCCATACAATATGGCAATCAGAAAATCAGTAAGGGCTGTAGTTTTTTTAAAATCTCCTGCCATTAGTTCACTTAAACCCGGATTATTCATTAGGAATAAATAAGTTTTTTGGGCAGGTTTTCGATTTTAGCAAAGATTCCATCCATCCAGGGCCTTCGTTTGACGGGTAGCGCTATTTTTAGTACCTTTTTGTTAGCATGAGTTGCTGTCCAGGCTCCTAATGCAAAGCAATAGGATTTGAGTGTATTATGGGTTGCATTATTTCTTTCATTCAATGCAAAATGCCGGAATAAACTGATGAGGTTGTAGGCTACCATAATAAGACGGAAAGAAGCTTCTGTAGCCCAAAAGTCCTGTAGACAAAAGTTTTCCAATCCAAAATCCTGCTTGAGCTCCTTAATTCTATTTTCACAATCTGCTCTGCTATTGTAGATGTTCCAGATCTGGTCCAACGGTAAATCAAGGTTGGTTACATAACAGTTAAACCGATATCCCGGAAGGTCTTCAAAGAGTTTTCCACCACTATGCGGGCGATCTTCTATCCGCTTTTTCACAATGATGTACCGGCGCTCTTTTCCTTCATGATGATGAAATTTCATTTCCGACAGCACGTACCAGCCCCACTGTTTTAGATCCTAAACACCTGTCAAAGGTCTCCTGCATAAATGC
>JAPUDO010000003.1:1721-4237 GCA_027493055.1 Niabella sp. | reverse complement strand
CCGGGGGATTTAGTTGCAGCAGGTGTGGATGCAACAGCCAAATCAAAGGCCGCACCTGGCACCACAAGCGATGCGGCAATACCGATATGATGAGAACGTATTAGCCAATACAGTTTTTCATGGGGTTAAAATGCCTTTATTAAAAGCGTTCCATATGATGTTCAGACTTACAGCCAAAAAGAAGCGTATGTCCACTGTTGAATTAGGCCACGAAATAGGTGTTCAACAAAAAACAGCATGGTTGTTTAAACGTAAGGTGCAGCAAATGATGAAAGAAGATGATGACGACGAAATCGGCGTAAATGCAGATGAGTTTTTATTAGGAGGTTATAGTGCAAAGGCAATCGGGGCAGAAGCCTTGAAAATAAGCAGGCTGTGTAGCAGCCGGCCGGTAAATAATTTTGAAGACGCCGCCGCTTGCAATATTGAACTGTTTAAAAAATTCTTTCATGCCATGCTCAAACGCGGCATTTACTTACCGCCATCAGCCTTTGAAAGCTGGTTTTTAAACAATGCCTTAACCACCGAAGACCTGGATGCCAAAGTGAAAGCGGTAAAAGAAAGTTTGGAAGAAGTGGTTTAAAAAAATAATCCAGTCGTTCCCGGCTTCCGGTTTTCAGCCTTTTTTATTAAACAGGCAAAATTCTGCTATAAGCCTGCAAAGCCACACTGTTTGCTTAAGTCTTAAGCATGTATAAACATGTGTTGTGTTTGTGCCTGTTTAGGGATTTCTCCAAAAAAATTTACATACGCCCTTAGGGGTTTTGCCAAAAAAAACTGCCTCATGTAATGAGGACTACCTGTATTCCTTTAAAAATTAATATTGACACTTGCTTGTATGACGTATTTAAAATTAATAGCCGCCTTCTTAACCCTTACTTTTTTGCCGTGCTGCGGCAGTAAGGAAATACCTGAACAAAACGGCCCTGATAAACCACCGGTAAATTATCCTGATCCCGTTGATCCCGCAAATGCAGCAACTATTGGCTTTTTTATGGATGAATGGAAGTCAAAAACTTTTGAGGTGCCGCAAACCGTTGCCGGCACTGTGCCTGCCGGTACGCCAACCGTTACGGTAGAAATAGATGCATCAAAAGTGCTCACCAAAGTTCCGGCGAGCGTATATGGCCACAACTCTGTGAGCTACACAGAAAATATATCGGGCCAGGAACCTGTTATGACGCATATAAAAAGCCTTAAACCGGGAATGATCCGTTTCCCCGGTGGCAGCATCAGCGATGCTTACTTCTGGGACCGGAATTTTCAGGATAAACCAGCCGATGTGCCTGACAGCATCATAGATAATGGAACAGAAAAACTCTGGCGATGGAATTTCTGGTACGGCAAAAACAATCCTTCTGAAAGAACCAACCTTGATGATTATTACAGCCTTTTACAAAAAACCGGCAGCCCGGGCATGATCACTGTAAATTATGCCTATGCACGTTACGGGCTGGCCGCAAACCCTGTTGCACAGGCAGCGCACATGGCAGCTAATTGGGTGCGGCACGACAATGGCAGAACAAAATACTGGGAAATAGGCAATGAAAATCATGGCGGCTGGGAATTGGGCTATCGCATAAATACTACTAAAAACAAAGATGGCCAGCCGGAATATATTACCGGCCGTTTATACGGCCAGCACGCATCGGTTTTTATTGATTCAATGCAAAAAGCTGCTGCAGAAACTGGTAAAAAGATATATATAGGCTTAGGCCTGATTGAAGCTTACAGCAGTTGGCTGTGGCAGGCTTCCAGGGCTGCTGCAGAATGGAACAACGGCGTAATGACCAACGCCGGGGCTAAAGCAGATTTTTACATCTTACACAGCTATTATGTAGACAATACTGAAAACACTTTCAGCCAGATCATCAACTCAGCAACTGATAAAACCGGCCCAATGGTAAAATACATTGCCAATGATGCCACAAGAAGCGGAACGCCGGTAAAACCGCTTGCATTAACCGAGTATAATATTTTTGCCACCGGCAGCGCGGGCTCTATGCAACAGGTTTCGTACGTGGCCGGTATGCATAATATGCTGGTTGTACTCGAAGCTGTAAAAAACAACATTGGCAGCGCAATTCGCTGGGATTTTATTAATGGCTTTGCCAATGGCGCCGACCACGGCATGTTTGATGCCGGCGATGAGCCCGGAGGAAAAAAATGGAACCCAAGACCCTCTTTTTACTATTACTATTTTCTTCAAAAATCTTTTGGCGACAGGATGTTACACTCCGCTTCAACCAGCTCAAACGTACTATCATACGCCTCGTCTTTTACATCTGGAGAAAAGGGTGTAGTTTTAGTCAATAAAACGCTCTCTAACCAGATCGTTAAGGTAAACCTGAAGCAGGCAAATTATGGAAATAAATATTACTGGTATACACTAACCGGCGGTACTGATAATGGTGATTTCTCCCGGAAAGTTTACATTAATAACATCGGGCTCGAAACGCAGGCTACAGGCGGCCCTGCAGATGGATATACCGCTATAAAAGCAAATACTGCAGATG
>JAPUDO010000003.1:0-1711 GCA_027493055.1 Niabella sp. | reverse complement strand
CCCTGGCGCCCGTGCTTATGTAAATACCTCTATAAACCAAAATCCGCCTGAGGCTCCCGGCTAAAAAATCATCGCGCTGCCTCAAATTGGAGTTGTTTTTTTAGTGATCAGTAAAGAATAAAAAAACGGCAGGTGCCTGATGCAGCAAAGCATCAGCTATTTTTTAAATAATATGAACATTGCGCAGCTTACCATATTAATAGCAGAAAAAAATGATGAAAATGCTTTCAAACAGCTTTTTTATAAATTTTATGCCGGCTTATTATCGTTTGCAACATCCATTATAAAAGACCAGCATATGGCTGAAGAAGTGGTGGAAGATGTATTTATAAAACTTTGGGAAAACAGGGAAACCCTCCCAACCATCACCAATCTTTCTTACTATTTATATGTGGCCACAAAACATGCATCGTTAAATTGTATTCAAAAGCGCAAAAGAGAAAAGGCCATTCCAATGTCCGGCTTCGAGGATGCTTTTCAGTTTGGATTCGGCAACCCGGCCTCCCAAATGATATCAGGGGAAAATCTTCGGGCTATTAACGCGGCTATCAGTAACCTGCCGCCCAGATGCAGGCTTATTTTCAGGCTGATCAAATCAGAAGGATTGTCTTACGCGCAGGTTTCAACACTTTTAAATATTTCTGTAAAAACAGTGGAAGCCCAAATGACGATCGCACTGAAAAAGCTGGGGGAAAGACTTATTTATGACCTTTCGGAATACACGGATTATTTTAAGAAAAAAGTAGAAAGTTCCGATAACAATCACTAAAAATAGCAGAGTTATTTAGGGGTTTTGCCTGAAATTACTGCCTATATAAACAGAAATGAGCGATAGTAAACGATTTTACGAATTGATGAGCCTGAAGGAAGCAGGAAAACTGACGTTGCAGGAAAGAGTTGAACTCAATAAAATTCTTGACAACGACAGTGAACTTGCGGCAGTATATGGCGGTCTTAACGAAGTGTTTGCAGGCGATCTTAGTATGTGTAATGAAGTAGACGAAGATTTTTTAGAGGAAAAGTGGTTATCTCTTCATAATAGAATAGTGCAACCTGCTACAAAAAGAAAAAATATTTCACAGAAAAAGATTATTGTATGGGCTGTTGCGGCCGCTATGCTTTTTGCCGTAGCCTTCTCCTATTCTTATTTTAACAGCACCGGCCGGGCACCCTTATCAAACAAAGAAAATGTAGTATCCACACGCAAAGGCTCTAAAACCAATCTTGAATTGCCCGATGGTACCCGTGTATGGCTAAATGCAGCCAGCAAAATTTCTTATAATGAAAATTTTGGTAAGAGTTCAAGAGAACTTTTCCTTAGCGGAGAAGCTTATTTTGAAGTGGCCAAAGATAAACAGAAGCCATTCATTGTACACACGGCTTCAATGGATATTAAAGTTACCGGAACAGTCTTTAATGTTAAAGCGTATCCGTCTGACGGGTCTTCTGAAACCTCGCTTTTTGAAGGCTCCGTGGAAGTGGCCTTAAAAAATTCTGAAAAGAAAATTGTATTAAAACCTAATGAAAAACTATTTGTGAATAACAAGTATTTGAATAAGGGCCCGAACCGGGTATTACCGGCTGGCAAAGCCGAAGCGGATATTACTGTTTCACAGATAAACCTGTTGCCGGATAGAGTAACCGTAGTTGAAACACAATGGACAAAGAACAGCCTCGCTTTTTACAATTAAAAGTTGGGAGATGTGGCAAC
>JAPUDO010000002.1 GCA_027493055.1 Niabella sp. | reverse complement strand
TCGCGATCTCTTTATTGTAATCGCCTAACCAAAACAGCAGGTCGGAGCCGAAAGGATAATAACGATCCTGCTCACGTGATAGCTGCTCGTTATATAACGCTGCATTAGCGCCATAGCCGATCAGCTTCTCTTTATTTTTTTGAAAGTTGGTTTTATCAGAAGTAGCCAGCAGGATGCCGTTCTTATCATAAATATTCCCCGCTTTGATCTCTTTAAGCAATAGCCCAATACGCGGATTGTAACTGTACTGCCACTCACCCCGTTTATTCAGCACCAGCGAAGGTTTGGTAATATATTCATTACTTTTGACCTGGTACCAGATAAGACTTCCTGTAAATATTAAAACAACAGTGAAAAACGTGAGAATGGCATACGTGTTCACGCTATCAAAATTCTTTTTTACGTACTCCATTTCAAGCGCATCGCCCCTTTCGTTGGACATCACCAACACCAACAGAAAAGCAGCGAGCGTAACAATGATCCCCGCATTACCTTTGCTCAAAAAAGGAACGGATATACCTGTAAGCGGCAACAAACCTAAAGTACCGGCTGTTATCAGCATAAGCTGAAGCATAGTAGCAATAGCTATCCCTGACATCAGGTAAAACATAAAAGGCTTACCGGTACGCCTTGCAGCCAGTATACACCTGTACACCAATAACCCGAAAGCAAAGAAGATAGTAATTAAAGTCAGAAAGCCCAGTTCCTCGCCAATCGTTTCCAGTATCATATCGGTGTGATGCGCCGGCATCACATCAGCAAAACCTTTGCCCAAACCCTGACCTGTAAAACCTCCGGAATTTAAAGACCATACCCCATGCGCTACCTGGTCGCCGCCAACGAGCTTATTTTCCCAGATGTTAGCAAACATGCCGTTCCTGTCTGCAAGGCGCTGGGTAAAGCTGAAAGGCAGTGCTGCCAATAATATAAATGAAGAAATGATCAGCGTTATAAAGAATACCGATTCCTGTTTCTTTTTAAAAAAAGCATACAGGAAAGTGCCGGCACAGGCTGCAAGCGCCAGCCAGGGCAGATAATTGCTGCCGGCATTATTGATGAACTTAGCTGTTAAGAAGATCAGCAGGCCATAAACCGCTGCCGCTACGATCATTTCAAAAAACTCATCTTTGGCAAACGAATAGAAAAACAGGAAAGTTAAACAAAGCACCACAGCCGGGCCCAGGTCGCCAAGAAAAGCATATATCGCTAATAAGAAAATGAATAAGGCGAACATCAGCAGGTTGTTCTTTGTCAGCCAGCGGTTATCCGGGATATTCCTGAAATACCCGGCGTTTACTGTAAAATAAGTGGCGAAAAATACCACCATCAGGTATTTAGACAATTCACTCACCTGAAAACCGAACAGGTTCACCTTTACACCGCTGCCTTCGGGGCCAGAGCCAAACAACGCCAGCAACAACATCAATGCAATCGAGGCCAGCAGCCAGGTATAGCCGCGGGGCGCTTTTAAACCTTCGCCCGAGGAGCGCAAGCGATGCAGTGGATCGAACCACTTTGAATGATAAAACCGGTTAACAGGATTTTGCTTAAATACAAAGATCAGCACAGAAAATAACAGCAATATAACGGCCGAGTATTTTGCCATGCCTGTACCATATATTTCATCCCGCAACGGATCCTGCACGCTATACAAAACCATTACTCCTGTACCCAGTATAAACATGATCAGCGGAAGGATGAACTGGTCGCTCCGGTAATTTTTTAAATACAGCGCAATATGCAATGCCCAAAAAGCCAGCACCAATATGATCACAAATGTGAAGAATTCTTTTTTAAATTCCTCCGGCGTTCTTACGGTAAATATTTTATTGCCTTTGATCTGCCGGTACTCTATCCTGTCCAATAACCTTAGCTGATGTGGCTGGCCTGTGAAATCGTAGGTACGACTCCTGCCTATCTCGGCAGTTCCCTTTACAGGGCCGAATTCGTAGCCGGGTTTAATAGCCAGTACACTGTAATTTCCTTTAGGATCAAGATCCGTAAACTCATAATCGCCGTCGGCATCTGTCCTTGCAAAAAACTCCGTTTGTATAGTGTTGTTATCGCCGGGCAATGTATCAAAATAGGCATCAGGGAAAATGCGTGTCAGTTTTATTAAGACGCCTTTTTTATCAATCTGCGCCTCTCCGTCTGCTTTAAAACTTACTGATCCGCTCAAATCCACACCGGAGGAGGATTCTCCCACTTTTACTTTTGAAGGATATGCTGCCGGTTTCGTTTTTTCCTGTGCATACAAAGCTGAATCCAAACCAATATGCGCAAGCGAATTAATAAACCGGAGCTTGCCAGATTCACTTCCGGTTTCAAGAAAATCTGTTGCTTTAAGCAATAAGGGCTTTTTGTTTAACGCTCCAAGATTAGGGAGCGTTTTCTGCTGGTCAACTTTTACTTTGAGGTTGTTAGCAATAAAATTGATATAGCTCTGATCCGTAAAATACCCGCCTTTTTTGAAAGTACTTTTTACGGCATCAGCATTTAACGGTGCAGACAAATTGATCACACTACCATTGGCATATCCTTCTCCCGCTTTGGTAAGCTCTTCTTTAATATTAAAGTAAAAAGAAAATACCATTGTCGCTATGATCACAGTAACGAATGCCAACAGCAGCCTTTCGGTATTGCGTGTGTATAATTCTATCTTTTGTTTTTTCTTCATTCCTGTGTTTAATAGCCCATGTTACTGCGATTGCGTGCGCTGTCACTAAAAATAGTATCGGTAGCCTGTATCAATGTATCCCTGTGAAACAGGCTGTCCGGAACAACAATAGTATCTCTTATATAAACCGTATCAGCGTGGTTTGCGCTTCCCGGGAGCATTCTTTTTGTTCCCGCCCAGTTTGCGAGGAACCCCGCCAGGAATACTACCGGGAGTAACCACAACCACTGTTTTTTTTTACGTGCAGGCTTTTTATCCATTATCGTCAATAATTCTTCTTCGCTGTTAACAGGTACCTCGATGGTGTTTTTATATGCCTTCTTTTTAACAGGGGCTTTTGCATTGTAAGTAGCCAGCGCTACCGTTATATTGTCTTTGCCACCCAACTCGTTAGCCCTGTCAATTAGTGCCTGCGCTTTTGCATTCAATGGCTGATCACCTGAAAGTACCGAGGCAATGCCTTCCCTGTTTACCAGGTCGGTCAGTCCATCGCTGCAAAACAAAACGATATCGCCGGGTAAAAAGCTATGCTCAAAGAAATCGAAATAATTATCGGTATCATTGGCATCTATCATATACTCTCCTAACATTTTGCTGATCTCGTTCCTGTTAGGATGATGCATGGCCTCTTCTTCTGTTAAATACCCGCTATCTTCCTTGAAGCCAACGGAAGAATGGTCCTTCGTTATTTTGAGCAGCTCGCCATTCCTGTAAATATAGCCGCGACTGTCTCCCACATGACCCACGTAAAGCAATTCCTTTTCCGCATCCAGTATGCCCACAGAAGCCACACAGCTCATTCTTTCCAAACCAGCCTCAGAGCGTTTGGTATGAATGGCATTATTGGCCTGTATCATCGCTTCTTTCAGTAACTGCAAAGGAGCTCCAAAACTGAAGTTCTGAAGATAGTTTTCAATTGTGCTTTTTGCTATGGCCGCAGCTTCTGCTCCACCTTCATAACCTCCAACGCCGTCAATAGCGCCAATGAGCGCCATGCCGGGCTTGGTCCACAAATTGGAGAGCCATACAAAATTATCCTCGTTGTTATCGCGCCTGCGGCCAACATCTGTTTGCACATGCGAAACTATATTCCTGCTCATTTCTTAGTTTTTGTTTGCAGATAAAAAACCAATGCTATAAATGATATTGAGAGTATTTGAATCATATTAAAGTTGACAGTTGGCGGATGACAGATGACTGTAAGAAATTTTACTAATCTCTATCTCTATACCATTATTATACTTATGTTTTTAAACCTTAATCAAAAAATATTGAAAACGATAATTACTAACTAATAACAATCCTGTCAACTGTCATCTCTCATCCGTCATCTTCCCTATACTTCTGCTTTAAAATCCAGTTGAAAAATGCCGCACACAATGCTTGATTCGTTTTTCAGCGGATGCCATACAGGCGCTTCACCCATCCTGCTTAGCTCCAGCTTCTGCTCGTTCACAAAAGCATCAGCAAATAGAGCTACATAGAACAACCGGGAACTTTCTTCATACTTTATCATCACATGCTCTTTTTGAAGACTGCCGGTTGGCTCATTAATACAAAGCAGGGTGGCTGTGCTGGTGAGCCCTTCCACAGCGCGCGTGATCTTTAATTGCTTTTCCCGCATAGGGAAGCTGTAACGCTGCTTATTCACCACGAACTGGATAGTAGCCAGCTTATCTTTTTTAGGAGTTACCGATGTGTTAGTGGATGCTGTGCGTGCGGCTTCTGCTCCTGCAAAAAGATCTTTATTGAACTTAACCCTGAAATGCCCTTTAGATAAAATATCAATATTAGCAAAAGTGTTAGGGTTCAGATCGTACTTTGAATAGCGGGAATGTTTGCTGCTTACCGAAACCTTGATCTGCTCACCCGACAATTCCACCCAGGATTTTTCAGATGTTGGAGCGCTTATCACCTGCACGGAACCCGGCTCTATATCTGAATTATCAATGCCCTTTTCTGCCGGGCAATATTGAAAATCCCAAAAACTGCCTATGGGATCATACCTCGGGTACTGGCTCTTTTTTTCATTGATATACTCGTAAAACTCATCGAGGATACCTTCTGTAATGCCTGCCAGACGCAGTTCCGCGTGATGATAATCTTCCGGACGCATTAATATAAGATAACTGCAATCATACATCATCCGCCTGTTGAAAGATTCCCTTTCAACGGTTTCCTTAAACGATGCCACTACCTGGTCCACCAATGCCTGGTTGGTCAGCTTCTTATCGTCTTCCTCCTCATCAGCCAAAAGCCATTTTTTTAATTTACTTAGCATGTTTAATCCTTTTTTTGTTACAAACGTTTGGCTCCTACGGAGCCGGGCGTCTTTCCCTATTAACTTTTTAACCTTTCAACTTCTTTCTTACAGCTTCTCTATCCTCCTTTCCACGATCCGCTCTATTTTGCTCTGCTCATCTATAACCATAGACACATCAATTTTATAAGGTATCCATGGGTCTTCTTCTTTTTGTTTAATGTAATACATCATGCTAAAATCCACATACACTTTTCCGTTATTATGTGTAAATGCATACGAATTATCGCTGATATCGGCGTCTATAAACTTCCACCTGCTGTGATAATCGGCACATTCTTTTTGAATGTTGCTTAAAGATACATTGGACTTACTATAGTATTGCTTTACAGCACTCCCAAAAAACCTTGAAAGATTATCGCAGCTGCTCCGGCTACGATAATAGTCATTGATAAAGTTCTTTATTTCACTTTCTTTTTGTAATGGATCCGCATCAATCACCACCTGGTCAATGCTGCCATTATCGCCTTCACTGGTAATGATATCAGGATTGGGTGCCATAGTATCTTCCTTAACCTCCGGTTGAGGAACAGGCTGCTCAGCTTTCTTTTTTGCCACTTTTGTTGCAACAGGCTTCGTATTTTTTTCCTCCTGGTTATCAAAATACCGGGCTATCCGGTCTTTGTTCAAAATCAAAACAACAAGTGCCAGCACTATGGCAACAGGAAGCAGGTTAAAAGAAGAACTTCTTCTTTTCTTCTGATACTGATAGGCAGGTGGCTGAGGTGCATAAACAGGCTTAGCAGCCGGCTTTTCAACTTCCGGCGCAGGGTGGATCAGAATGGTTTCTGCTGCGCTCTCCCCTTCTCCGTCAATCTTATGAAGGTCTTTTCTTTCAGCAGCGTTTTTATGAAAATACCCGGGGAGCAGATAACGCCAGGGTTCCGGTAATACAGAAGTATCTATATTTTTCCTGACAATATTTTCCTGGATCTCAAAATCGGATATACGCTCGCTGTCGTAAGGCGGCTTACCTGTTACCAGGTGATAAAAAGTTACGGCCAGCGAATAAATATCGGTCTTATAAGTAAGGTTCTTTACATCGTACACCTGCTCAGGACTCATATACATTAAGGTGCCCATGCGGGAGCCTGTTTGGGTGACCGTAATATTATCCCTAATCTTTGCCACCCCAAAATCAAGCAGCTTTATGTTCCCATCGTTAGTAACAAAAAGATTGGAAGGTTTGATATCGCGGTGAATAATATGTTTGCCGTGCGTGTATTGCAGCGCATCTACCATATCATTCCACCATTGTACCAACTGTTCTCCAGTAAACGTTTCACCACTTTTCATGCGCTTTGAAAGGTCCATCCCTTCGAGGTACTCCATGATCAAGCAAGGCCGTCCGTCTATCTCTCCATAATTCCGGATACTCCTTATATGAGGATGGTCCAGCTGAACCATGAGTTGCGCTTCGTTTTGAAAGCGCCATACAATTTCCGGCTCATCGCACCATTTCTTCAACAAAATTTTAATGGCAGCAGGTTGTTGCAGATTATTTTCTGCATACCAAACCTCGGCCATTCCCCCATCGCCCAGCTTATATTTTAAAACATAACCCTGTATGTCTGCGTGCTCCATTCTGTCGAACCTTATATGAACATAAATATATTACCTATTTTGCTATTGATACGCTATTTTAATACACATCTTTGCATATAGTAACCTTTAAAAATAGCGGAAGCTCCTGCATATTTTCATAAATAATTACAAAAACCGGTAAACAGCAGGTTTGATCCGGTAAAAATGGCAAGAATGGACCTACAAACAATTTTTAACCAGCTGGATATGCCGGTGCACCGGACAGAAAGCGTGCATGGCGGTGATATCAACAATGCCTGGTGCATTTATACTAATGATAAAAAATATTTTCTCAAAACTAATGATGCCGCCCGTTATCCCGGCATGTTTGCAAAGGAGGCAAACGGTTTGGCCTTGCTAAGGCAATATTCAGATTTAGCTGTACCGCAGGTAATAGCGCAGGGTATTTACGAAACAACCCAATACCTGCTGCTGGAATGGCTCGATAAAGGAGCAGGCACTGCAAACGCTCAATATCAGTTTGGCAAAAGTATAGCAAGATTGCACCAAGCTACAACGGATTATTTCGGGCTGGAAGAGGATAATTATATAGGCAGTCTTATACAGATAAATACGCCCTGTAAAAGCTGGACTGATTTTTATACGAACCACAGGATACTGCCACTTGTAAAAATGTTGGCCGATACAAAAATATTTTCTTCAAAAGATGTAAAAGCTGCTGAAAACTTTTGTGCTTTGCTGGATCCCGTTTTCCCGGATGAAAAGCCTGCGCTGCTGCATGGAGACCTGTGGAGTGGTAATTACTTCACTACTCAAAAAGGAGTTACCAGTATTTTTGATCCAGCTGTTTATTACGGCCACCGGGAAATGGATATAGGCATGACGAGGTTATTTGGTGGGTTTTCGCCGGAGTTTTACGCAGGTTACCATGAAATATATCCGCTGGAAAATGGCTGGCAACAACGTCTCGGTTATTCACAGCTCTATCCCCTGCTGGTACATGCCGTATTATTTGGCGGGCATTATGTGAGCAATGTAAGAGAAATATTATATGGTGTGGATATGGAACCTGCGGGTGATACACATTGGTGTTAAAAATGGATGAGGTGAAAAGCCTCACATAACAGCAACTCATTGCGCTCATCCTGTTGAAAACTGCTGGATAACCTTATTGAGATTACCTCTACTTTGATGTAACTTAGAGGTAATATATGAAAGCCCATGATGATAGTGTATAAAACAAAAGCCAGTCTTATCATCAAGCTATTGTTTGCAATAGCCTTAATCCTGGTTCTCATTATCGCCTTAATGGAAAAGAGCATTGCTTTATTTACAGTTGCTATTGTTGTATCGGCTGTAATCATCTATATATTCAACCATACCTATTATACTATTTACAAAAATACCCTGACCATCAAGAGCGGCTTTATATTTAACGAGTCGCTGAAAATAGATACCATTAAAAAAGTAACCCGGAAAAGAAAAAACCTTTTAAGCGGGCCGGGCTTTTCGGTAAACAGGCTTATTATTGAGTATAATGAGCACGACTGTGTGATCATCTCCCCCATTCTTCAAAAGGAATTCCTGGGCCACCTCAAAAGGATCAATCCCGATATAGATATTGACTGACGGATAGCTTTTTAAACAGCATGCAGCATCGTTAGTTCCTTATCTCTCACTAACAGTGTTATTTGCGTTCCTTTGCCAAAAGTAGATTGAATTTGCAGGTCGGCATTGATCTGCTTCGCTCTTGCTTTTAAATTTTTAACACCATTCCTGTTAGTAGGTTTGGAAGGGTCAAACCCTTTTCCATTGTCCTTTATCACAAAAAGCAGACAACTTTCATTATAAGTTGCTTTAATAGAGGCCTCAGTACATTCGGAGTATTTTACAAGATTATTTACTGATTCTTTAATAATAAGAAAAATATTCCTGCGGGTTTCCATAGGCAACGGCACTTCGGCTATACTTTCAGGAAAATCAATCTCAAAACTAATGTTCTTTGATTCAAATAAAGGAATAGAGAACTCACTGATATGCATGCTAAGGTTGCTAAACTTGTCGTTACTGGGCTTTACCAGCCATATAATGTCGTCCAGCGCTTCAAGCGTATCCTTGGCATTGGCTTCTATCTTTGATAACAGGTCGTGCGAATCATGTCCGTTCTTTCGAAGCAGCTCACTGAAGATATGGATGCTGCTCAATGATGAGCCCATATCATCATGCAGGTCTGAGGCAATTTGCGACCTGATCTCCAGCTCCCGCTGAAGAGAACGGTTCCTTTCCAAAAGGCGGTACCTTAAGTAATACAAGATGCCGGATGCCAGCAACAATAAAAAAAGAACCAGGCTTCCGGCAACTATTATATTTTTATTCCGGTCATTGGTTTGAAGCAGTGCAATTTTGTCTTCATTATACTTCTTCTCCTGGTTTCTTAAAGTAATATTACTTTTTAAGAAAATACTGTCAGACAATCTTTTAAAAATACTGTTATAGGTATACGCATTTTTCCAGTCTTCTTCAGCTACTGCAATTTGGGTAAGCCCCTCGTAAGCATTCTTAACCTCGGCTATAGAACCAATATTTTTAGCGATCAATAAACTTGTATCAAAAAACTTCCTTGCTAAATTGTAATCCTTTTTTAGGAAATAAGCATCCCCTATATTGCTATAACTCACTGCTACAAAAAGCTGGTCGCCGAGTTTCGTGTTTATATAAAGTGCTTTTTTTAACAGGCTCAGGCCTTTATCTACCTGCCCCTGTTTTTTAAAAATGTTGCCCAGGCTGTTATAGCAAATAGCAATACCCTTTTCATCGTCCCTGCTTATATTATAAACCAGCGCATTTTGATAATACTTTTCTGCTGAATCTGTTTTCTGCATCTTTTCAAAGCAATCTCCTATATTCTGCAAATTGATAGCAATACCGCGGCTGTTACCTGCTTTGATGGCTATTGGAATACATTCCTTAAAATAATGTATGGCGGCTTCATAATCTTCTATAGAAAGATAAATGTTTCCTATACTGTTAAGTGCAATAGTGATATTATAATCATCGCCAATTTTTTCTGATAGTGTTAAAGCTTTATGTAAATATTCTATAGCTGTATTATAGTCATCTATGCGCCTGTGTACAACGCCAAGATTATTATATGATCTGATCTGCATTTTTACATCACCCCTTCTCAAAGCCAGGTCAAGCGCTATATTATGGTAATTAATAGCTTCATCGTATTGCGACATATCTCTTTTATATACGCCGTAAGCATCGTAAACTGCAGCTTCTGCTTTTTTATAGTCCAGCTCTTTAACCAGCCGGAACGCTTCGGTGTATAAGATCTGCCTGTGAGGATCCTGACGCAGGTGTTCAGCAGTTTTTAATATGGAATCCACTTTTTCTTTGCTGTCGGGCATTAATAATACGGGGTACTTTTTCACTGGCTGCGCGGATAATGAAGGACCACCTGAAAAAAACAGCACGGCTATTACAGCAGAGCAGATTGCCTTCCCTATTATATTATGACAGTTCATGGTTTAGTTTGGAATTGATGTAGTTTGAGATGGGCCAACAAAAAGTTACTTCAAATTTATCTAATATTTTTTTAATATTACGAAATTATATTTATAAAAACAAAGAGCTGTCGTTTTTCGACAGCCTCTTTTAAAATACGGGATATTACGGTTTTATTTCAGCTTTGATAAAGCATCTTTAACCCTTGCCCATCCTTTTTCTATATTAGGAAGGCTGTTGGCAAAAGAAAACCTCACGCAATTGGGCTCACCAAAAGCAGCTCCCATTACAGAAGATACGTGTGCCGTATTCAGGATATACATGCACAGATCAGCAGAATCCTTAATAAATATCTCTCCGTCTGTTTTGCCATAATAAGAGCTCATATCAGGGAAAATATAAAAAGCCCCGTCCGGCTCCGAACATATAACACCGGGTATTTCGTTTACCAGCTCCAGCACGCGTTTCTTCCTGCGGGTAAATTCTTCTGCCATCTCCTGTGTAGGCCTCAAATCGGAAGTAAGCGCCGCTACCCCTGCTTTTTGAGCAATAGAGCAGGTACCGCTGGTGAACTGTCCCTGTAATTTCTCCATTCCTTTTGCTATTTCTACGGTTGAAGCGGTATAACCAATACGCCATCCGGTCATAGCAAAACCTTTGCTCAAACCGTTTACAATAACCACCCTGTCCTTTATATCTTCAAACTGGGCAATGCTTTCGTGTTCACCCACATAATTAATATATTCGTATATCTCATCTGAAATAATAGTGATCTGGGGATATTTTTTGAACACTTCCACCAGCGCGCTCAGTTCTTCCCTGCTATAAACCGCACCTGAAGGGTTACATGGAGAAGAGAACAAGAATGCTTTAGTGTTGGGCGTGATAGCAGCTTCTACTTCTTCTGCTGAAGCTTTAAAACCTTTGTCTACGCCAGTCCTTATTTCCACCACTTTACCCCGGGCAATTTTTACCAGCTCAGAATAGGTAACCCAGTAAGGGGTTGGGATGATCACTTCATCATTTTCATCCACCAAAGCCAGTAATACATTGGCAAGGCTCTGCTTAGCGCCTGTAGAAACAACAATTTGCTCAGGTTTATAATCCAGGTTATTATCCCTTTTTAGTTTGGCGCAAACCGCTTCGCGCAGGTCAAGAAAACCGGGAACCGGTGTATAGTGGCTCCAGTTATCATTAATAGCTTTTATAGCAGCCTCTTTAATATGATCGGGCGTATCAAAATCTGGTTCACCAAGGCTCAGGTCAATTACGTCAATACCTTTTGCCCTTAATTCGCGCCCCAGTTTTGCCATTTTCAGCGTTTCCGGCTCTGCAAAGCGTTCTAAAAGAGAGGATAATTGCATTTTTTTTATTTTTTTCTGTTTAATTAAAAAATCACGCAAAAGTAATGGTTGATACGTTTAAAATCTTAAAACTTAAGCAGCTTTTTTACACAGTAATGTCATTTCGGGGTACTATTTGCCAAATGTGTCGGGCCTGTGAATTTTTACGGCGGAGTAACCGATTAAGTTTTCACCCTAACACCCTATCTTTGCAGCCTTTAAAAAAGGCCATGTAGGGTTTTTTGATGTACAATCATGTCAAATTTCTTTACCAGGCTAAGTGAATTTATAAATTTTAAACTTGTATGCAACTAAAAGGTCTGGTTCGTTTTTTTACGATTTTGCTTATCATTTATTCTTTATACCAGTTATCCTTTACCTGGTTTGTTCGTAACCACGAAAAGAAATTAGAAAAGCAAGCCCGCAGCTATGTAGAGAAAACCTATCCTTCAGCAGCTGTTAAGTATCCGGCTAATAAAGATTCCCAGGATGCTTACCAGGAGTGGCTGAATGAAGCTTATGAAGCAAGGTTGAACCGTTTAAAGGACAGCACCAAAGACGCAACCGTTACTTACGGCTTTACCGGCCCCATAAGTTACCAGAAAGCTAAAGGTGAAGAGTTGAACCTGGGTCTGGACCTTCAGGGTGGTATGAACGTGATTATGGAAGTGGAAATGAGCGGTGTTTTAAAAACACTGGCTAACAATTCCAAAGACCCTAATTTTCTGAAAGCAATTGCCAATGCCGATTCGCGTAAAGGCAATAGTGACGCAAATTTTGTGACTCTTTTTGTTGAGGAATACAAAAAACTGGTTCCCAACGGGCGCCTTGCCGCCCTGTTTGCCAATGCCAGCAATAGTGACATTAAAGTAACTGACAGTGATAGCAAAGTGATCAGCTTTTTAAATGCCCAGGCTAAATCGGCATTTGATAACACGGCCCGCCTGATTACTACCCGTATTGACAAATTCGGCGTTGCCCAGCCAAGCATCAACCCCGATGCTGAAAAACAAATTATTTCGGTAGAGCTGCCTGGTGTTCAGGATAAACAACGGGTTCGGAAAAACCTGCAGGCCAGCGCTAATCTCCAGTTCTGGGAAGTATATAATATCAGCGAAATATGGCCCAATGTTCAAAAAGCCGATGAGCTGTTTACAGCGGCAAATAGCGGCAAAAAGACTACAGATACTACAACTACGGCAACTAATACCGACACTACTGTAGTTGCCGCTGCCACAGATTCTGCAAAATCAGCAACTGCCAAAGCAGATACTGGTAACCTCCAGGAACAGTTAAAGCAACTGGCTGCCAAAGAAGCACCTAAGGCTGATGCTGCTACTGCCAATAACCAGGAAGCAGAAGCTAAAAAACATTTATATGGATGGATCGGTTTTTCAGTTGATCCGCAACGCGGCCAGTTGATTGATAACGGGGTAATTGGCCAGGTTTTATTAAAAGATACTGCTTCTATCAGGGAAATATTAGAATCACCCACTGTAAAATCCCAGTTTCCTGCCGACCTGGTATGGATGTTTGGCATACCTGAAAAGAAATCACAGGCAGTGGGGCTGTATGCCATCAAAACTTTTGGCCGAGAAAAAGCCAAACTGGAAGGAGAATCTGTTACCAATGCCGGTTACGATTTTGACCAGACAGGTAAAACCAATGTAAGTCTTGAGATGAATGCCATTGGGGCCAAAATATGGGCTGATCTGACAAGGGCTAATGTAGGCCGTGCTATTGCCATTGTTGTAGATGGTACCGTATATTCAGCGCCTAATGTAAATGAGCCTATTGAAGGTGGCCGCTCCAGCATATCCGGCAGCTTTTCGCAGGAAGAAGCCAGCGACCTTGCCAATATCCTTAAAATTGGTAAGCTTCCGGCCCCTGCCAAAATTGTTTCAGATACTACAGTAGGTCCTACCCTGGGCGCCGCGGCGCTTAAAGGAGGTATGTGGTCATTTGTAATTTCCTTTATAGTGATTTTTACATTAATGATCATTTACTATAATACAGCAGGATGGGTGGCCAATATTGCATTGATATTAAACCTGCTGTTTACCATAGGTGTACTGGCCGGTTTGGGTGCTACCTTAACAGCTCCCGGTATTGCCGGTCTGGTATTAACCATTGGTATGGCGGTAGATACCAACGTAATTATATATGAAAGGATCAAAGAAGAATTACGAAGAGGCAAAGGCTATATCCCTGCCATAAATGATGGTTATAGCCGTTCGCTGGCACCAGTACTGGATGGCCACGTTACCACTTTGCTTACGGCATTTATCCTTTACTATTTTGGTTTGGGCCCTGTAAAAGGCTTTGCAACCACACAAATCCTGGGTCTGTTCCTGTCACTGTTCTGCGGTATCCTGGTTAGCCGTTGGGTAAGCGACTGGTTCACTAATAAGAACAGGCACCTGAACTATTTCAGTAAGATAAGCAACACCATTGAGAAAAAATCAAACTTTAAGTTTATTGAGTTCAGGAAGAAAGCTTATGTAATTTCTGTTATCATCATCCTGTTGGGTGTGGGTACTATTTTCAACGGATTTGATTATGGGGTTGAGTTTGATGGCGGACGCAGCTACAAAGTAGAGTTTGGTAAAAAAGTGGATGTTGAGGCTGTAAGAAACGACCTTAAAGCCACATTTGAAGATGAAAACCCTATCATCAAAACCGTAGGCGATAACAGCCAGCTGGATATTACAACCTCTTACCTGATCCGTGACCCACAAACGCAGGTAGCCGATTCAATAGTGGAGCATAAATTGTTTGATGGCTTAAAAAAATACCTGCCAGAAGGCACAACTTTCCAACAGTTTGACACTGTACATAAAAAGGAATCAAAAAAGGTATTACCTACTATTTCCGATGATCTGAAGAAAGGTGCCTTGCAGGCTACTCTTTTTGCAATGGTGGTTATATTCCTGTACATCTTCCTCCGTTTTCGCGACTGGCGGTTCTCCCTGGGTACCATCTTTGCATTGGTTCACGATACACTGGTAACATTGATCGTATTCTCTTATGCAAGACAATGGGTACCCTTCCCGCTTGAAATTGACCAGCATTTTATTGCGGCCATACTCACGGTAATTGGTTTCTCCATGAACGATACGGTGGTGATCTTTGACAGGATACGGGAGGATATGAAATTCCACCCGGATATGGACCAGAAAACCCTGGTAAATAAAGCCATCAATGAAACTTTAAGCCGTACCATCATGACCACCTTAACGGTGTTCATTACCATCCTCATTCTGTTCATTGTGGGTGGTGAAGTTACCCGCGGCTTTGCCTTTGCAATGCTGATTGGTGTAATTACAGGTATCTACTCCACAGTATTTGTGGCAGCACCTGTACTGGTAGATCTTAAAGGCGGTATCCGTAAAAAAAAGGAGCATATTGATATACATGCACCCAAAGTGGGAACTGCAAAAAAATAAAACGTCCTTATAGCTTTAAAAATCCGGGTACTGCGGTATCCGGATTTTTTTATGCCCGGTTCCAATATTTATTATGTTATATTGTTCTGTATATGTAACTTAACACATCAAGGTGTTAACTCCCTAAACGATAAACATGAAACATATACCTGCCTTAATATGCTTTCTCCTGCCGGCTTTATCTCTGCATGCACAAAAAGGATTTTCTATTAACATGCAACCCGACAAAAAGCAAGCTGATATTTTCTATAATAATCAATTGCTTACCTCCTATTGTTATTATGATTCAGTTGCAAAGCCGGTCCTGTTCCCTGTAAACACCGTTGATGGCATTACGGTTACCCGCGGATACCCTATTGATCCAAAGGAAGGAGAAAGAACAGACCATCCGCACCATATAGGCATCTGGTTAAACTATGAATCGGTAAATGGCATTGATTTCTGGAATAACTCTCCTGCCATTCCTGCTGAAAAAAAGGAATGGTACGGAACCATAAAACATGATAAGATTCTGGAAACAGGCAGTTCGGGAAAAACAGCTTTCCTCAGCGCAACAGCAGGGTGGTACAATAATAAGGGAAACCTTTTTTTAAAGGAAAGCAGCTCGTATCATTTCAGGATAGCAAATGATGTTTTTATTATAGACCGGACAACAACTCTCACTGCAACAAAAGAGCCTGTTATATTTAAAGATGTAAAAGATGGTTTTTTTGCCATCCGGGTAGCAAGAGAGCTGGAAATGCCGTCAAAGGAGCCTGCCGTATTTATAGATGCGCATGGCAATAAAACTAAAGTTGATCCGTCTGGCGATAATACTATTACCGGCATGTACTACAACAGCAACAACATAAAAGGTGATAGCGTATGGAGCAGTAAAGCCCCGTGGGCTATGCTAAAAGGTAAAAAAGACGGGAAAGATATTACAATAGCCATCTTCGATCATCCCGCAAATACAGGTTATCCTGCATACTGGCATGCCCGGGGATATGGTCTTTTTGCTATTAATCCTTTAGGCAGAAAAATCTTCAGCAATGGAACAGAAGAGTTGAACTATACGCTCCAGCCGTCACAATCAGTTACCTTCAGATACAGGATAGCCATAGCTTCAAAAGATCTGGATAAACATAGCGTTGAGAAATTATCAAAAGAATTTTCGGGAAAAAGATAAATACCGGGAGCGCAATGCTTTAATTTAAGCAGTATTTTCGTCAGCATTTTTAATAAAAATCGTTTTAAGAATTATATATGGCAAAGCCTTTTCAAATAATTGATGAATGGCAGCTCAGCAAGGTAGACCAGGTTGCAGCTGCTGTAAAAAGAGAAATAGAATCTAAACGGTTAAAGAAAAACGCTCAGCTACCTTCTATAAACGAGTTCAGCAAAACCTACAATTTTGCCAGGGACACTGTGGAGAAAGCCTATAAGATATTAAAAAATGAAGGATATATCACTTCTGTAGGCGGAAAAGGATATTTTGTGCTGGAAGCGCCCGAAGTAAAAATGAAAGTGCTTTTAGTGATGAACAAGCTGAGCGCCTTCAAGAAAGATGTTTATAACAGCCTGATCAAAACACTGGGTGAAAATGCTGCTGTGGATTTAAAGATCCATCACTATAGCTTAAAATATTTAAAGGAAATTATCGATTCAAGTCTGGGTAAGTACAATTATTACATATTGATGCCCCATTTTCATTATGATGCGGCGCCAGATAGTATCAAGAAGATCTTAAGGACCATTCCTGATGATCAATTAATTATACTGGATAAAAAAATTAAAGGACTTAAAAGAAAATGCACTGAAGTTTACCAGGACTTTAAAAATGATATTTACCAGGCCCTGCATGCACAGCAAAAGCTGATCAAAAAATATAAGAAGATCATAATCGTATTAAGAAAAGAGGAATACCACCCTGAAGAAATTATTGATGGAGTAAAAAAGATCTGTGCAGAGACCGGTAAGAAATTTGAAGTTTTGAACGGAGCAGAAAATATCACCCTTGAAAAAAAGACACTTTACATAGATACTTCTGAGCAGGACCTGGCATTCCTGATGAAAAAAGCCAGGCATCAGCAGCTAACGCCCGGGAAAGAAGTAGGAATTATTTCATTTAATGAAACCGTTCTGAAGGAGCTTCTGGATGTAACAGTCATCACAACAGATTTCACAGAAATGGGCAGGATCGTTGCCGATTGTATATTACAACGTAAATCAGATGCCGTTAAAGTTCCTTTTTACTTCATAAAACGTAGCACTGCCTGATGTGCCAGCAGTAGATTATTTTGCAGCAACCGGTTTATCCATATTTTTAGGTGTTTTCTTTTGGGGATACTTCCCGTTAAAAGTACAATCCAGCGCACCCATCCGGGAGCCGCAACCTTCCATTTCTTTAAGCGTTACACTGTTTTTGTCAAAAACAAACTGTAATATGCAGGGATCTCCCGGTTGCCTGTATTCCATAGTATTATCAGAAGTAATATTGGCCTCACCCTTCAGCTCTCCCTTGCATTGAGAGTTCTTTTCTTCCAGGTGTATAAAAAAGTTCACACGGCCCTTCTTTTCATTATCCCTGATCGAAATAATATTCCTGCTGCCCACCCCATAATCACCGGCATATTTATACTTCCTGCCAAGTGTATCTATAGGATTAAAAATTTCGGCATCATCTCCCAGCGCATCCGTCATCACCAGCATAAAATTTTTAGCGGCAGCATTCAATACATACACATCATCACCACTTATTTCAATATCATTAGGCAATTTTTTTGTTGTTTTTTTATTGATATTAAAGCGCTTATCAATAATAATAGCAGTAGTTATTCCCTTATCCTTCCGGCCTTTCATAGCAACAAAACCGGTTAAAAATTCGTTTTTGTTATTATATGCAGTAATAAACATGAGTTTCTGCCCTGCTGTTACAGCTTTCAACATAAGGTAAGTAGCACCGTTTTTCTCAGCCAGCTTTCCAATGGCATATAGCCTGGGATTTTCACCGGCTGCAAAGCTTCCGGATAAAATACTGTCGGGAGTAAACTGGTTAAAAATTTCTTTACTGATGAGCAGGCTGTCATCTGTTGGGGCATATAAAGAGCTGTCGCCGTACATAAAAGGCAATGTTACTTCAGGGAAAAATGCCACAAATTCCTGCAGGTCCACCTTATCCTCGCCAGCCATCTTTTTCTTCTTCTTTCCGCAGGAAGTCATTAGCACAACCAGTAATATTAAAAAACCAAACCTGTACAACATAGGCATTATATTAATGATACAAATAAACAATAGTTAGTTAATAATACCATACTTATTTTTTGACAGAGGGCACCTTACCGCTTAATCCTATTTACAGATTATATGTTATCCTGTCCGGAATATTTTTTATTTCAAAAATTATTTTTAGATTTGTCTAAATTATTATTTTGATATGGATAATTTTTCTACCGCTCAAGAAAATTACCTTAAGACAATTTATCACCTGCAGCAAACTGCCGAAACGGTAAGTACCAACGACCTGGCCGCCGCGCTTGGCACAGCTCCGGCTTCTATTACTGATATGCTTAAAAAGCTAAGTAAAAAGGGCTTGGTAAGCTACAAGGCCTATTATGGCTGCCATCTTACCGCACCCGGTACTGATAAGGCCATAGGAATTATCCGCAGGCACAGGCTATGGGAGTACTTCCTGTCTCAAAAGCTGGGCTTTAGCTGGGAAGAAGTGCATGAAGTGGCAGAAGAACTGGAGCATGTAAGCAACGAAAAGCTGATCCTGAAGCTGGACGAATTTTTGGGATTCCCGCGTACTGATCCGCATGGAGACCCTATCCCCGATGCCAAAGGAAAAATGGTGCAACAACAACAGATTTCGCTGGCCAGCCTGCCGGAAAAAAAAGCAGCAGTAGTTACGCAAATAGGTAACCAATCACCGGAGGTGCTGGAAATGCTGGATGAGAAAAATATTGCCATCGGCACCCGTATCCAGGTGATTAAAAAATATCCTTTTGATGAATCAATGGAAATAAAAACAGACAACAGGCATCAATCGCATATTACCAGGGAGCTCTCTCAAAACATCTTTATAAAAGGTTCCTCTTGACAAAAAACAATAAAAAATTACAAGAGAAAAACTAATGGCAAGGCATCACTCAGAAATATCTTTAAGCGAAGTACATCAGTCTGTAGACACTACCCTGCCCCAAAAGTCGCGGTGGCGCAGGGTTCTGGCATTTTTTGGTCCGGCATACCTCGTAAGCGTAGGCTATATGGACCCCGGCAACTGGGCTACAGATTTAGCCGGCGGCAGCCAGTTTGGTTACTCTTTGTTATGGGTGCTTGTGATGAGCAATATTATGGCGCTGCTATTGCAAAGCCTTTCTGCCCGGCTGGGCATTGTTCGTAACCGCGACCTGGCACAGGCCAACAGGGAAACTTATCCCCAAAAGATCAACCTGGCGCTTTACATACTGGCCGAAGTTGCTATTGCCGCAACTGACCTTGCCGAAATACTGGGAATGGCAATTGGCCTGCAGCTGCTTACCGGCATGCCGCTTATCTGGGGTGTTCTGATCACAGCATTAGACACTTTTTTACTGATGGCATTGCAACGCCTGGGAATGCGTAAGCTGGAGGCATTTATCATTGGCCTTATTTTCATTATAGGAATGTCTTTCCTTATACAGATTATTGTTGCAAAGCCCGATCCGGCAGAAATTGTGTCTGGTTTTGTACCACATCTTGAAAACGATACGGCGCTGTATATTGCCATAGGTATTATTGGCGCTACGGTTATGCCACACAATCTTTACCTGCATTCGGCGCTTGTGCAGACAAGAAAATTTAATACGGATGAAAAAAGTATCAAAAAGGCTTTAAAGCTCAACTTTATTGATAGCGCAGTAGCCTTAAATATGGCCTTCCTGGTAAATGCGGCTATTCTTATACTTGCAGCAGCAGTATTCTACAAAACCGGCCGGTCAGATGTGGGAGAAATCAAACAGGCTTACGAGCTGCTTCCCCAGCAGCTGGGAAGTACTTTTGCCGCCAAACTGTTTGCGGTAGCGCTTATTGCCGCAGGCCAGAGCAGCACCATAACAGGCACTCTTGCCGGGCAGATTGTTATGGAAGGATACCTGAGGCTGCGCATTAACCCTATTGTACGCAGGCTCATCACCCGTTTAATAGCAGTAATACCCGCCGCATTGGTGATCTTAATTAACGGCGAAAAAGAAGTGGACAGCCTGCTGATTTTCAGCCAGGTGATTTTAAGTATGCAGCTGGGGTTTGCTGTTATACCGCTTATCCATTTTGTAAGCGATAAAGCCACTATGGGAAAATTTGTTATCAAACCTGTGGTAAAAGTCTCGGCATGGCTCATAACCTTTGTGCTGGTTTATTTAAACACAAGGCTTATTGTTGAGCAGGCTGCAGGCTATTTTACAACGTCAGATAACCTGTTCTGGAAAAGCCTTATTGTTTTGGGGGGCATTGGCTTTGTTGCCTTATTGTTCTATACCACCTATTATCCGCTTCAAAAGAAAAAAACAGCTATGCGAAAAATAACCATACACAACCAGCCAGCTGCTTTAGAAATAGCCCCGGTAGCTGCTTACCATACAATTGCTATTACGGTTGATTTTGAGGAGCTGGACCAGCAGGTAATTAATCATGCCTTATCACAGGGAGCACCGGGATGTGTTTTTATACTGATCCATATAACAGAAAGTGTGGCAGGCGCCGCCAATTATCACGAAAGTGCCGATAATGAAACCACCAGCGATAAGGAGTTTCTTAATAATTATGTGACACAGCTACAGCAAAAAGGCTATAAAGCTGAAGCCAGGCTGGGATTTGGGAACACCGTGGACAGCATAGCAAAAATTATCAACGAATCGGATACAGAACTTTTAGTAATAGGCGCACATGGGCATAAAGGCTTTAAAGACCTGATTTACGGAGAAACCATTAATAACCTGCGCCATCTGATTAAGATACCGGTTTTAATAGTGCAAAGCTGATACTATTTTCAGGTGGCAGGCCTTTTGGTACGGAGCAGGTGCTTGAACCGGCTAAATGTTTCGGGCTTTATATTCAGGTATGAAGCAATATATTTTTGCGGAACCCTTTGCAGTATTTCATGATGGTTCTCTACAAAGTTTAAAAATCTTTCCCTGGGCGATTGCATAATGAGGCTGGTTTGCCATTTATCTTTCAATACCATGGTATGCACTGTTACCAGGCGCCCCAACCTTTCAAAACTGTGGCTCGACCGGAAAGTGCGCTCCATATCTTCATAAGTAAGAGAAAGTAGCACGCTGGGCTCAATAGCATCAATAAGATACTCAGAAGGAGTGCGCGTGTAAAAAGATTCCTGGCTGCTGACAAGATGGCCCTCTCTGGATATCTGTACGATATGCTCATCCTCCCCTGTTTTGTAATACTTCCTGATCAGGCCCTGGTTGATGAAATTCATATAATTTTCAACCTGCCCAGCTTCAGTAATCACCTGCTTTTTTGCATATTCCCTGACGGTGATGATGGGGAGCAATTCTTTTTTTATTTCATTATCGGTAAGAGGTACAAATTGCCGTAAGAACTTTACAAAATCCCCTGCAATTTTTTCAGTAACTGCCATGAAGTCAAAGGTAGTGAAAATTGATTTGCATCAAATATTATTTCTTTCATTAAAGCAGAATATTTACGTTTTGGCGGTATGGTGTATTAACCTTTTATATGTAGATTTGCCGCAATCAAAAATTATAAAAGATTTATCTATGGCTCAAAAAATTAAAGTAGCTAATCCTGTTGTAGAACTTGATGGCGATGAAATGACGCGCATCATCTGGAAATTTATTAAAGACAAACTGATACTGCCTTATGTAGATGTAAATATTAAATACTTCGACCTTGGTGTGGAGCACCGCGATGCCACCAACGATCAGGTAACTATTGATGCTGCCAATGCTATTAAAGAGTACGGCGTTGGTATTAAATGCGCCACTATTACGCCCGATGAAGCCCGTGTAAAGGAGTTCAACCTGAAACAAATGTGGAAAAGCCCTAATGGCACTATCCGTAATATCCTGGATGGCACTGTATTTCGTGAGCCGATTGTGATAAGTAACATTCCGCGCCTGGTTACCAACTGGACGGCGCCTATTATTGTAGGCCGTCATGCTTTTGGCGACCAGTACCGTGCAACAGATACAGTGATCAAAGGGAAAGGTAAATTAACCATGACCTTTACCCCTGATCCCGATAACGAATCGGGAGGTGGCGAACCACAGACTTTTGAAGTGTACAACTACAATGGAGATGGTGTGGCAATGACTATGTACAATACAGACGAAAGTATCAAAGGCTTTGCACGCAGCTGCTTTAATATGGCTTTAAGCAAAAAATGGCCCTTATACCTTTCTACCAAAAATACTATCCTTAAAAAATACGACGGCCGCTTTAAGGATATTTTTGAAGAGATCTACCAAAACGAGTTTAAAACCCAGTTTGATGCAGCAGGCATTGTATATGAGCACCGCCTGATTGATGATATGGTGGCCAGCGCCTTGAAATGGAACGGCAACTTTGTATGGGCCTGTAAAAACTACGATGGTGATGTACAAAGCGACACAGTGGCCCAGGGTTTTGGCTCTTTGGGGCTGATGACCTCCGTGCTGATTACACCCGATGGTAAAACAATGGAAGCTGAAGCCGCACATGGTACTGTAACACGCCACTATCGTGAGCATCAGAAAGGCAACCCAACCAGCACCAACCCTATTGCCAGCATTTTTGCATGGACAAGAGGTTTGGCCTTCCGGGGAAAATTAGACGCCAACCAGCCTTTGATTGATTTTGCAGATGCCCTGGAAGCTGTTTGTATTGAAACAGTGGAAGAAGGAAAAATGACCAAGGACCTTGCCGTTTGTATCTACGGTAACAAAGTAAACCACGGTGAGCATTATTTGTACACAGAAGAGTTTTTAGAGGCGATTGATGAAAACCTGCAAAAGAAATTGGGTTAATATTTACATACATTCATTTTTTTCAAAAGCACCAATGAACGTTGGTGCTTTTATGCTAAATGAAACTACTTTAAATGAAATTTAAACATTTTGAAAATGTTTACTGGTGAAAATTGCCAAATCCGGAGATGTCAAAAAGATAAAATTCATGAGATACACTGCCTGGCCCTATCCATCTGGCCCGGATCTTTTGCGCACATTCTTTCAAAAGAACAAATTTCCTACATGATGGAAATGATGTATGCCATTCCTGTTCTTGAAAAAGAGCTGGACCGTGGCATAGCGTTTTACATTCTCAATTATGAAGGAACAGATGTGGGCTATACAGCTATCGAAAGAATAGATAACACATCCTACAAATTGCACAAAATTTATCTTTCCCATAAACTGCATGGAAAAGGATTGGGAAAGCACCAATTACAACAAATGGAGCAGTTGGTAAAGGATTATGGCGCCTCTGCCCTATACCTTAATGTAAACCGCCATAACGCAGCTGTAAATTTTTATAAAAGCCAGGGTTACGAAATCGTAAAAACAGAAGATATTTCTATCGGTAACGGTTTCTGGATGAACGATTTTGTAATGGCAAAAGAGCTTAAATAGTACTTCAATTACAGTAGCCAAATTCTTAATACGTTTCCTGGAATACACTTAGTACTCAAAATAAATATCTTATTAATATACATATAATTATTACAATCATAATGAAAATCAACTTTTTATTTTACATTATAAGGAAGATGGCTTAACAAATCTAATCCGCCTTTACGCCAGCCACCTTTTCCAATATTTACAATTTCCAATAAAACACACCAAAACACACACAGGCTAAAAACCAGGGGCTTCTGGTTATTTTACCTCAAATAATTGCTACCTTTACATGCTTTCGAAAAGCAACGTTTGCATTGATATTTTTAACTATAAGAATTTATTACAAATGAGTACAAATCCAACTACTTTGTTTGATAAGGTTTGGGACGCCCATGTGGTAAGGAAAATTGAAGACGGACCCGATGTATTGTTTATCGACCGCCATTTTATTCATGAAGTAACCAGCCCGGTGGCTTTCTTAGGTCTGGAAAACAGGGGTATTGGCGTAATGTACGCGCAACGTACTTTTGCAACCGCCGACCATAACACACCAACCATCAACCAGCATTTGCCTGTACAGGATCCCCTGTCTGCCAAACAATTAGCCGCATTGTCTACCAATGCCGAAAAATACGGAATTTCTATCTGGGCTTTGGGAAGTCCTAAAAATGGTATTGTGCACGTAGTAGGCCCTGAAAACGGTATTACGCAGCCTGGTATGACCATTGTTTGTGGCGACTCTCACACTTCCACACACGGTGCCTTTGGAAGCATTGCCTTCGGTATTGGAACTTCTGAAGTAGAAATGGTACTTTCTTCTCAGTGTATCATGCAGCCCAAGCCTAAAAAAATGCGCATTACCATTAATGGTAAATTAGGTAAAGGCGTTTTACCTAAGGACGTGGCTTTATACATCATTTCTCAAATTACGGCAAGCGGCGCTACAGGATATTTTGCAGAATATGCAGGCGAGGTTTTTGAAAATATGAGCATGGAAGGCCGTATGACCGTTTGTAATATGTCCATTGAGATGGGTGCGCGTGGCGGCATGATAGCGCCCGATGAAACCACTTACAATTATATAAAAGGAAGGGATAAAGCACCCAAAGGTGAAGCCTGGGATAAAGCGCTGGCTTACTGGAAAACATTGAAAACAGATGAAGGTGCTGTTTTTGATTATGAGCTGACTTTTGACGGAGCGGATATTGAACCCCAGATCACTTATGGTACCAACCCGGGGTTGGGTACAGGCATTACCAGGAAAATACCTAAAGCCTCAGAGGTTAAAGACGGGGAAGCTTCCTACAAAAAATCTTTAGCTTACATGAATTTTAATGAAGAGGATCAATTAATTGGGAAAAAAATAGATTATGTATTTTTAGGTAGTTGTACAAACGGACGCATTGAAGATTTCCGCGCTTTTGCATCTATTGTAAAAGGAAAGAAAAAAGCCGACAATATCACTGCCTGGCTGGTTCCCGGCTCGCATATTGTGGAAGCCCAGATCAAGGAAGAAGGCATTTTAGATATCCTTACCGAAGCGGGCTTTGAACTGAGACAGCCTGGTTGTTCAGCTTGTTTGGCTATGAACGATGATAAGATCCCTGCGGGCAAATATGCAGTAAGTACCAGTAACCGAAATTTTGAAGGTCGTCAGGGCCCCGGCGCACGTACCTTGCTGGCAAGTCCTTATGTAGCTGCGGCAGTAGCGGTTACCGGTGTTGTTACCGACCCCAGGGAGTTAATAGAAGAAACTACCGCTTAGAGG
Source organism: Niabella sp. (assembly GCA_027493055.1). Lineage (GTDB taxonomy): Bacteria > Bacteroidota > Bacteroidia > Chitinophagales > Chitinophagaceae > Niabella. Next base: position 6,296 of record JAPUDO010000002.1, on the reverse strand, counting down.
ACAGGTGTTTTTTGACAGATGGCAGTAAAATACGTCATCCGTCAACTCAAATTTCAAATCATAAATTTCAAATTAAAAATGGCTTACGATAAATTTACAGTATTAACATCCACTGCAGTTCCTTTACCTATTGAAAATGTAGATACGGATCAGATCATACCTGCCCGTTTTTTAAAAGCAACCGAGCGTAAAGGCTTTGGAGATAATTTATTCCGCGACTGGCGCTATAATAACGATGACACACCCAAGCAGGATTTTGTACTGAACAATCCTATCTATACTGGTAAAATACTGGTAGCCGGTAAAAATTTTGGTAGTGGCAGCAGCCGGGAACATGCTGCATGGGCTATTTATGACTATGGCTTTAGGTGTGTTATCTCAAGTTTTTTTGCAGATATATTTAAGGGAAACTCTTTAAACGTTGGTATATTGCCTGTAACGGTAAGTGAAGCCTTCGTTGATAAAATTTTTAAAGCTATTGAGGCAGATCCCAACGCACAGTTTGAAGTAAACCTGCCTGAACAGAAAGTAACTATTCTTGCAACCGGCGAATCTGAACAATTTGATATCAATGGTTATAAAAAGCATAATTTAATGAATGGCTTCGATGACATCGATTACCTGCAAGCTATGAAAAATGACATTTTAGCTTTTGCAGAGCAAAGCATGTACTAGCTTATCTAAGGATATGACTCCAAAACTTTATTCAAAATCTGCTGTAATCAGTACATGCGTATTATTGTCACCTATTTTGGGCAGCATTTTATTTTCCAATAATTTAAAACAAATTGGAAACAGAACGCTTGGGCCAATATTAATATTGTTAAGTATACTATGGATTATTTTAATCAGAAAGGTAACATTTAATATTACCACAAATGGTCTTGTACAATTATATATTGCTAATGTGAGTTTTAGCTTCATACTTCTCTTTCTTTGGAATACCCTTGTAAAGAGTAATGTTTATGAAACAAAACCAGCATTTAAGCCTATTATTATTTTTCTTCTTATCTGTGCAGGTTTGATTATTTTTCAACTATTAGCTACACCAAAATAATTTTAAATTCAAAGATTACAATGTCGGTAAAAAAGATAGAAATAATGGATACCACGTTGCGGGATGGAGAACAGACCAGCGGCGTGTCTTTTTCAGCACAGGAAAAGCTGACCATCGCCCAACTATTACTGACAGAAGTAAAGGTTGACAGGATAGAAATTGCCTCTGCCCGTGTATCGGAAGGTGAATTTCAGGCAGTGAAAAAAATTACTGACTGGGCAAAAGCTAACGGGTTTATTGATAAAATAGAAGTGCTCACTTTTGTAGACGGCGATACCTCTATTAAATGGATGCAAAAAGCAGGCGCCAGGGTAATGAACCTGCTTACCAAAGGTTCCTTAAACCATTTAACTCATCAGCTTAAAAAAACACCTGAACAGCATTTCAGTGAAATTACTGCTGTTATTAAACTGGCTGCTAAAAAAGGTATTGATTGCAATGTGTACCTCGAAGACTGGAGCAATGGTATGCGTCATTCCAAAGATTATGTTTTTCAGTATATAGATTTTTTGCAAAAACAGCCTGTTAAAAGGATTTTACTGCCAGATACCCTGGGCGTACTGATCCCTTCTGAAGCTTCGGCATACCTTGCAGAAATAACAGCACGCTACCCTGCCCTGCATTTCGATTTTCACGGGCATAATGACTATGACCTTAGTGTAGCCAATGCTTTGGAAGCTGTAAAAGCCGGTGTAAAAGGTTTGCACCTTACTATAAACGGTATGGGCGAAAGGGCAGGCAATACTCCGTTGGAAAGTGTGGTAGCTGTATTGAACGATTTCCAGAAAGATGTAAAAATATCGGTAAATGAGAAAGCGCTTTACAAAGTAAGCAAGCTGGTTGAAGCGTTTTCAGGCTTCAGGATCTCTGCCAACAAACCTGTAATAGGTGAAAATGTGTTTACACAAACTGCAGGCATCCATGCCGACGGTGATAAAAAGAAAAATCTTTATTATAACGACCTGATGCCTGAGCGTTTTGGCCGTAAACGCAAGTATGCCCTCGGTAAAACATCAGGCAAAGCCAATATTGAAAATAACCTGGCACAGTTAGGCATACAGCTATCAGATACGGATCTGAAAACAGTTACCCAGCGCATTATTGAGCTGGGAGACAGGAAGGAAACGGTTACACAGGATGATCTGCCTTATATTATATCAGATGTTTTAGACAGCCATACTGTTGGAGAGAAAGTGCTGGTTGAGGATTATGTGCTAACGCATTCCAAGCATATGCGCCCCTCAACTACAGTAAGGGTAAGGTTTGAAGATGGCGTAATGGAAGAAAATGCCTCCGGTGACGGGCAGTACGATGCCTTCATGAATGCGCTCCAAAAGATCTATACCAAAAAGAAGCTGCCATTAGCCAAACTGCGCGATTATATTGTACGTATTCCGCCAGGCGGTAAAACGGATGCGCTTTGTGAAACTTTAATTACCTGGGAACTGAGCGGACGCGAATTTACTACTACAGGCCTGGATAGCGATCAAACAGTAGCAGCAATAAAAGCTACACAAAAAATGCTGAATCTGACATAGGCTATGTATTTTTGGCTGACCAGGCATCATAGCTAAAAATAATTATGCGAAAAATAATTTTGCTTTTCTTTTTCTTTCCTGTTGTTTCAGGCGGGTTTGCCCAAAACAATCCGCCAGCTGTAATGACCAAATCAGAAGAAATTGCAAAATCAAGAAGAATATTACTTGACAAGTTTATTGAGGATGATAAGCTGGGAATAATGTTGGAAATGGACCGGCTGATGATGCTGGACAATAACGATTACCTGGCGCTCTACCCCGTTGAGTTCTGGCTGTTGTCTTACTGGCTTGGGGACTATGAAGCTATCCTGTTATCTGATAAATCATTAAGACTGGACAGCCTCAGCAATGACAGGAACCTGAGAATCCCGCCACAAAGAGACTATCTTATTCCAAAACTGTTTGAGAAATCAGCAGAAAAAAAAGATACGCTCCTGCAGCATATTAAAAACTCAAAGCTAACTGAGGAGGAAAAAGCTTTTATGCTGATGAAGCTCAGGTATCTTTTATCAGAATCAGAAGATACTGAAAGAAAAAAGAGCCGGGAAGAGCTGAATTTGCTTGCTGATGATTTTTTGACCCGGTATCCTGACAGCGAATACGCTGATTTTACCAGGAGGTTTATCAGGGAAAAATATGAAATTACCCGAAATGGCTTCGCTTACTCTTTATATTCAGGTAAATTTTTATTCACAGGCAATTTAACCGAATATTACAAGCACCCCACCTTGGTTGGCATTACTATGGAAGCCATAAAGAACAACTGGGTTTACCAGCTAAACCTGTCTTTTGGATTTAGTAAAACCAAAACAGACATGCCCACCAATAAGGAAACCTGGCCCAAAAACTCAAAGGCCATGGGCGGCCAAATAAACCTGTCAGCAGGCAAATATGTAATAGACACTAAAAATTTTTCTTTGGCGCCTTTGATAGGTGTTGGTGTATTTGGGCTCGATCCAAATACCAACTCCCAAAAAGACGAACCCGATTATAAAGGAGCCGGTATAAAAACCAATATTGCCGGAAACATAGGGTTTATTGGCGATATTAAACTAAAAACAAAAGATAACAGTGATGGCAGTTATTACATGCAGGGTGGTACCTCCACCACATCTATCCGTATAGGGTATGACTTTATTGCTACACCGCTGAAAAATAAATTTTTAGACTATTCAGGAACAGTACATAAAGTTACTATTGGCATAGGCCTTTCTTCAAGGCGCATACAAAGAGTTCACTAAAGAATAAAAAATTTGAAAAAGCTCCATAACATAAAATATTTTATACCGTTATTTATTTTACTTGCCATAGACATTGTGCTGATTGTTCTTAATGCGATCAACATTTATCACCCCTTTCCTAACCCTAAGCTGTATGCCATAGAGGTGGACGACAGCTACGCCGAGGATTTTCAGAATTTTAAATGGATCATCATGATCATTGCCCTGGCAATGATTGCTGTGTTCAGAAAGGAAAAAAAATATTTTGCCTGGATCCTGGTTTTTCTTTTTCTTTTTCTTGAAGATGTATTCAGGATCCATCAATCCCTGGGGCTTTTCTTTTATGATGCATTCGGAATGACCAGCGGCCGGCGCGGAGGGAAAATAATGGAGCTTTTTTCTGCTGCCTTTTTAGGGTTTATATTTATGGCACCGGTTTTTGAAGCCTACAAAAAAGGAGATCCCATTTTCAGGAAACAGTCAAAAGCTATATTCATATTATTAGCTTTATTCCTATTTTGCGCTATTGTGCTGGACCAGGTGCACAGGCTTGCCATGATTCAATATAACTGGAAGTATAGTGTAATTTTAGGCACGCTGGAAGATGGCGGTGAGCTAATTACAGAAAGCCTTTTAACCGGGTACTTATTATCCATAGCTTTGAAGCAGAAAACTGATTAAATATTATAAAAACAATAAAACAAGCAGATGAAAAAAAATATACTAATAGTTCCAGGGGATGGAATTGGTCAGGAAGTAACCGCAGTAGGTAAAAAGGTGCTGGACAGGATTGCTGAAAAGTTTGGCCATGAGTTTACTTATGATGAAGCATTGATAGGCCATGTAGCCATTGAGGCTACCGGCGAAGCCCTTCCTGATGAAAGCCTGCAGAAAATGAAAAACAGCGATGCCGTGCTTTTTGGTGCCGTGGGACATCCTAAATACGACAATGATCCTTCTGCAAAAGTAAGACCTGAGCAGGGCCTGCTGAAAATGCGCAAAGAGCTGGGACTGTATGCCAACCTCCGTCCTATTAAATTATTTGATGAGCTGTTAGACGCTTCCAGCATTAAACCCGAAATTTTAAAAGGAGCTGATATTCTTTTCTTCCGTGAGCTGACAGGTGATATTTATTTCGGGGAGAAAGGAAGAAAGAATGATGGCGATACCGCTTATGACCATGCAGAATATAGCAGGTATGAAGTAGAGCGCATTGCACGTAAAGCGTTTGAGGCGGCAATGACACGTAATAAAAAAGTATGCAGTGTAGATAAAGCCAATGTGCTGGAAACAAGTCGCCTTTGGCGCGAAGTAGTGCAGCAGGTGGCCAAAGATTATCCTGAAGTACAGGTAGAGCACCAGTTTGTAGATGCAGTGGCTATGCTGTTAATAAAAGACCCGAAGAGATTTGATGTGGTGGTGACGGCTAATTTGTTTGGCGACATTTTAACTGATGAAGCGTCGCAGATTGCCGGTTCTATGGGAATGCTTGCCTCCGCATCAGTTGGTGATGGCACAGGCGTTTATGAGCCTATTCATGGTTCGGCGCACGACATTACCGGAAAAGGGATAGCCAATCCAATGGCTTCCATACTTTCTGCTGCATTATTGCTGGATATTTCCTTCGGATTGAAAGAAGAAAGTAATGCTGTTATTAATGCGGTTGATGCCGTATTAAAAGCAGGCTTCAGAACAGGAGATATTGCCGATGCCGCTACACCCAAAGATAAGATCTTAGGTACAGATGCTATTGGGGAAGAAATTTTGAAAAGACTGTAACGAAATAAGAGCTTGTATCAAAAGAGCAATTTGCCACGAAGACACGGAGACACTAAGTATTCTCTTTCTGTACCTTAGCGTCTTTGTGCCTATGTGGCGAAATTAATTTTTGACACTTTTGAGACAACCACTTCCAAATAAAAACTATGAGCTGGATCATTTTAGACAGGGAGGAGCAGTTGGAGGAAGTTGATAGAAGATCGTTCAGCAAGCCTCAGCTGATCTTTAAGCATAGCACACGTTGTTCGATAAGCACCGTAATAAAGAACAGACTGTACAAAGGAGTTCTTCCTGAAAATATAGACTTCTATTACCTGGATCTTATCGCTAACAGGGGTATCTCCAATGCTATTGCGGAGAAATACGATATAGAGCATGAATCTCCGCAGGTATTACTGATCAAAGAAAGCAAATGTATATTCAACGAAAGTCACAGCGCCATTTATATGGATGAGATCGTTGAAAAATCTATCTAAAAATCATTTCGTTATTCAATGAAATATCTCTATTTTTGCCGCCCATTAGTGGATGGTATCCGCTACGGCAGGCATGGATTTAACTTCCATATCTGTTGTCGTAGTGACCTATAAAAAAATTATGCCGGGGTAGCTCAGCTGGTTAGAGCACAGGATTCATAACCCTGAGGTCGGCGGTTCAAGTCCGCTCCCCGGTACACGAGGGCTCCCTTTTCGGGAGCTTTTT
>JAPUDO010000001.1 GCA_027493055.1 Niabella sp. | reverse complement strand
CCCCCCCCCCACCCCCCAGCCCCCCCCCCCCCTCACTATTAACCATTAACTATTAACTATTAACTATTAACCATTGAACCGGTTTATAAAAAATATCATAGCGTTTTCTTTAAAGAATAAATTCTTTACCTTTTTCTGGGTAGGCATCATAGCTATTGCAGGCATTTTCAGCTTTATAAAAATACCTATCGAAGCTTTTCCGGATGTCACCAATACACAGATCATTATTGTTACTGAATGGAACGGAAGAAGCGCCGAAGAAGTGGAGCGGTTTGTAACCACACCTATTGAAATAGCCATGAACAGTGTACAGCGCAAAAGCAATGTACGCAGCATTACTATGTTCGGGCTCTCTGTTATCAAAGTGATCTTTGAGGATGATATAGAAGACTTTTTTGCGCGCCAGCAGGTCAATAATCAGTTAAGGAATGTTTCATTACCCGATGACGTGGACCCCGATGTACAGCCACCTTACGGCCCTACAGGCGAAATTTTCCGGTATGTGCTGAAAAGTGAGAACAGGGATACACGGGATCTGCTGACGATCCAGAACTGGACAATAGACCGGGAATTGCGAAGCGTAGCTGGTGTAGCGGATGTAGTGGCTTTTGGCGGACAGGAAAAAATATATGAAATATCGGCCAATCCCGCCAAGCTGCAGGAATTTGACATAACCCCCCTGGAACTATATGAAGCCATCAGCAAATCTAACTTGAACGTAGGTGGTGATGTGATAGAAAAAAACGGGCAGGCCTACGTAGTCAGAGGTATAGGATTACTGGACAGCCAGAAAGACATTGAAAATACTATTGTAGATATTTTTAATGGTCATCCGTTACTGGTAAAAGATGTGGGCAACGTAATTGAGACAAGCAAGCCACGGGTGGGACAGGTTGGCTTAAATGACAACGACGATGTGGTGGAAGGTATTGTGGTAATGCGAAAAGGCGAAAACCCCAGCGAGGTGCTGGAAAGGGTTAAAGAAAAAATCCATGAGCTGAATACAACAGTTTTGCCATCTGATGTGCAGATGGATACTTTTTATGACCGTGATAACCTGATGGATTATTGCACCAAAACAGTAATGCACAACCTGGTAGAAGGGATTGTGCTGGTTACGGTGATCGTATTTTTATTCATGGCTGACTGGCGTACTACCGTAGTAGTAGCCGCTATTATTCCGTTGTCTTTATTATTTGCCTTCCTGATGCTGAAATTAAAAGGGATGAGCGCCAACCTGATCTCCCTGGGTGCTATCGATTTTGGAATTATCATAGACGGTGCTGTTGTAATGGTGGAGGGTATTTTTGTGGCCCTTGACCACCGTGCCCATAAGACAGGAATGCAGAAGTTTAATCGCCTGGCAAAGCTGGGATTGATAAAGAACACGGGCTCTCAAATGGGAAAAGCCATTTTCTTTTCCAAGCTCATCATTATTTCAGCACTGCTTCCTATTTTTTCTTTTGAAAAAGTAGAAGGGAAAATGTTCTCCCCTTTAGCCTGGACCTTAGGTTTCGCTTTATTAGGAGCACTGATATTTACACTAACCCTGGTGCCCGTATTGTGCTCCATTTTACTCAATAAAAATGTAAAAGAAAAAGACAATTTCTTTACACGCTTTGTAAACCACGTTGTAAGCAAAGGTTTTAGCCGGACCTTCAGGCATAAAAAATTAACATTGCTGGTAGCAGTGGCCTGTTTCGCTGCTACTATATTTTCTACACGCTGGTTAGGAACAGAATTTCTGCCACAATTAAACGAGGGAGCGCTATGGGTAACAGCAGAATACCCAATGAGTATGTCTTTAACAGAAAGTGTAAACCTAACAAACGAATTAAGAGAAAAGCTAAGGAAATTCCCGGAAGTAAAAGATGTGCTCTCACAGGTGGGGAGAAGTAATGATGGCACAGACCCCAATGGGTTTTATTTTGTACAATTCCAGGTAGATTTGACCCCTAAGGAGAAATGGAGAAAAAGTATGGATCTGGATAAGATAGTAGATGAGATGGATACAGAACTATCAAAATACCAGGGAATAGTATATAATTATTCGCAGCCTATTATTGATAACGTGGCTGAAGCCGCCGCCGGAATAAAAGCTTCCAATGCTGTAAAGATCTATGGCGACAACCTGGATAAGCTAGACGAATATGCCAACCAGGTAATAGCACAGATACAAAATGTGCCCGGCATTAAAGATGTAGGCATACTGCGGAATGTAGGCCAGCCGGAGATCAGCATTTTGTTTGATGAAGAAAAAATGGCCATATACGGCGTTACCAAAGCCGAAGCACAGGCTGTTATAGAAATGGCAATAGGCGGGAAAACCGCCACTCAAAAATACGAGGGTGAGAAAAAATTTGACGTTCGCATTCGTTATGATAAAAACTACCGTAAAAATGAAAATGATATTTTAATGCTGATGATCCCTTCTATCTCCGGGAATAAAGTGCCATTGAAGGAGATTGCTTCTGTTAAACAATTAACAGGGCCGGCATTTATTTACCGGGATAATACCAAACGCTTTATTGGTGTAAAATTTTCCGTTCGTGAGCGTGATCTGGGCAGCACTATTGCAGAAGCTCAAAAGAATGTAAAAGCAAATGTGCATCTTTCCGAAGGATATAAAATAGGATGGACCGGGGAGTTTGAAAACCAGGTAAGGGCCAGCAACCGGCTGACACAGGTTGTACCTATCAGCCTTATTATCATCTTCGTACTGTTATTTATTATGTTTGGCAATGCGAGGGATGCCGGTTATGTTTTAATCAATGTGCCCTTTGCTTTAATTGGCGGTATATTGGCACTGCACTTTACAGGAATGAATTTCGGCATTTCAGCGGGAGTAGGATTTATTGCACTGTTTGGCATTTGTGTACAGAACGGAGTGATCCTCATTTCCGAATTTCACAAACAGGCAAAAACACATAGTGATCTGAACCAGGCTATCATCAATGCAGTAAAAGTGAGAACACGGCCCGTAGTAATGACCGCATTAATGGCTGCCATAGGCCTGTTGCCTGCAGCTATAAGTACCGGCATAGGCTCCGAAAGTCAAAAGCCGTTGGCCATTGTTATTATCGGCGGACTGGTAACAGCCACTATTTTCACCCTGCTTGTTTTCCCAATCATTTACCATAAAGCGCTTCACCTGAGGGATAAGAAGAAAATCGGCATGGTATAAAATAATACTGATACGTATCGCTACTTTTCGGTTGAGAATGGATAATTAAATAGTTCATTCTATCAATGTTTTATTGCTATGCTATATTCAGAACATCTAAAATACACATATATGCTAGTCACCGCAGGGCAAACGCATCTTAAATACAAGCCTAAAGCTATTTACCTGGGCAAATAATGTATTTATGCCACGCTTTCAGGGTTTTAGAGCCATTATATGTTTTTTATAATTATTGCCTCCCTTCGAGTTTGAAAAGTGAGCGGATAAATAAGCCCGAAGGGCTGACAGGTTTATAAAAATAAGTGTATGCTCGTTAAAAAACTCTTCAAAGAGTTGCATTAAAGCATCAGATCTCTAAAAATTAGATGCGTTTGCCCTGGCAGCCACGATTTTCTTATGATCCAATCCCCGCTGGCAATGCCATTAAGTTAACATCGCTTTTGGGGACTTATAGTCATAAAGCTCCATGTTGTGACTTCGGCTGCTTTTTAAATGTAGCCAAAGGCTACAACATAGTCCTGCGAAACAAAATGTTTCGCAGAGCATCGGGAATTAAATCACCCTACCTGTTACATCCTTTCGGGCACTTTAATACCCAATAAGCTCATGGCTTTAGCAATGGTATTTGCCGTAAGCTGCGAGATCTTTAAACGTAGCTGCTTTTTAGCTTCACTTTCAGCATTACGGATGGAATGCGCTGCGTAAAAGCTATTGAAAAGCCTGGCTACGTTAAACGTATAGATAGCAATAAGAGAGGGGTTGAACTCTGTTGCGGCCTGCTGTATGGTAACATTAAACTGCTCCAGTAAAATGATCAGCTCTTTTTCAAGCGGTAATAAATCCGGATCAATACCTGCATCGTTAATAGTTTCGTTTCTTAAAACAGATTTGATACGCGCATGTGTATATTGAATAAACGGCCCGGTGAAGCCATGAAAATCTATGCTCTCTTCGGGGTTAAATACCATCCGCTTCTTGGGATCAACTCTCAGCAGGAAAAATTTTAATGCCCCTAAAGCAATAGTTTCGTATAGCTCTTTCAGCTCTGCTTCAGAGAAGCCACTCACTTTGCCCAGCTCTTCGGTTTTGGCGGCGGCCACTTTTACCAGCTCGTCCATAAGATCGTCTGCATCCACTACTGTGCCCTCCCGGGTTTTCATCCGGCCGCTTGGCAGTTCCACCATTCCATAGCTTAAATGATGGATGCGGTCTGCATAAGGTTTTTCCAGCTTCTGAAGGATCAGCTTCAGCACTTTCATGTGGTAATTTTGCTCATCGGCTATCACATAAATACTTTCATCATAAGGAAAGTCTTTATACTTTTCATCCGCAAGCCCCAGGTCCTGGGTAATATAAACAGAAGTGCCATCTTTCCGCTGAACAATCTTTTCATCCAGTCCGTCAGCAGTCAGGTCAATCCATACACTGCCATCTTCTTTTTGGAAAAAGACACCCTTTTTCAATCCTTCCTGCACAAATGCTTTTCCTAATAAATAAGTCTGACTTTCGTAATAATTCTTATTAAAATCAGCACCAATGCGGTTATAGGTCTGATCAAAGCCATCATATACCCAGCTATTCATTGTCTTCCAGAGCGCTACTACTTCTTCATTGCCATGCTCCCAGTCTACCAGCATTTGCTGGGCGGCTTTCATGATAGGTGTATTTTTATCCGCTTCTTCTTTACTCATGCCCTCCCCTATCAGTGCGGCGGCCTGCTCCTTATGCTTTTCACCAAACATTACATAATAATCGCCCACTAAGTGATCACCTTTAATCCCTGTGCTTTCAGGGGTTGCGCCATTGGCAAACAGCTTCCAGGCTATCATTGATTTACAGATATGAATACCCCTGTCATTTGAAATGGAGCTTTTAAATACTTCGTTCCCCTGCGATTTTAAGATTTCCGATACACTCCAGCCCAGGAATATATTTCTAAGATGCCCAAGATGTAAAGGCTTATTAGTATTTGGAGAAGCATACTCCAGCATGATTTTTTTACCTCCTTCGACAGCTTCTGTATTTAGCGATGCAAAATTGCTTTCCAGGAAAGCCATCCAATACCTGTTATTAACAGTAAGGTTTAAGAATCCTTTGATAACATTATATGCTGTAAAAAGATCGGGGCGATCAGCAAGCAACTGCGCTCCCACTTCTGCCCCAATTTCCCCCGGTTTCTTTTTCAGCTGCTTCAAAAATGAAAAAAGCACCAAAGTATAATCTCCCTCAAACTCCGGTTTGGTAAGATTTATAGCAACAGCATCTTCTTTAAATTCCTGGTTATATAAGTTGTTTAATGTAGTTAGAATAACAGGTTTCAATTCCGCAACAATACTCATACCTTTAAATTTTGGTGCAAATTTAGTCCTATCTTCGCAAACCAGATGAAGCAGCATTTTTATAATGTCAGAAATTTTATACTTCCGGTCATTGATTTTTTCTATCCGCTGTTCAAAAAGTTAATACCATTACAAACTTTCAGGTACCTGGTGTCCGGGTCTGCCAATACCCTCCTGGGTCTTGTGGTATTTTATATTTCTTATCATTATATTTTTAAGGCAGAGCATTTCCACTTTAAATTTTATGCTTTTGAATCTTATACTGCGGCCCTTATAGTCTCTTTTACAGCCTCTTTTTTCTTTGGTTTCTTCCTGATGAAATATGTAGTGTTTGATGATAGCAAAATAAGAGGGCATGTGCAATTATTCAGATACTTGCTCGTTTGCGCATTTAATTTATTGCTAAACTACGCACTCCTGAAATTAGCTGTGGAAATACTGCATATATATCCCACATTTGCCCAGGTAGGCACTACTTTCTTTGTGGCTGTTGCAAGCTACCTGGCACAACGCCATTTTTCTTTCAGGAAAAAAGCTTTACCTGATTATGTGGAGGAAGAGAAAAGCGATGAACAGGCTGTGTGACAAATTCCTTTTTTGAGCTTTTACCGATATCGCCAGGAGGCGATAACATAAAAGTGCGAGGCGAGGACGCCTCACACAGCAAAAGAACAAGTAAGTTCAGCCTGCTCAGAACTGAAGATAAAAAACAGTACCCACCCCCGGTGCCGACTTTACGTATATATTACCCTTATGTAATAGCATGATCTGCTTACAGAGGCTCAGTCCAATACCATTGCCATTGGTTTTGGTACTGAAAAACGGAATGAATATTTTTTCCAGCACATCTGGCTCAATACCCGCTCCATTATCGCTTACTGTAACTACGCTACGATTATCATTACTTCTGTAAGCAGATAAACCGATCTTCGGCTGCCGGGTTGCTTTTAGCGCATCAATGGCATTCAGCAGCAGGTTAATAATAACCTGCTCTACCAGGTGACGGTCTGCATTCAGCGTTAATACCGGGTCTTTAAGAATGATATCTGTAACAATACCTTTTTGCTCAAACTTCGGCAGCAATAGCTGAATAATATTTTCAAACAGGTTTCCGATAAGGATATTTTTTTTATGAGATGCTGTTATCTTATTAAGCGTTCTGTAAGAGGCAGCAAACTGGAGCAGCCCTTCGCTGCGGCGCTGTATAGTTTCTATACCCAGCTTCACATCTTCTTTCAATGATGTAATATTACCATCCGATTGTAACTGCTGCTTTAATGTTTCTGCAAGAGATGCAATAGGCGCTACTGAATTCATGATCTCATGGGTCATTACACTTAATAATTTTTTCCATGACCGCGCTTCATTTTCGTCAAGCGCTTCATTAATATTCTGAAGTGCCACCAGCTTGTAATTTTTACCCTCCGTATGGAATGCCGTTGCAGAAAGCATGATCTTTAATTGTTCGCTATCCAGCAACAATACATTACTGCTCCCTGGCTCCAGGCTCACGATAGCATTATACAAAGCGACGTTCTTCCTTTCAAGCAAATGCAGGGTAGGTATATAGGGCATTTGCGTTATTTTTTTTAACGACTCGTTTGCCCAGAGAACTTTATGATTTCCGGTTTCGTATAAAAGGATACCCGTTTCTATCAGCTCCAGTATTTTTTGCAGGTATTGGTACTGAGCTTCTTTTTCACGGGTAATCAGTTTAAAGGTTTGGTTGATCGTATTAAAATCCTGGCGGAGCGCCTGCAGCTCTGGCGGAGCGCTGCCGGTATTAAAATGCCGGGAAAAATCGCGGTATCTTACAGCTGATGCAAAATCGTCCAGCTCTTTAAAAGGAAGCAACGCCTTATGATAAAAAATATAACATTGCCATACAGAGAGTACCAACAGCAAGGATGCTGCCAGGTACTGCCCTTTTATAAAAAACCATGCTGTTAAAAACAGTAACACAAATAATACGATTAAGCGCAACACATATTTAAGCCTGTATTTTTGTTTTGCCTTCATCAGTTAAATATCGTATTTGCTTAAACGCCTGTACAGCGCGGTACGGGTAAGTCCCAGCTCTTTTGCTGCTCTTGTGATATTGCCATCGTGCTTTTCTATTACTTTAATGATGGTGCTTTTTTCAAGCAGTTCCAGGTTGGTAGTGTGCGGCTGCTCATTTGTATGGATGTATTTTTCTATCGGTGAGAAAATAATATCGCCGGCCTGCAGGGTATCCCCTTCGCACATGATCACGGCACGTTCTATAGCGTATTGCAGCTCCCTCACATTGCCGGAGTAATGGTACTGCAACAGCTTATCTTTGGCCTGCCCGCTCAGCGGCAATAAAGACTTCATGTATTTATCACAATAAACCTTACAGAAATGCACTGCCAGGGGTAAAACATCCTCTTTTCTTTCGCGCAAAGGTGGTAAAGTGATCTCAACAGTGTTAATACGGTAAATAAGGTCTTTGCGAAATCTGGCCTCGTTGGCCAGCTCCTGCATGGGCAGGTTGGTAGCACAGATGAGCCTTATATCAATGGGCCGTCCTTCATTGCTGCCTAACCGGTGCACGATGCGGTTTTGCAGCACGCTAAGCAGTTTGGCCTGCTGCGGCAATGATATATTTCCTATCTCATCCAAAAACAAAGTACCGCCCGATGCCATTTCAAAGCGCCCCGGCCTGTCTTCACGGGCATCAGTAAAAGCGCCCTTTTTATGACCAAAAAGCTCGCTTTCAAACAGGCTGGATGTAAGCGCGCCTACATCAACTTTTATAAAAGGACCCTTATTCCGTAATGATTGCTGATGAATGGCATGCGCAATCATGTCTTTACCGGTTCCGTTTTCTCCCAGGATAAGGATATTGGCATCGGTGGGCGCAATTTTCTTCACTTTGTACAGCACTTCATTAATCGCAGCCGAATGGCCTATAAAATGATCTAAGCCATCGCTTTCATGTTCAGGGCCAGCCGCTTTTTTCTTTTGCGAACTGTTCTCTTTTTTGTTGTATATCTCCTCAATAGCTTCTATCAGCTTTTCATTATGCCAGGGCTTTACAATAAAATCAGCAGCGCCTTCTTTCAGGCTTCGCACGGCAAGGTCTACATCTGCGTAAGCCGTGATCATGATCACCTGGAGGTTGGGCTTTAATGCTTTTGCCTTACGGAGCCAGTACATACCTTCATTACCGGTATGCAGTGAACTGGTAAAGTTCATATCCAGCAAAAGCAGGTCATAATTTTCTTCTGTAAGCAGGCTGCGCAGGAGCTCCGGGTTCTTTTCGGTAGTGATGGTCTTTACACGGGGTTTAAGGAGCAGCCTGAGCGCTATCAGCATATCCGGATCATCATCCACCGCTAATATGGAAATATTTTTTAAAGACATTATAGTTCTCCTGATTTCTTCAGGATCTCTTTTTCCAGATCTTCACTAATTCTAAAATTAGTCTGCTTAATATTCTTCAATATTGGTTTTACCGAAGGAATAAAACCGTTTGCTTTGGCTTCAATAATAATCCCAAAAGTGCCTGTTATGGCAAGTCCGAACTTTTTTGCCAGTCTCCTTGCTTTCAAATCATCCACAATCAACAACGATGGATGATATTCTGTTGCAAGCGCAATAGCACTCGCCTCACCTCTGTCTACCACGTATTCTAAAAATGATTGATATCTTTTGTCGGCAGGTTCTTGTACCACAATCCATGAAGGAAGCAATAAGCCATATTCTTCAGCAATTTCCGGCGTTATGAAAACTGTTCCAAATAATTGTTGCAGCAAGTGAAGTTCTCCGATTTTTTCAAGCAGAATAAGACAACTTGTATCAGTGATTATGACCCTGTACATTTATAGTATCATTTTCCAGATCATTAGCAGAATAATTAAAAACCGAAACATCATAGTCTCCCAAAAGCTCCATAAAAGTGCGTTTTGAGTAACCGGCTACTTCTGCCGCCTGGCCAAGAGACAGAATGCTTTTTTCATAGAGCTTTACAGCCAGGAGCATCCGGGCGTCTTTTTCATCAAGTTCTACTGAATCCGGAATATTGATGGTCAATGTTTTCATATTCCAAAGTTACAATATTGAAAAACAGTTGCGTCAGAAATTTGGATTGAAGAGATCTACTGTATCAAAACCGGACAGTGGTTGTACGGACCCGCACATTTTTACCAATGCTAAAAATGATAAAATACTGATACTAAACATATTGATTAAATGGCACTATTTTAATAACTAAGTTTGTGAATTTCTCCTGAATTTTTATTATTGTTTTTAGCCAGGAGGGACTCCAAAAAAATTTTCATTCACCCTTTGTGTAATTTATGAATGAAAAAAATTTATGTACGTTTCTCAATGTATGATCTTAGCGCCGGGGAAGCAATAGCCCCGGCTTTGTTTAAAAAATTAAAACGGGCAGATACTTTGGACAGGATAATTGAAAAAAAGAAATGGCCGGCAAAAAGGATACTACTGATAGCAGGTATAGCGGCAATCGTTTGCCTGGTAGCAGCAAGCATTTATGCAACATCCGGGAACAGGAAATTAAATGTGGAGGCGGAGCGCATTACCATCAGCGAAGTAAAGCAGGGGCCTTTCCGGGAGTTCATACCGGTAAATGGCGTGGTGCAACCCCTCACATCTATTTATCTTGACGCATCGGAAGGCGGGCGCGTTGAAGAAAAATATGTAGAGGACGGCGCATTTATGAAGAAGGGGCAGCCTATATTGAGATTGTCGAATACCGACCTGCAACTAAGCCTGGTACAGCAGGAAACACAGGTATATAACCTTATTACGCAAATGCAGATCGCTAAAAATGCTTCGCAGCAGAACAGGATCACCAACCTGAATCAAATGACCGATGTGGATAACCAGCTTAAAGAAGCAGAGCGTATTTATAACGTGAACAAAAATTTGTATGCTAAAAAGGCGATCGGCTTGCAGGAATTAAAACAAAGTGAAAATGCTTACAATTACCAGCTTGAAAAAAAGAAGCTGGCCACTCAAACCATCAGCCAGGATGCACAATCATCCAAACAGCAGCTGGCACAGGCAGAGCAATCTTATAAAGGATCGCAGAACGCGCTTACTGTAATGCGCCAGAAAGTGGGCGACCTTATTGTACGTGCGCCGGTTGACGGGCAGCTTACTTCTTTGGATGCTGAAGTGGGACAAAATAAAAATAAAGGAGAACGTTTGGGCCAGCTGGACGTGATGGGCGATTATAAAGTGCGTGTGGATATTGATGAGCATTATATTTCGCGTATTTATAATGACCTGGAAGGGATTGCCACTATCGCAGACAAAGATTACGTCTTAACTATTAAAAAAGTGTACACCCAGGTTACCAATGGCCGCTTCCAGGTGGATATGGCCTTTAAAAGCAAAGCGCCCGAAGGCATCAGGCGAGGGCAAACATTACAGATAAGACTGGCTTTAAGCGATGAAACAAAAGCGCTATTGCTGCCCCGTGGCGGATTTTATAATAAAACCGGTGGCCGTTGGGTGTATAAGCTGGACAAAGATGGAAAGCTGGCATATAAAACAGATGTGGAGCTGGGCCGCCAAAATCCCGATTATTTT
Source organism: Niabella sp. (assembly GCA_027493055.1). Taxonomy (GTDB): domain Bacteria; phylum Bacteroidota; class Bacteroidia; order Chitinophagales; family Chitinophagaceae; genus Niabella. The sequence goes on along the minus strand of JAPUDO010000001.1, from coordinate 21,031 downwards.
GAAGTGATCAGCGGACTGAAGCCCGGTGATAAAGTTGTTACCAGCAGCTATGATAATTACGGGGACGATATGCAGGAACTGGTAATAAAAGCTCCCTGATCTCACCCCTCCAAAAGAGTTCTCCGGACCAACACATCTTCGAAGGAGAGAGGAATTAGAGTAAAATAATAACAGATATAAAATTTAAATACAAAACCATTAACAATATAAAATTCTTCTCCGCCTCTTAAATATGGGGACGCGGAAAATAGGGAGGAGCTTTATGATTAAAAATAATTTACTGGTTGCATTACGCAATTTCCGGAAACACAAAGCTATCACATCAATAAATGTGCTGGCCCTTTCTATTGGCATCAGCGCGGCGTTGGTTATTTTTTTAATTATTCAATATGAATATAGTTTTGATAAATGGGTGCCCGAACGCAAAAATATTTACCGTATATATACCCAAATGCAGGGTGGCAGCAGTCCGGGGCTTTGCGTGCCAGGGCAGAATGCTATAACACAGGGTGTTCCGGGTATTGATATAGCTGCGCCTGTAATTATTTCACCCTTTGGCAATAAATACACCGTTGATGTTCCTGATGCGAAAACGGGCAATTCAAAAAGATTCACAAAAAATAATGAGCTATCTTTTGCTGACGGCAACTATTTTAAAATATTTCCGCGTCAATGGATAGCCGGTAATCCTAATACGGCGTTATCTCAGGTGGGCCAGGTAGTGCTTACCCTGTCGGAAGCCGAAAAATATTTTCCCAAAAACGTACCTGAAACAATTATAGGTAAACAAATAACCTTCCAGGATAGCGTTCAGGTGCTTGTAACCGGTATTGTTGCCGATTTGAAAGAAAGCACAGATCTCAGGAGCAGTATTTTCATTTCCCTCAAAACTTATACAGAAACCGGCCTCGGAAAATCATTTATGCAGCCGGCATGGCGAAATGTAGATAGTAACGGGCAGCTATATATAAAGATGAATAAGAATGCCAATAGTGTTACTGTGGATAAGCTGGTTGAAAACATTTTTATACAGAACCAAAAAGAGATTGATCCCAAAGACCGTTGGATCGGCAAACTACAGTCCTTAAGTGATATACATTTTAATACCAACATTGACGGAAAGGCCAGTAAAACCACACTCCGGAACCTGGCATTACTTGCAGCGCTGCTGTTATTACTTGCCGTTATCAATTTTATTAATTTGTCTACGGCGCAATCTACGCTGCGGGCAAAGGAAATAGGCGTACGCAAAACTTTCGGTGGCAGTAAAAAACAAATTATTTACCAGTTCTTAACAGAAGCATTTTTAATAACCGGGCTTGCCAGTGTATTAGCAGTTATGCTCACCCCGGTTTTAATTTATGTTTTTAAGGATTTTATACCTCATGAGCTGGAAGTCGGCAGATTATTACAACCTGCTGTAGTAGTGTTTTTAGGTGTCTTACTGCTTGTAGTAAGCCTGCTCGCCGGGATGTACCCCGCTTTTGTGCTTTCCAGGTTCCGGCCGGTACTGGTATTGAAAAATAATGTTATCGCCGATGGAAAGCCTCGCGGAATATGGATCAGACAGGTTTTAACAGTGTTCCAGTTTGTAATTGCCCAGGTATTTTTGATAGTGGTATTTGTTATTGGCAAACAAATACATTTTGAGCTCAATAAAGATATGGGTTTAAGAAAAGAGGGCATTATATCTGTCAGTGTGCCCGATTTCATGAAAAAAAGAGAAAGTAAGGGCTTTATACTGGCTAATGAGTTAAGGCGCATCCCACAGGTACAAAATGTATCATTAAACACTTCAACTCCCATAAGGCAGGGTTATAGCAGCACACGAATCATTTGGTATAATAATGGGGTAGAAGAAATTTATAGCGATATACATGTGCGTAGTGCCGATGAAAACTATATTGACGTATTTGGTTTACAGCTATTGGCAGGAAAGAATATACGCGTTGATACCAGCGCCAAAGTACAGGATGTGCTTATCAATGAATCTATGCTACATAAAATGAACCTGCACAATCCTCATGATGCAATAGGTCAGTTTATTAAAGGCGGGCCTGCAGATTCAGCACAAATAACAGGCATTGTAAAGGACTTTAACACCATGTCGCTCCATAATCCTGTTTATCCCGTAACCATTTTTGCAAATAAAGCCAGCTGGATCCCGGTTTTATCCATTGCTTTGGCAGGTAACGATGCTACCGGCTGGAAAAAGGCAATAGATAAAACAGAAGCGCTGTTTCAAAAAATGTACCCGGGGCAGGAATTTGATTATAGCTTTTTAGATGATACTGTAAAAAAACTATACGAAGCGGATCTTCGTCTTGCTACTCTACTGAAATGGGCAACAGGGCTGGCATTATTTATAAGCTGCCTGGGATTGCTGGGCCTTGTAAGCTTTATAGCTAACAGGAAGGTAAAAGAAATAGGTATCCGCAAAGTGCTGGGTGCATCAGCAGTACAGATCATCATATTGCTTTCAAAAAATCTTGTGCGGCTGATCATTATTGCCTGTGTTATTTCCTTTCCCCTTGCCTGGTACTTTTCCAATAAATGGTTGCAGGATTTCACATTCAGAATAAACATCAGCTGGTGGATCTTTTTAATAAGCGCAGCAGGCATGCTGGCCGTAGCAATGCTGGTTTTATGCCTGCGAAGTATAGGAGCTGCAGCTGCAAATCCTGCAAAAAGCTTAAGGACCGAATAGGGCATCCGGATAATGAAGTATATAATTTTTGAGATTACCAAAATATAAAAAATAGTAAACGAAAAATAGAACTCTTGTTTAAAACTATATAGATAAATCTTTAACCATTAACAATATAATCAGGCCTTTATGATAAAAATTACCGAACTCGAAAAAATGTACCGCACAGAAGAGGTGGAAACCATCGCGCTGAACAAGTTGTCGCTTGAAGTAAAGGAGGGCGAGTTTGTAGCAGTGATGGGACCTTCAGGCTGCGGCAAATCCACGCTGCTGAACATACTCGGCTTACTGGACGACCCTGATGGTGGCAGCTTTGTTTTTAACGGCATTGAAGTGGCTCATTTTAACGAGCGCAAAAGGGCCGATCTGCGCAAGCATAATATCGGCTTTGTGTTCCAAAGCTTTAACCTGATTGATGAGCTGACGGTTTTTGAAAATGTAGAACTGCCACTGATCTACACCGGTGTAAAAAGCGCCGAGCGTAAAAAGCGCGTGGAAGAAGTGCTGGAAAAAGTGCAGATCATGCACCGGCGTAACCACTACCCACAGCAGCTTTCGGGCGGGCAGCAGCAAAGAGTAGCTGTAGCAAGGGCCGTGGTAAATAAGCCCAAACTCATTCTTGCAGATGAACCTACCGGCAACCTCGATTCCAGCAATGGCAACGAAGTGATGGAAATGCTTACCGACCTGAACGAACAGGGTACCACTATTATAATGGTAACCCACAGCGAGCACGACGCACGATACAGCCATCGCATTATAAGAATGCTCGACGGACAAACGGTTACGGAGAATATATTGGTATAGAACTGTGAATAGTGAGTAGTGAATCACGCATGGTTCATTGTCAATTTTCTATTGTTAGAATAATAAAAAATATTAAATCATACTTATGTTCGGAAATTTCTTTATAACACTTGGCAGGCAGCTATGGCGCAACCGCTTGTTTACCATTCTTAATATTATTGGGCTTAGCGTTTGCATTTGTGTGGCCTGGATCGTTTTCAGGATGGTAAGTTATGAGAACAGCTTTGATAAAAAGGTACCAGAAGCGCAATCCATATATCAGCTTATCATCCGGAATAAAAGAGAAGATGGTAATACCGGCGGCTTTGCCGCAGTATCAAAACCGGTTCTAAACGCATTGATCAATGATGTCTCAGGTGCAGGTCTGGTTGTTCCAATGTTTTATAAACATTATAACTCCGTTACCGTGCCCACCGATAACGGTAATAAGAAAATAGAGGAAGAAGATGATATTCACCAGGTAACCACACTACCGGATTATTTTGATATGCTTGACTATAAATGGCTGGCTGGAAATAAAAAAACAGCATTTAAACATCCGGATAATGTAGTACTGACCCATGACAGGGCGAAGAAATATTTTCCCAAACTGTCGCCGGCAGAGGTGATTGGCAAACCTCTTGTGTATAGTGATACATTACGGCGGACCGTATCGGGAGTAGTGGCTGACCTCCCCTATCCTAATAGTTTTTCCAGGGACAATACCGAGTTTATGTCTGTCAGCAGAGATGATATGGCAGATCAGGACTGGGCTTCCTTAAACTCCGACAACCTGCTGTTTATAAAAACAGGTAAACATGGTGATGTAAAAAATGTTGTAGCCCAGCTAAACAAGATCAATCACCAGCATAATAAAGAAAGCTTTGAAAAATACAAATACAGGAGCTGGTACGAGGCACTGCCTTTAAAAGAAAAGCATTTTGCCGTACAATATGGCTCACAAACAAGAACGGCCGATAAAAAGGTATTGTTCGGCCTGATGATTACAGGTGGTTTTTTATTGCTCCTTGCCTGTATTAATTATATCAACCTGAGCACTGCCTTGTTACCGAGGCGGGCGAAGGAGATCGGAATCCGGAAAACATTAGGCAGCTCGGCGAGAAGCCTGATTGCCAGGTTCGTTGCAGAAACGTTTATGGTAACGGTATTAGCTGCGCTGTTCTCATTTGTGCTGACCTTTTTTGCCGTAAGAATTTTAGAAAACTTTTTGCCTGTGGGGATCCTTGATTACATGAATTACCCGGCCATGGCAGGCTTTATGCTGCTGCTGGTATTCCTGATCTCGCTCTTATCAGGTCTGTACCCCGCATGGCTCTCCTCAAAAGTAAATACAGTAGAAGTGCTGAAAGGAAGAACTGAAAAAGTGATCGGTCGCAATAAAATCACTTTTCGAAAAAGCCTGATCGTATTCCAGTTCCTGATTGCCCAGGTTTTCATTATAGGTGCCATTATCATTGGTCAACAGCTTAAATATATGCTGCATAAAGATCCCGGGTTTAATAAAGACGCGGTTATTACCTTTTCAGTTCCATACCGGCTTGCAGATAAAAAGGAATACAAGGATAAACAGTTTGTTTTAAGAAACGAATTGCTTAAAAATACAATGATCAAAAACGTATCGTTGGGAGACCGGCCAATGGAAGAAATGTATGTAGGAAGCGTGTACACTTATTTTAACGGGAAAGAGGAGGTGCAGGCTCAGCTGCAAATGAAAAACGTGGATACGGCTTTTCTAAACTTTTATGGCATAACGCTGTTAGCGGGTAATAATTTCAAACAGGCTGATACAACAACGTCTCTGGTAATTAATGAAAAAGCTCTTCAGGTTTTGGGATTTGGCACGCCACAGACGGCGATAGGAAAACAGCTGCTTGTTCCAGGCAGTGGTAAGATCTATCCGATCGTTGGTGTTGTAAAAGATTTTAACCAATCGGGCATGCGATCCGATATTGCCCCCGGGGTATTCGTTTCTGATAAGGATCGGTTACGCACCTTTAATATAAAATTACCCAACCAGCCCAAAGATTGGGAAAAGGCCATCAGTTCTATCGAAAAAGAATGGAAAAAGGTCTATGCTGAAGCTCCTTTTAAATATGAATTTTACGATGACACTATCGGTGCGTTTTATAAAAACGAAATGCGAACACAAACGCTGGTCCGAACGGCAACGGTCATTGCTATTTTTATCAGTTGTTTAGGGCTTTTTGGCCTGGCAACGTTTACAGCTCTTCAGCGTACCAAGGAAATAGGGATCCGCAAAGTGCTCGGGGCCTCCGTTTCAGGAATTATAAGGCTATTATCGAAAGACTTTCTCTTCTTGGTTTTTATTTCACTGGTCATAGCAGTTCCTATTGGATGGTGGCTGATGGTTAAATGGCTACAGGATTTTGCTTTCAGAATTGATATCGGTTGGTGGATGTTTTTATTCGCAGGCGCGCTGGCTGTTATGATCGCCGCAATATCGGTTAGCTACCAGGCCATAAAAGCCGCAATGGCGAATCCGGTTAAATCGCTTCGAACGGAATGAAAAGTGATAAAATCCTGTCTTTATCAGGATCAAGCATACAGAAAGGAATAATAAAAGTGAATAGTGCTTTAAACAAATCAGGCATGATAAAGAATTATTTCAAAACCGCATGGCGTAATTTGATGAAGAGTAAGGTCTTTTCGCTCATTAATATTTTAGGCCTCACTATCGGCATTACTGTTTGTATGATGATCTTTCTTTTCATCATGAACGAATTCAGTGTTGATAATTTTCAAAAGAACGGCAATAATATTTATCGGGTGATGCGAGCATTTGAGCGCGAAGGCAAATCAACAAGTGTTGCTTATTTATCGGGGCCATACTCGCCTGCACTGTTGAACGATTTTAAAGGACAAATAGTAAAATCTGTAAGAGTAAACCCTACCGATAACCTTGTTACAATCGGCAACCTATCATTCCACGAAAAGAAGGTGGTAGATGTGGACAGCGATTTTTTCAAGCTGTTTTCTTTTCCGTTGGTAAAAGGAGATCCTTCAACCGTTTTGCAGCAACCTGGAAATGTGGTGCTTACGGAAACCACAGCAAAAAAATATTTCGGAAGCATTGATAATGCAATGGGCAAGCTGGTAACCCTTGATAAAGATCTGCCACTGAAAGTGACCGGCATTGCAAAAGATATTCCTTCCAATTCGCATCTGCAATTCGACCTGGTTGTTCCCCTTGAAAACTATAAAGACAGAAGCTGGATGACTACCTGGATTAACAATGGCATATTCACTTATGTTCAGTTAAGCCCGCATGCTACACAAGCACAGGTAGAAAAGCAGTTGCCGCAGTTTATCGAAAAATATATGGGCAGTGCTATGCGGAGGTATGGCTTTCATTTTACACTTTCGCTAACACCTTTAAAAGATATCTATTTTGAAACGCCTTCAGAATATGGCGACACTGTAAAGCATGGCGACAAAACTGTAGTATATATTTTTCTTTCCATTGCCATTCTTATATTATTAATCGCCTGCATCAATTTTATGAATCTTTCCACCATTCGCGCAGCCGAGCGTTCAAAAGAGGTTGGTTTGCGCAAGGTGTTAGGCGCTTTGCGCAATAATTTAATCTGGCAGTTCATCGGCGAATCTGTTTTGCTCACAGCTATTTCCTGTTTACTTTCCGTTAGTTTGTTATTGGTAGTAATGCCCTGGTACACCCAGCTGCTCGGATTCGCATTAAGCATTTCCTGGAATGCACTGTCCATCTGGTTATTCTTTTTCGGGGTTATCGTTATTGTTGGGGTTCTGGCGGGCAGCTATCCTGCATTTTTTTTATCCGCCTTCTCACCGGTGCAGGCATTAAAAGGAAAATTAAAATCCGGTAAAAGCAGTGCATCATTCAGGCAAATATTAGTTGTTATACAATTCAGCATTTCTGTATTGCTGATTGTTGGCACTATTGTAATTGCCAAGCAACTCAGCTATGTAAAAAACAGGCAGTTAGGTTATAATAAAGAACAAACAGTGATGGTGCCGATCGACAACAATGATATTTACCAGAATATGAATGCTTTTAAAACCGGTTTGCAAAACCAGAGCATAGTACAGTCTGTATCATGTATGTCGGGAGAGCCAGGCGGCTTTTTTGACGGCCACATGTTTGATGTGGAAGGGCATAGTGAACGATGGAATGCCAGAACAGAATTTGCAGATTTTGATTTTGTAAAAACGTTAGGGTTAAGCATTATTGCAGGCAGAGACTTCTCATCACAGTTTCCAACAGACACGACCGATGCCGTGCTGATAAACGAAACAGCCGCAGCAAAGCTTGGCTGGACACCACAGCAAGCCGTTGGGAAATGGATACAGAACACGGTGCGTGATAATGCAAAGCGCAGGATTATCGGGGTGGTAAATGATTTTAATTTTCAAACATTAAAGCAAAACATCGATCCCCTGGTCATTTCATCGGCAATGGACAGAAGGACAATATTAATAAAACTGAAGGCAGGGCATATATCGTCCGGCCTGAAACTTATTAAAGCGGAGTACGACAAGGCAGCACCGGACTATCCGTTTGAATATAAATTTTTGGATCAGCAGTTTAACGATATGTATAAAAAAGATATTCGTCAGCAGAGCATATTAACCGTATTTGCCAGTCTCGCCATTTTTGTGGCCTGCCTGGGCTTATTTGGATTAGCATCATTTACTGCAACCAAACGCTTCAAAGAGATCGGTGTCAGAAAAGTGCTGGGCTCTTCTGTGCAAAATATTATTGTATTGTTGTCAAAAGACTTATTAAAACCGGTGTTGATCGCCAGCTGCATTGCATTACCTGTGGGTTATTGGGCCATGAATAAATGGCTGCAGCATTTCGCGTACAAAACAGCAATAAGCTGGTGGATTTTTGTATTAGCCGCTTTAATAACATTTGGGATTGCGCTGGTAACAGTAAGCATCAAAGCAATTAAAGCAGCAACAGTCAACCCCGTCGAAGCATTGCGAACGGAGTGATGAAAACAGAGATCATGTTTTTAGCAGGATAAAGAGTCTAAGAACCGGATAAGGTAATTGACAGTTCACGATTGAGTATTAAAAAATTATAAACCTTGTTTAAGAACCACATAAAAACCGCCTGGCGGAATCTTTTAAAAAATAAAAGCTTCTCGCTTATCAATGTTTTGGGTCTTGCAATTGGCCTTGCCAGTTGCCTGCTGCTGTTGCTGTATGCCAACTACCATCTTAGCTGGGATAAGCGGTTTAAAGACCTTGAAAATATTTATGTCATACAAAGCAACCAGTTTTCGGAGAACGATGTATTTACCTACCAGGTATCGCCGGGACCTATGGCAAAAGCTATTGAAGAGCAGGTACCGGGCGTTATACATGCATTGAGGGTAAACAATTATTTTGCAGGAGGTATTACCCGTTACAAGGATAATGTTTTTCGCACATCAGGCTTAAATGCCGATCCTTCTTTTTTTGAAGTGTTCGGTTATCCTTTTATAAAAGGAAATGCCGGAACCGCTTTATCGGCACCCAATAATATTGTTATTACCGACAAATTCGCAGCAAAGCTTTTTGGTAATGAGGACCCCATTGGTAAAACGGTGATGCGCAATGATACGGTACCGCTGGTTGTATCCGCAGTTATTGAAAGTCCCTTGCCCAACGAGTCCTTTCAATTTGATTATGTATTGCCCTGGCACGTTCTTGAAAATGAAAACCCCTGGACCAAAGATGCCGGGTGGGGTTCCAACTTTACAGATACTTATGTACAATTGAGATCAGTAAATGATTTTAAAAGCGCGGATGGTGTTATCCGGAAAATGATAATGGCTAATCAGAATGACTACAAGGCTGAAGCGTTTATTTTTCCTTTAGCTAAAAATCATTTGTACCATGAGTTTAAAGATGGCAGACCTACAGGTTCGGGTTATATCGTGCAAATTCGCCTGTTCATATTTCTGGCGATTGCTATTTTGCTGATTGCCTGTATTAATTTCATGAACCTGAGCACTGCGCGCTCTCAGCAACGTGCAAAAGAAGTGGGCATTCTTAAAACAATCGGATCTGGCAGCAGAGCCCTTATTTTTAAATTCCTGGGAGAGTCGTTGCTGATCACTCTTTTTGCAGTTGTGGTATCAATAGGTCTGTTGGTATTATGTATTCCCTATTTTAACAGACTTTTGGGAATAACGCTGAATCTGCCTTTTAGCAATATTTATTTCTGCTCAGCTCTTTTACTGATCACACTTGTAACAGCATTGGTTGCCGGGGCTTATCCGGCATTTTATCTTTCTTCGTTCAATCCACTGAATATTTTAAAGGGGATGACCACTATTAAGCCCGGGTCAGCAGTACCGGTGCGTAAAATATCCGTTGCCTTGCAGTTTTGCACTGCTATTTTTCTTATTGCAGCAACTATTTGTATTTACCAGCAGGTTCAATATATAAAAAGTAAACCAATAGGGTATAATGCAGATAATCTTATTGAAATAAACCTGGAAGGTGATTTATTTAAACACAAAGAAGCATTACAAAACGATCTGGTTACAAAAAACATTATCATATCCTCTGCCCAAACAAATATCAGCATTACACAGGGAGGTAATAATAGCTGGGGATTTAGCTGGCCGGGGAAAAAGGAAAATGAAAAGATGCTGATAGATCTGTTTGGCGCAGGCTATGATTTTACCAACACCATTGGAGCGGAAATAATAGAAGGGCGTGATTTTTCGAGAACGTTTCCCGCAGACACAACCGGTAAAAACATACTTATAAGCGAAACGGCAATGAAGATGATGAAGCTTGATGCTCCGGTGGGATCAACACTGAAAGACGGGGACGGAAACCAATACTCAATAATAGGCGTTTTTAAAGATATTTTGAAAGGCTCGCCTTATTACAAAAAAAATCCAATGCTGGTATGGTATGGTAAAACGCTTCCTGTTTTAACCATGCGGCTAAACCCCGCAAAAAATATTGCCTCCTCGGTTGATGCCATTAATAAAGAAATAAAAAGGCTTAACCCCTCCTATCCTCCCGATATTAAATTTATTGCCGATAACCTGAAACGCCAATACGAAGGAGAAAAAAACCTGGGCGCAATCGCTAATATTTTTGGCGGCCTGGCCATACTACTTTCATGTCTTGGGTTGCTGGGATTGTCCGCCTTTGCAGCAGAGCAACGTACTAAAGAAATAGGCGTTCGTAAAGTGATGGGAGCCGGCGTACTAAGGCTGGTGGGATTATTGTCTAAGGAGTTTTTAGTGCTTGTTATAATTTCCTCTGTGCTCATTTTACCAATAGCATGGTGGTATATGAATAAATGGCTGCAAAAATTCGATTATCATTTTACACTTACCGCATGGCCGCTTGTGGCAGCAGGTAGCATTGTGTTGCTGATAGCTATGTCAACGGTTGGCTACCAGGCTATTAAAGCAGCAACAGCCAACCCGGTGAAGAGTTTGAGAACGGAATGAACAAGTGAATAATGAAATGTCAATAGTGAATAAATCAGCGATCATACATCCAACATCCTAAATCAACCGGTATGTTTAAGAATTATTTTAAAATAGCGTGGCGGAATTTATTAAGGAGCAAAAGCTTTGCTTTTACCAACCTGTTGGGTCTTACCCTTGGTATTACCTGCACCATTTTCATCCTGCTGTGGGTACGGGATGAGATCAATTACGACCGGTTTCATAAAAACTATGATAACATCCACGCGGTGATCGCCAACCGTCCTGCCTCCAACGGTGTGTTCACCGATTATAATATGGTATTGCCGCTGGCCCGGGAATTGCAGGCAACCAGCCCTCTGGTGAAAAATGCCGTGGTTACCACGCAGGATTATGATATTACGGTGCGTTACAAAAACGTATTGCTGCAGAAAAACAGTATTACGGTAAGCGATCGTTTTTTTGACATGCTCTCCTGGAAGTTTCTGAAAGGGAATGCCACAACAGCAATACAGGACCCTTCTTCCATCGTGATCACTGCCGCCGCAGCGAAAGCCCTGTTTGGTAATGCGGACCCGATCAATAAAACTATCAGGATTGTGGAAGAGAACCGGGATGTAAAAGTAACAGCCGTAGTGGCTGACCCGCCGGGTAACTCCAGCTTCCAGTTTGAGCTCATCCGCCCCTTCGATTATGCTGATGAAGATACAAAGCAGATGATGCACAACTGGAGCGGCTCAAGATGGCGGGTATATATACAGGCGATCCCCGGGGCCGATTTAAAACAGATCGACCGTACGATCAATACAATTAAAAGGCAACATGATCCCGGCGACAAAGGCAGCGCTTATTTTACCTTCCCCATGAGCAAATGGCGCCTGTATGGCGAATTTAAAGATGGAAAGAATGTGGGTGGCATGATCGAATATATACGGCTTTTTAGTATTGTCGGGATCATTATTTTACTGATCGCCTGTGTGAATTTCATGAACCTGTCTACGGCGCGCTCGGAAAAACGTTTCAGGGAAGTAGGCATTCGTAAAACACTGGGCAGTAGCAGAAGGTCATTGATCCTTCAATTTTTCTGTGAATCTGCCCTGCTGGTACTGATGGCCTTTTTGCTTTCCATGCTTGCTGTATATCTGCTCCTGCCGGCGTTTAATACGCTGGTGGGCAGGGAGCTGTCATTTGATATCGGTGAGCCTTATTTCTGGTTGGGTTCCCTGATCATCGTATTGCTTACCGGCGTCGTGGCCGGAAGCTATCCTGCCCTGTACTTATCTTCTTTTAACCCGGTAAAAGTACTGAAAGGCACCTTCCTGGCAGGTAAAATGGCTGTTTTACCCCGGCATTTTCTGGTGGTAGGGCAATTCGTAGCCTCTATTTTGCTCATTTCGTCCACTATTATTGTGTACCGGCAAATACAACATATAAAGAACAGGGATATAGGCTACCGGTCCAATAATCTGATCATGATTACTGGTACCGATGAGACGGAAAAGAATTTCACCGCTATAAAACAGGAATTATACAACAGCCGCATGGTACAGTCACTGACCCGCTCCAGTTCTCCCATTACACAGGTATGGTGGAAGTTTAATGCGCCTGACTGGAATGGCAAGCCTCCAGGTATTAGTATTATTTTTTCCGGCATCCGTACGGATATGGACTTTGCCCGGACGATGGGGATCAAAATCCTCCAGGGGCATGATTTCGCCGGAATGCCTTCGGACGCTGCATCTATATTGCTCAATCGTGCGGCTGTAGATGCTATGGGGCTGAAAAACCCCGTGGGAACAGAAATACGCTTTGGGGATGATAAATATACGGTTACCGGTGTTACGGAAAATGTGATCATGGAATCACCCTTCCAGCCAGTAGACCCCATGTTTACCTTTTACAACCCGCGTGCCACCGGTGTAATCACACTGCGGCTCAATGAGGGGATGTTGCCACAAAAGGCACTGCCTTTTATCGAATCGGTATTTAAAAAATACAATCCGGCTTATCCTTTTACATACCAGTTTGCCGACGAAGAGTTCGGGAAAAAATTCCTGGCAGAGGAATTGATCAGTAAGCTGACCAATATTTTTGCCGGTCTGGCCATCTTTATCTGCTGCATCGGACTGGCTGGCCTGGCATCCTTTACGATAGAAAAAAGGTTTAAAGAAATAGGCATCCGGAAAGTGCTGGGCGCAACGGTACAGCAGGTATTACTGTTAATATCTGGTCAGTTCCTAAAACTGGTATTGATCTCATTTTTCATTGCGATACCGCTTACCTGGTGGTTTATGCATCACTGGCTGGAAAAGTACACTTATCATATAGAAATCAGTATATGGATATTTATGATAGTAGGGGTTCTAGTATTGTTGCTGACATTACTGGTAGTATGCCTGAACGCCATCCGGGCGGCAACAGCGAATCCGGTGAAATCGTTACGAACAGAATGAGGAAGAAATAGTGAATAACAAGAGGTGAAGAAGAATAAATTATCTCATATCAGGCAATCCGGAATAAGAAACCGGGAACCTGTAACTCAATCATCGTTCAAACAATGTTTAAAAACTACATAAAAATAGCATACCGGAATATCCGTAAGAACAAATTGTTTTCCGCAATTAATATACTTGGTTTATCACTTGGTATTACAACCTGTTTTATTATTATCATGTATGTGCAGGATGAACTGAGCTATGATAAGTTTAACAAAAATGCGGATGATATTGTAAGGGTTGTTTTTCGGGCAGATATAAACGGAGGTAAGATAAATGAGAGCGTTGTAATGGCGCCTGTAGCGCAAACCATGAAAAAGGATTTTCCTGAAGTACAGGATGCCACAAGGATCCTGAATTATGGCAGCTCAAAGATCTTGTATCAGGACAAAGTATTTAAAGATACCCGGTTTGCATTTGCTGATCCCAACCTCTTCAGCATTTTTACCCTGCCGATGATTGAAGGTGATGCGAAAACCGCTTTGCTTCAGCCACACACGGTTGTGATCACGCAATCAACTGCTAAAAAATATTTTGGGGAAGAAGGTAGTTTGGGAAAGATGTTAAATGTTTTTGTTGGTAAAACAGCTGCTTTTAAAGACAGCTTTGAACTTTATAAAGTGACTGGGGTAATTAAAGATATCCCGGTTAATTCACATTTTCATTTTGATATGTTTGGTTCAATGATAGGTTATGCAGATGCCACATCAGATTCATGGATGTCTGGGGGATATCATACCTATCTTTTATTAAAACCCGGTACCAATTTGCGGAAAACAGAAGCTGGATTTCTTGCAATGGTCAAAAAATATATGGGTCCGCAAATACAGCAGCAGATGGGTTTGAACCTGGAACAATTCACAGGTAAAGGAAACTCTTTGGCCTTTATGTTGCAGCCATTAACAGATATACATCTCCATTCAGACACAAACAATGAATTTGAACCGGGCGGAAATGCAATGTATGCTTACATTTTTGCAGGGGTAGCTGCATTTATGCTGATTGTTGCCTGCATCAATTTCATTAATCTTTCTACAGCAGGCGCCTCTAAAAGAGCAAAGGAGGTCGGTGTAAGGAAAGTAGCAGGTTCGAACAGATCCCAGCTTATTAAACAGTTCTTATCTGAATCAATACTCATTACATTACTTGCATTGATCATTGCGTTTGTATGGGTGCAGCTGGCTTTACCGGTGTTCAACTCCATTTCCGACAAGCAATTAGGCTTTAATGCAAAAACTGCTATTGCTTTCATTGGTTTGGGATTAATAGTTGGTATTACCGCTGGTATCTATCCCGCGCTCTATCTGTCATCTTTTAAACCGGCAGCTGTATTAAAAGGAAAACTTACCGCCAACCATAAAAGCTTTGGTTTGAGAAGCAGCCTGGTTGTATTTCAATTCTTTGTTTCTGTTTCATTGATCATCGGAACAATTGTAGTATACCAGCAAATGAAGTATATACAAACCAAAGATCTTGGTTATAATAAAGAACAACTCATTACGATCCCAAACTCTTATGCATTGGGAAAAAATGAACAGGTATTTAAACAGCAGATGCTACAGGATCCTAGGATTGTAAGCGCTACTACCTCCTGGTATAAACCTGCCGGGCCAAGCAATTACAATAATGGATTGGCTTTTCCGCAAGGCAACGACAAACAAATAGTAAGCGGTGTAGATTATCATATAGATGAACAATATATTCCAACGATGGGGATGCAAATGATCAGCGGCAGGAACTTCTCTAAAGATTTTGCAACAGATTCTTCCGCCATTATATTGAATGAGACAGCAGCAAGAGCATTGGGCTGGAATGCTTTAACAGCTATAGGTAAAACAGTAATACGACAGAACAGCGATAAAGGCGACAACTTTCCTTTTCATGTAATTGGCGTGATCAAAAACTTTAATTTCAGATCGTTGCATGAAACCATCAGTCCATTATATATGACACTGCAACCTGAAGGCGGGCTGATCTTTAAAATAAAAACCACAGACGTTGCAGGCTTGCTCGCAACCATGAAAAGGCAGTGGGATAGTTACAAAACAGAAGAATCATTTGAATACAATTTTATGGATGATCTTTTTAATAACACTTACGCAACAGAACAAAAAACGGGAACTATTTTAAATATCTTTTCTATACTCACCATTTTTGTTGCATGTCTTGGTTTGTTTGGCTTGGCAACTTATACTGCTGAACAACGCACCAAAGAGATCGGCATCAGAAAAGTGTTAGGTGCCAGTGTAACACAAATAACACAAATGTTATCCAAAGAATTCGTAAAGCTGGTATTAATAGCATCAGCCATTGCCTTTCCCGTAGCATGGTGGGCTATGAGCAAATGGTTGCAAAGCTTTGCATATCGCATTAATATTTCCTGGTGGGTATTTATTACTGCAGGATCAGCTGCACTATTGATTGCACTGATAACAGTAAGCGTTCAGGCTATAAAAGCCGCAACAGCTAATCCGGTAAAAAACCTGAGAACGGAATGAACAAGTGAATAATGAAATGTCAATAGTGAATAAATCAGCAATCATACATCCGACATCATAAATCGCTTTTTATGTTTAAAACTTACTTCAAAATTGCATTCAGAACACTTTGGAAAAATAAAATAGTGAGCAGTATCAATATCATTGGATTAAGCATTTCAATCGCTTTGTCTCTGCTTTTATTTTTTTATGTGCGTCATGAGCAATCAGTGGACAGTTTTCATAGCAAGAAAGATCATCTCTTCAGACTGGAAGCCACTTCCTTATTTGCCCGGAGTGATGAACCAAAAGAAAGAAACTTTTTTCAACAACTATCCGGGATCAATACAGAAAAAAATCAGGTAGTATTTCCCATGGTTATAGCCCAGGATATTCTATCTGTTTTTCCTGAAGTAAAAAGTATCACCAGGATGTCTGGCAATTCCGAAGACGGATATGATAAAATTGTAAAAGCAGGCGATAAAGTATTTAAAGAAAGCCATATACTTGATGCTGATGACAACTTCTTCCAAAACTTTAGTTTCCCTTTACTATGGGGTAATGCCAAAACTGCTCTCCAGGGAAATAATAGCGTTGTCATTACCAACACAATGGCACAAAAATTATTTGGCAACAAAAATGCAGTTGGTAAAACACTCATTATTGATGGCGATAGCAGCAGGCTTTATACTATAACAGGCGTTGCTAAAGATGTGCCGGCTAATTCTGGTATCCGGTTTAATATGGTAAGAAGTGTAACAGCTGCCCCCGATTACCAGGACAGAATAAAGAACAGGTTTAACACAAGCAGCCATGAGTATATACTGGAATTACAGGACGGTGTGAACACTTCGGTATTTAAAGTTAAATTAAATAACTGGATGCGGGGTTATTACCAGGATGCACTACTGAACGCAGATCCTGAAAAGGTGAAAAACTACCAGTGGATACTACGGCCTCTTGATGAATGCCATTATGAAGCAAACAGTTGGGGGCATTATACCAACCCCAAAGTACTTAATCTACTATTTAGTTTATTCCTGCTTATTTTATTGCTTGCCTGCGTAAATTATATATTGTTGGCGGTGTCAAATGTAGTAAGCCGCATTAAAGAAATGGGCTTGCGTAAAATAATCGGAGCGGGCAGATGGAACCTTATTATGCAGTCCTGGTTTGAAACATTGCTCACAACAGTTATTTGTACAGTTGTTGCTTTATTACTGGCATATACCAGTTTACCCGTTTTTAACGGGATGGTTAACACTCAAATATCTTTTGACATTATCCCTTCTAAAGAGATATTGCTGGCAGGTATCGGATTATCTTTAATAATAAGTATTATTGCCGGATTTTATCCTGCTTTTGTAGTTTCCGGCACTAAACCTGTAGCTGTACTCAAAAGCGGATCTACATTCAAAATCAATCCACGGTTTTCCAATCCGCTTATTATACTACAGTTTTCCATTTGTATTATTCTGGTAGTTTCCATTATTGTAGTGGGTGCCCAAATGCGCCATATCAGCCGGAAAGACCTTGGTTTTGATAAAGAACAGATACTACTAATCAAAAGTGAGGCGATGGGTGATAAAAGAAAAATGATCAGGGAGCGGTTATTTAATTATGCTAATGCACAACCCTCCATTTTGGGGATGTCTGGCATAGGAGGAAGCTTAACCGGCTCCTATAACTACAATGGATTTAAGCTGCATGGAGAACAAAAATGGTATAGCCAGATACGGGTAGATTATGATTATTTCAAATTATTGAATATACCTGTTATTGAAGGGCGTGATTTTTCTAAAAACATTAATTCAGATACTATTAAAAAAGCAAGAGCTTGCGTAGTCAATGAAACCTTTTTTAAACTTTTGGGTCCTGATGCAAAGATTGGAGCATATAACGATATTATCCGGAGCACAATAATAGGCGTATCTAAAGACTACAATTTTGAAACGCTTACAAAAGAGATAGGACCACAACAGCATATACTGACCGATTTTTATGAAAACTATTTTATGTTTAAAGTAAAAGGCGGAGAAATGAACCGTACCATCGAAGGCTTTAGAAAAGAATGGAAAAATATTACCAATGAATATCCATTTGATTTTACTTTTCTGGACGATTCATTAATGGAAATGTACACGGCAGATCTGCGATGGCAGAAAATTATAAATACTGCCGGGGTTTTCGCGGTGTTTATTGCCTGCCTGGGTCTTTTCGGTTTCTCACTGTTAAGTGTGGCAAACAGGGCAAAGGAAGTAGGCATCAGGAAAGTATTGGGAGCAACAATTGCAGATATCTCTATACTACTTTCCAGGAAAATGGTAGGATTAATTGCAGTATCGCTTGCAATAGCTACGCCCATATCATGGTTTTTACTAAATGAATGGTTACAGGAGTTTGCATACCGGATCAATATTAGTTGGTGGATGTTTTTAGTAGCCGGATTATTAGTGACAACTACCGCTATTATCACAATCAGTTTTCAAACAGTAAAAGCGGCTTTAGCCAACCCCGTAAGGAGTTTGCGGGCAGAGTAGCCTCATTGCAAATAATAGGATAAGACTGCGAGGCAAGGATGCATTGCAGAGCGTAAGTTTAAAGTTTGAAAGTTGATAAGAGGCAGGACGACTTTATCATTGAATATTAATAATCCTTTTTTCAGGATATGACATCAGAAATCTCAAATCAGGAATCATAAATTATTTATATGTTACAATTGAAAAAAATTTACAAATGGGTAAACAACGGTAATCATCGTATTTTTTTACTGAAAGACATACATCTTGATGTAAACGAAGGGGAGTTTATCTCCATAATGGGACCATCGGGCTCCGGTAAGTCCACATTATTGAATGTGATAGGCATGCTGGATGGTTTTGATGAAGGGGAATATCATTTTTCAGGCACATCTGTGCACCAGCTTAAAGAAAAGCAACGGGCCAGCCTGTACAAACAATATATCGGCTTTGTATTCCAGGCTTATCACCTGATTGATGAGCTTACTGTTTATGAAAATATTGAAACGCCCCTGCTCTATCAAAATATAAAAGGCAGCGAAAGAAAAGCCATGGTCGCCGATATACTGGACCGGTTTAATATCGTGGCTAAAAAGGACCTGTTTCCCGCTCAGTTATCGGGCGGTCAGCAACAGTTAGTAGGCATTGCCCGTGCGCTTATTGCAAAACCGAAGCTGCTGCTCGCAGACGAGCCTACCGGCAATCTTAACTCTAAACAGGGAGAAGAGATCATGGAGCTGTTCAGGCAATTAAATAAAGAAGGCATGACCATTATACAGGTTACACATTCAGAAAAAAATGCTGCGTATGGTAACCGCATTGTGAACCTGCTGGACGGCATGATCAGCAATGCTTAAATAGCGTGCATTACTTTTTTCATGTAATAGCCGATACTTTGGGACGGGTGATAACATCCTGCTATGGCAAACGCTGCTGTCGCGTATTTATCACCGACAGCAAAAAGGTAATTTACCCTTTAAATTATTTACGGATGAAAGAAAGCAGAAAAAACAGTATAAAATTTATAGCGCTGGTATTAGTATTACATGCTGTTACTTTTATTGAGGCACAAAAAATAATGACGCTCAGGGAATGTGTTGAAACCGGCATAGAAAAAAATTTTGATATTGAACAGCGCCGCACTGCCGCAGCATCGGAAAAAATAAATTACAAACAGGCAAAACTGAACCTGTTGCCCGACCTGAACGGACAGGCAGGTTACAGCGTTAACCAGGGCCGCAGCATCGATCCCTTTACAAACTCACCGGTAACTCAATCATTCAATGCATCCAGCTATAGCTTAAACAGTGATATTATATTATTCAGTGGCCTGTCAAAAATAAATTTAATGAAACAGGCAGGCCTGAACTGGCAGGCTTCACAGATGGAATTGCAGCAACAAAAAGACAACCTTGCTATCAATATCATCCTGGCGTATCTGCAGGTATTAAATCTCACGGAACAATCGGCTATGTTGAAAGAACAGGAAGCGCTTTCTTTAAAGCAGGTAGAAAGACTGGCCATTTTAAATGATGAAGGCTCTATTAAACCATCTGACCTCTCAGATATGCAGGGACAATACGCCAATGACCAGCTGGCTATAACAGATAATTATAACAACCTCGAATCCGCAAAGCTCAGCCTCTTCCGGTTAATGAATATTCCTTATGACGGCTCTGTCGTTTTTGAAAAAGTTGATACCGGTGCAGTTCCTCTTATTCAGCGGCCAGACAGCAAATCTGTTTATGAAACCGCTCTGCACAACCTGGCGCTTGTAAAAGCAACAAATCTCAGAACACTAAGTGCTCAAAGGGCTTTAAAAGCTGTTAAAGGTGGATTATGGCCTGCTTTAAGCCTCGGAGGAAATTTATACACGCAGTATTCAAGCGTAGCTACGCAAAGCAGCCTTCTGAATACAGGATTTGCGCCATCAGAAAATTATGTGCTTGTAAACGAACAGCAGGTTCCCGTATTTGAAAAGCAATACCATTATGCGCAATCACGCATTCCATTTGAAAACCAGCTCAACAATAATCTTAACTCATCGCTGGGCGTTTCTTTAAGAATCCCCTTGTTTAACGCTTTACAGCAGCGTAATAAAATAAAGCTGGCGCAACTGGAGATACAACGCAATGAAACCAGTGCAGCCGATACAAAAAGACAGCTGCAGCAGGATATTGACCAGGCTACGCTGAATATGCAAACAGCCATTGACCGCTACAAAACATTATTACAGCAGGTACATTCCTATAAAGTATCTTTTGAAGCTGCAGAAGCAAGGTTTAATGAAGGTGTTGGGAATATAATTGATTATCTTACGGCTAAAAATAACCTGGACCGCACTACCCGGAATTTACTGAATGCCCAGTATGACTGCATCCTCAGAAGTAAGATACTCAGCTTTTACCAGGATCTTTCTTTGTTCTGATATGCCAATCGTTTTACCGGATACTGGATGCGGTCGGAGACTTAACATGCTACATTTAATATTTAATATCCTACATTTTCACTGAGCATTGATTGTTGAACATAGGATTATGTAGAATAATCTCAAAGCTTTTTTATTACTGGATAAGGATGC